>NZ_FODB01000002.1 GCF_900110265.1 Vreelandella aquamarina | reverse complement strand
GCCACTGGCTACCGACACCGTGAGGTGTCGGGATGGGCGAACAGGAGTCAGCAGAGGCCATATTAGGCTCTCTAACCAAGAGCTGAAGGGCTGAACCTGTCACGAGTGGATAGTTGACCACTCTCTGATGTGTACGAGCAGAAGCCTCCCCGGAGGGCTCTCGATAACTGTATGGCGGGCCGGAAGCCCAAAGACTGTCGAAGCGCTCAGAGCACACAGGCGAGCGAATTCAGCGGAACGAAGCTCAGCCCGATAATGGGGGACAGGAACCGCCGTGGTACGGATCCGTTTGCCCGGTGGTGTGAGAGGACGGGGGAGGCGACTCCCCCTCCTACTCGATTCTGGGTATAGCGCTGGGCATGAGCTGTCCATAACCTGTGGATGAAAAAATACCATATATGCTGAAATTGATTTTCTCTTAGTCTATATATAGTATGCGTGGTGACTTTTAGAGGGGTAGAGCAAGCGCTGCGCACTACCTGAAAATTGCCGCTATGAAAAGGGGAAATAGCCATGGAAATCCAAATTTATAGCAAGCCTGCCTGTGTACAGTGTACAGCCACCTATCGCGCGCTGGATAAGCAAGGCCTTGATTACACCGTCATCGACATTACCGCCGAAACGGGTGCTCAAGCAGAAGTCGAAGCGCTGGGTTACCGCCAGCTGCCTGTCGTGGTCGTCGGTGAAGAGCACTGGTCGGGCTTCCGTCCGGACCGCATCCAAGCGTTGGCGTAATCGTCACCCATGCACGCTGCTGACGTGGAAGCCGAGCAGGCAGGTACGCTGGTCTATTTTTCCACCAAGTCAGGCAACACCCATCGCTTTATTGAAAAGCTTGGTTTAAGTGCACAGCGGCTGCCGTTACATCGTGAAGCCCCGACGCTACGCATTGAGCAGCCCTACATATTGGTTACCCCCACCTACGGAGGTGGCTCGGCCAATGGGGCTGTGCCAAAGCAGGTTATTCGGTTTTTAAATGACGAGCACAACCGACACCTCTTACGAGGTGTCATTGCTGCTGGTAATACTAATTTTGGTGACGCATACGCTTTGGCGGGGCGAATCATTGCCCAAAAGTGCCAAGTGCCGCTGCTTTATCGTTTTGAATTGTTTGGTACCGATGACGATGTCGCCAAGGTCCGCAAAGGAGTAGAAGAGTTTTGGAAACGTCAAGCTCAGTCTCTAAGAACGTAGCTGCAAAAAACTCGGCAGATCAACGCCCTGCTGCGGGAGCCACCGAGGCGCGCACGCTGGATTACCATGCGCTGAATGCGATGTTGAACCTGTACGGTGCCAACGGCGAACTGCAGTTGGATAAAGACCGCGAAGCGGCGCGCCAGTACTTCTTGCAGCACGTCAATCAGAACACCGTGTTCTTCCACTCCTTGGAAGAGAAGTTGGACTACCTGGTGGAAGAGCAGTACTACGAAGCCGACGTGCTGGCGCAGTACAGCTTTACGTTTGTCAAAGCGCTGTTCGAGCAGGCGTATGCGTACAAATTCCGCTTCCCGAGCTTCTTGGGTGCGTTCAAGTACTACACCAGCTACACGCTCAAAACCTTCGACGGCAAACGTTATCTCGAGCGGTATGAAGACCGGGTTTGCATGGTGGCGCTCACGCTAGCGCGTGGCGATGAAGCGCTGGCCAAGTCGCTAGTCGACGAGATCATCAGCGGCCGCTTCCAGCCTGCGACGCCCACCTTCCTAAACTGTGGTAAGCGCCAGCGAGGCGAGCTGGTCTCTTGCTTCTTGCTGCGTATCGAAGACAATATGGAGTCCATCGGGCGTTCCATCAACTCCGCGCTGCAGCTCTCCAAGCGTGGCGGCGGCGTGGCCTTCCTGCTCAGCAACATTCGCGAATCCGGCGCGCCGATCAAGCGTATCGAGAACCAGTCGTCGGGCATCATTCCGATCATGAAACTGCTGGAAGACGCGTTCTCCTACGCCAATCAGCTAGGTGCGCGTCAAGGTGCCGGAGCGGTCTATCTCAACGCCCACCACCCGGACATTCTGCGCTTTTTGGACACCAAGCGTGAAAACGCGGACGAAAAAATCCGCATCAAAACGCTGTCGCTGGGCGTGACCATTCCCGATATCACGTTCGAGCTGGCCAAGCGCAACGACGACATGTACCTCTTCTCGCCCTACGATGTCGAGCGCGTCTACGGCGTGCCGTTTGGCGATATCAGTGTGACCGAGAAGTACCATGAAATGGTGGCCGACGCGCGTATTCGCAAGCACAAGATCAATGCTCGCGCCTTCTTCCAAACCCTGGCCGAGCTGCAGTTCGAGTCTGGCTACCCGTATATCATGTTCGAAGATACGGTCAACCGCGCCAACCCGATTGCAGGCCGTATCAACATGAGTAACCTGTGCTCCGAGATTCTGCAGGTCAACACGCCGACCGAGTACGACGACGACTTGGGCTACCGTCAGGTAGGACAAGATATCTCTTGTAACCTCGGCTCGATGAACATCGCCAAGGTGATGGATTCCGGTGATATCGGCACCAGCGTCGAGATCGCCATTCGCGGTCTGACCGCCGTGTCTGAAATGAGTAATCTGCGCAGCGTTCCCTCCATCGCCGAGGGTAATGCCAAATCGCGCGCCATCGGTCTTGGCCAGATGAACCTGCATGGCTTCCTGGCTCGCGAGCATATTTATTACGGCTCAGAAGAAGGGTTGGACTTCACGAACCTGTACTTCTACTGCGTTGCCTTCCATGCCATTCGTGCGTCGAACCAGTTGGCCATCGAACACGGTGAGACCTTTGCCGGGTTCGCAGACTCTACCTATGCATCGGGTACGTTCTTCGATAAGTACACCGACCAGGCGTGGCTGCCGCGTACCGAGAAAGTCCGTCAGCTTTTCGAGCGCAGCGGTATTGCATTGCCCACGCAAGACGATTGGCAAGCGCTGAAAGCCTCGGTGATGGCGCACGGCCTATACAACCGTAACCTTCAAGCGGTACCGCCGACTGGTTCTATCTCGTACATCAACCACTCCACCTCCAGCATTCACCCGGTGGCGGCGAAGATCGAGATCCGTAAAGAGGGCAAGCTGGGTCGCGTTTACTACCCAGCGCCATTCTTGAACGAAGCGAATTTCGATTACTTCCAGGATGCTTACGAAATCGGTCCTGAAAAAATTATCGATACCTACGCGGAGGCGTCCAAGCACGTTGACCAAGGCCTCTCGTTGACGCTGTTCTTCCCGGATACAGCCACCACGCGGGATATCAACAAGGCGCAAATTTACGCATGGCGTAAAGGTATTAAGACGCTTTACTACATTCGCTTACGCCAAAGTGCGCTTGAGGGCACCGAGGTAGAGGGTTGCGTCTCCTGTACGCTGTAACCTCGGATACGCTTTTAAGAAGATGTTTGTGAGAGAACTCTGATGACGATGATGCAACGTTTGTCGCGAGTGAATGCGATTAACTGGAACCGCCTTCAAGACGATAAAGACCTTGAGGTATGGAACCGTCTGACCAGTAACTTCTGGTTGCCGGAAAAAGTGCCGCTCTCTAATGATATTCAGTCGTGGAACACGCTGACGCAGCAAGAGAAGCAGCTTACTATCCGCGTATTTACGGGTCTGACGCTGCTGGACACCATTCAAAGCAGCGTGGGTGCGCCTGTGCTGATGGAAGATGCCCGCACTCCTCATGAAGAAGCGGTATACACCAATATCGCCTTTATGGAATCTGTGCATGCGCGCTCCTACAGCTCGATTTTCTCGACGCTGTGTGCAACGCGTGATGTAGACGACGCGTTCCGCTGGAGTGAGGAGAATCCGACGCTACAGATGAAGTCGGAGCTCATCCTGAAGCGCTACCGCTCCGACGATCCGCTGATGCGCAAGGTGGCGAGCGTTTTCCTGGAGTCGTTCCTGTTCTACTCCGGCTTCTACTTGCCCATGTACTGGTCCAGTCATGCCAAGCTGACCAACACGGCCGACCTGATTCGTTTGATCATTCGCGATGAAGCGGTGCATGGTTACTACGTGGGCTACAAATTCCAGCAGGCGCTGGCAGAAGAGACGCCCGAGCGACAGCAGGAAGTCAAAGATTACGCTTACGAGCTGCTGCTGGAGCTTTACGACAACGAAGTTCGCTACACCGAGTCGCTGTATGATGAAGTGGGTCTGTCGGAAGATGTGAAGAAATTCCTTCACTACAACGCCAACAAAGCCCTGATGAACTTGGGCTTTGAGCCGCTGTTCCCCAGCAGCGTGACGGACGTTGACCCGACGATCATGGCCGCACTGTCACCCAGCGCGGATGAGAACCACGACTTCTTCTCAGGGTCTGGCTCTTCCTATGTCATTGGTAAAGCGGTCGCCACAGAAGACGACGACTGGGCGTTTTAAGCACTGCTGTCGTTACGTTCTCTACGGGAGCTTATGGCTCCCGTTTTTTATGCGCGCAACTCCCGCCAGACTGTTGGTGGATGTTAATGATAAATATTGTCATTTATTCTATTAGTGTTACGCTATACACTGCACGCGTTAAACGCAAATCGTTCTTATACCTAATGAGTTTTAGCGCGCCGTTCGTGAGGGCGCGTTAAGCAGTGACGGAGACATAACGTGCTGAAAAGGCCTTTCTTTGCCTTGCGTGGGTGCTGGCTTGCCGGAGTGCTGGCCAGCGGTACGCTGATGGCAAGTGATGAGACAATGGATCAAGCGGCCCAAAGTGTCGAGGCCCAGCAAACCCAGTCTGAACTGCAGCAGCAAATTAACAGCGCGGATGAAGCTACGCGTTCCGCCATTGAAGAGTTGCGCCGCCTAGAGCGGGAAACCCGCCAGATGGAAACTACTAACGCAACGCTCAGTAGCCGCCTGGCTAGCGAAGCCGAGCGCCAGCAGCGATTAAGCCAAGCGCTTGATACGTTAAGCGATACCCGTGATGCGCTGCCCATGATTGAGCAGGACATGGCCGAGCAGCTAGCCCGTTGGATCGAGTCAGATCTACCTTTCTTAACCGATGAACGCCTCGCCCGGGTGGAATCCGCCGGTAATCCCGAGGCAGGCAGCGCTGAACGCATTGCCAGCTTGCTCGAAGCCTGGCGCGCTGAGCTGGCCTATGGCCGTGAAGTGGATAGTTGGCGAGGCCGGTTGGTGATGGAGGGAGCGTCGCCAAGAGAGGTGGAGTACCTGCGCATTGGCCGTATTGGCTTTTACTACCTGACGCCCGATGGTCGCGAAGGTGGCGTATGGGATAAAGAGAGCGGTGAATGGCTGGCGTTAGACGAACCCGCTCGCCGTCAGGTACGCAACGGCCTGCGCATCGTTAATGATCAGCGCACGCCGGAGCTTCTGCAACTACCACTTTCTATTACTGCCAATGACCAAGGGGGCCAGCCATGAGTCTATTCTCTCGCCCAAAAGCATGGCTTTGCCTAACGTTACTGGTTGGCACATTAACGAGCAGCGCTGCCATGGCCCAAAGCGATGAACTTGGGTCGCTAAGGGAGGCCCGAGAGGCTGCCCAAGCGCGTGATCAGGCGCGGCTGCAGTCATTCTTAGAAGATCAAGATGGCCTGGAAGCCGCCTTGGAGGAAGCACGCGCTGCCCATGAGGCGGCTGAAGAAGAGCAGGCAGCCCTTGAAGCGCAGCAGGATGAGCAAAGCGAGCAGGCCCAAGCGCTTGCCCAGCGGCAAGAGGAGCAGGGAGAAGCGTTAACCTCATTGCTAGCAGATCTTGCCCGTCACAGTGAAGAAATTCGCAATGATCTAGGCGGCGATAGCTGGCTAACGCTAGAGGCAGATGCGCTGCCGCCGCGCCTTAATGATGTCGACGTTCTGGAGCGCTCACAAATTGAGGCCGTGGTGGATAGCCTGGCAACACTCACTGTGAATACCGGTCGTGCCGAGCGTCTCGAGCTGCCGGTGGCGGATGCAAGCGGCGACATAGAGTCACATAGCGTCGTGCGGCTGGGTGATTTTGCTGCCTTTACCGAGTCTGCGCTGCTTAGAAAGGGGCAAGACGCAGAGAGCAGCCTCGCCGAAGTGCCGCGCACGCCAACAGCAATCAGCGACCTGTTAGCGGCTTACCATCAGGGCGAGAGCCGTGAATTTGCCATTGACCCCACGCAAGGCAGTGTTCTGGAAGCGTTGGCGCAACAGCCCACGCTCTGGGAGCGCTTTCAGCAAGGAGGCTACGTCGGTTACGTCGTTGTCGTGCTCGGTGGTATCGGGCTGCTGGTTGCGTTAGCTCAGTATATTTACCTACTGACGGTGAGTGCGCGTGTGCGCCGCCAGCGCCAAAACTTGGATCAGCCAAGCAAAGATAATCCGCTTGGTCGCGTGTTAGAACGCTTTAAAGAGATGGATAAGCACCAAACGCCAGAAGCGCTCGAAGCGAGGCTAGATGAGGCGGTGCTGGCCGAGTTGCCGAAGATTGAGCGTGGTCAGCCTATCGTTAAATTACTGGCCGCCATTGCACCTCTGCTGGGGCTACTGGGTACCGTGACAGGCATGATCGTGACCTTCCAAGCCATTACGGTATTTGGAACGGGCGACCCGCAGCTAATGGCTGGTGGTATCAGCCAGGCGTTGGTGACCACTGTGCTGGGCTTGGTAACCGCTGTGCCGCTGCTGTTTGCCCAAACGGCACTCTCTAGTCGCAGCCGTTTTATTACTCAGGTGATTGAAGGCGAAGCCAGCGCCACGTTGGCCGACCATCTGGAAGCGCAGTTCACTCTTTCTGGGCAAACGGTGAACTAGCATGCCGACCTTACCCCTTTGGCTAGAGCCAGTAGAGCGGCTGTTAGAGGCGGGCGGCGCTGTGCTAGTCGTGCTTGCGCTGGTGGCGGTGGTGGTGTTCGCCATGGCGATTGAGCGCTGGTGGTACTACCGTATCAGTTGGCGGCGCGCGCGCCATGAACTGGTTCGTCGCTGGGCAGCCCGAAGCGACCACCGCAGTTGGAGTGCGCGTACGCTACGTCATGTATGGAGTGCGGCCTTGGTAGCCAAGCTTCGCCGCCCACTGCCCTGGATCAAACTGCTGGTGGTGCTCTGTCCGCTATTGGGGCTGTTGGGCACCGTCACCGGTATGATCGCCGTTTTTGATAGCCTTTCGATGAGTGATACCCACCAAGCCAGGGCCATGGCCGATGGCGTTGCCCGGGCAACGCTGCCTACCTTAACGGGAATGGCCATTGCGGTCGTGGGTATGCTGTTTATTAGCCGTTTAGAGCACGTTATCCGTCGCGAAGACCAGCGTTTGCATGACCGCTTAGCGCGTGCCTTGGAGGAGAGTGATGCGTAGACGCCGTTCTATAGAGGCTGCCGACGACAGCAATGAGGTGAACTTAACGCCGATGCTGGATGTGGTGTTCATTATGCTGATCTTCTTTATCGTCACGACCAGCTTTATCAAGGAGAGCGGGGTGGAGATTGACCGCCCCGAAGCGTCGGCGGCCACACCCCGCCCCGATGCTCAGGTGCTGATTGCTGTCACGCCGGAAGGAGCGGTATGGGTAGATGGCCAGCCGGTAGATCTACATCGTGTTGGCCAGCAGGTGGCCGGAATGCTCAGTGGTGAAGGGTCGGTGGTTATTCAAGCCGATCGAGAGTCCACCACGGGTGTGCTGATTGAGGTTATGGATCGTCTCCAGCAGGCAGGGGTCGAGCAGGTCGCCGTGGCAGCGAGCCGGAGCGCGCCATGATGCGTCATGCGTTGTCGATGCTAGGCGGTATTGCCCTGGCCGTTGGACTCTTCTGGATGCTGGCGCTGCTGGTGGCACCACCTGAACAGCAAGTCGATGAGCCCATTATGACGATGTCCATGACCATGGTGGAAGCACCGGAGGTGGCGCCCGAACAGGAGGCACCGCCTCCCGCGCCTGCGCAAGCAGCACCCGCGCCTCCGCCCATGCCGACTCCCGCGCCTGCACCAGTGGCCACCAGTACGATTGCGTTGCCCGAGGTAGAGCTGCCTGACGCGCCGGTAGAGCCCGTCGAGTTAGAAAGCGAGCTGCCCGAGCTGACCGAGGCTCAGCCCGAACCCACACCGCAACCACAGCCAGCTCCTGAACCTGCGCCGGAACCCTCGCCCGAGCCAGCAGAAACGGCAGCGCCATCCCCTGAGCCCGCCGCTGCCCAGCGCGACGCAGCACCGGCCGCTGAGCCTGCGCCCTCCAATGAACCGGTGAGCGTTGGGCAGGTGGCGCCGACGAATCGCGTTAACCCGTCGTATCCACCCCGTGCTCAGCGTCGTGGCATGGAGGGGTTTGTGGAGGTGGAGTTCGTCATTCAGCGTAACGGTAGTGTCGACGGTAGCTCTATTCGGGTGACCAATGCCCAGCCTCGTCGGGTCTTCGAAGACGCCGCCCGCGAAGCGATTGCGCGTTGGCAGTTCGAACCCAGCCAGCAGCTACGTCGCGCCACCCAGCGTATTGAGTTCCAGTTAAGGTAGCGGTGACATGTCTCGTAGAGAAAAATCGCCAAGCAGGCCAGTGAACGATATTAGCCGGGGGAAGGGGATGCAGCGTTGGGTCGCCATCATGTTACTGAGCGCTATGAGCGCTACTGCCGTGGCCAATGAGCCGCTGCCCGGTGACATTATTCAAGACCTGAACGGGTTGCAAAGCCAGTTAGCAAGCCAAGCAAGCGGTTCGGCAGATCCAGAGGTGTTAAGCCGTATTATTAGCCATGCGCGTTCCCAGTCTGAGCGGCTGGCTGGCGGTAACCGGGCCGACCAGTGGGCCAGCGCGCTTTATCACCAGTTAGCGGCAAGCGCCCTTGTGCGCCGGGGGGAAAACCTTGCGGCCGCCGATGAATTGGCCAGCGCTCGCCAACGCCCGAGCGTTCCCGATAGCCAGGTACGCCGCTGGCTGCGCGATGAGGCGTTGCTGCGCCGTGCAGCCGGAGAGCGTGATGAGGCCATTGCTCTGTTCGAACAGTGGTTGTCAGAGTCCTCGGGCAATGAGCGTTACGCAGAAACGGCGTGGCTGTTGGTGCGAATGCTGGCCGAAGAGGAGCGCTGGGAGGCTGCGTTAGAGTGGCTGGTGCCGCTGCTAGAGCAAGGGGATCTCAGCGCTGAACAACAAACGCTCACGAATGTTGTGCTACGGCACACAGGAGAGAATGAGCAGGCGCTAAGTTGGCTGTTGAAGGGCTTAAACGCTGAGAGCGAAGCCGATGCATGGCGTCAGGCAGCCGGGCTTGCCCAGCAGGCAGGCCAGTTGGGCGTAGCAGCCGCCGTCTGGGAGGCGGCGTGGCAGTTAGGCAAGCTCTCGACCCCAGATGAGCGCCTTACTCTTATCCAGCTTCATCTAGCAGGCGGGACCCCCGCTCGTGCCGCGGAGCATTTAGAGGCAGCGCTTGAGACAGGCGAGCTTCCTAGCAACGAAGAGACGTTGCGCTTGCGAGCGACGGCCTGGCAGCAGGCGAAACATATTGATAATGCCTTGGGCGCTTGGCAAGCGCTCGCTGAAGTAACGCAATCAGCCGATGACTGGCGCCTGCTGGGTCAACTTGCTTATGGGTGGGGGAGAAATGAGCAAGCAGAGGTGGCGCTTACAACCGCTGCTAATCTTGGGGATACCCAAGCGGAAGAGTGGCTGGCCAATTTTCGTTGATAAGAAAAGCCCCTTCGCTAAACAAGGGGCAGGCTGTTTTCTTGTTACTGAATTTTCTTGCTAATTGCTTCACATACTACTGAGTAACAGGGAGCGTTAATGTAAAGTCGCTCCAGGTTGGGGCGTGGTCGGAGGGGCGCTCCATACCGCGTAGCGGGTAATCGATGCCTGCGCCTGTCACGCACTCGGCCAAAGGCTTTGAAACGAGAATGTAGTCGATACGCAGGCCGCGCTTTGGCTCTCGATCAAACCCTTTAGAACGGTAGTCAAACCAACTGAACCACTCGCTGTTATTAGGGTGGCACAGCCGGTAGCTGTCGCTAAGCCCCCACGCTTTAATGCCTTCCAGCCACTCACGCTCAATGGGCTGGAAGCTGGTTTTACCTTCGCGTAGCCAGCGTTTACGGTTGGCTTCGCCAATGCCTATATCCTGGTCTTCCGGTGAGATATTAAAATCACCCATGACCGCCAGCCGCTCTTCAGGAGCATGCTGGGTATTAAGCAGGTGTGCGAGCTGTTGATAAAAGCGTGCTTTGTGCGGAAACTTGGTGGGGTGATCAATGCTCTCGCCTTGCGGAAAGTAGCCGTTCCACACAGTGACCGCTTCGCCATCGTCGGCGAGAAGCTTGACGCCAATCATGCGGCGCTGCGCATCCTCTTCATCATCAGGAAAGCCGTAAAACACCGCCTGCGGCTGTTGGCGGCACAGTAACGCAACGCCGTAATGCCCTTTCTGGCCATAATAGAAGACGTGATAGCCCATGGCTTCTACGTCAGCCACGGGGAATTCACTATCCTGCACTTTGGTTTCTTGTAGGCCAATGACATCAGGTTGTTGAGTGTCGATCAGCGCTTGAAGCTGATGTAGCCGTGCCCGAATGCCATTGATATTAAACGACACCAAACGCATTACGAAGGGTCTCCTGATGAGTTGTCGCCCCCTTTGTCAGGGTGAATCGCAATCGGCTGACCGCTTTGCTGGCGCGCTAGTTTACGCACGGCTTGTAGTTTGCGCTGCTGCTGCTTTTTAGCCACAAAGCGGCGCGATGAGGTCACCTGCTCAGGGTTCTCATGGCGCCACTTTTTATAATCTTTGCGGCGACCAGTGCGGATAGTCACTTTATCCGCTAATGAACGAGTCTTTTTCTTACGCGTCATGTCGCGCTCCTTGGGTTAATGTATGCCTCATTCTAACAGGCAAGCGTGCTCCTTCGACAGCAGGGCGCGCTCTTATCGCCAACCCCTGGTACAATGCGCACTTCGTGATGCCTAACCTCCACAGCAATGGACAGATACACAGCCTATGAGCGAGTCGGAACAGACCACAGCATCGGCCCAGAACCGCAAGCCTAAACGTCGTCGTCGGAAACCGCGTCGTCGTCAGTCGAACTGGGATCTTCGTCAGTTTCAGGTGCCCGCCGTTGCCGGCAAGTGGCGCTTCCATGACTTTGATCTGCCGCTGCCTCTAATGCGCGCTATTCATGCCCAAGGGTTTGAGTACTGCACGCCCATTCAGGCGGAAGCACTGCGCCACACGCTGTTAGGTGGCGATATTGTCGGTAAAGCGCAAACGGGCACCGGGAAAACCGCCGCCTTTTTGATCTCCGTGTTGGCCTATTTTCTCGAAGAGCCCACACCGGAGGGCCAAAAGCCGGGGGCTCCCCGCGCGCTGATCATCGCGCCGACCCGTGAGCTGGCGCTGCAAATCGAGAAAGACGCCAAGGCGCTTGCGCGCTTTACTCAGCTTAATGTCGCCAGTGTCGTCGGCGGCATGGATTATCAAAAACAGCGCGATAGCCTGAGCAAGAAGATCGATATCCTGGTCGCCACGCCTGGACGCCTGCTGGACTTCCATCAGAAGCGTGATATCGACCTCTCTGAAACCGAAGTGCTGGTGCTCGACGAAGCGGATCGTATGCTCTCCATGGGGTTCATCCCCGACGTGAAGCGCATTGTTCGCTACACGCCGAAAAAAGAGGAGCGCCAAACGTTCCTGTTCTCGGCCACTTTCACCGACGATATTCTCAATCTGGCGAGCCAATGGACGCTTGATCCGGCGCATGTCGAGATCGAAGTGACCGTTGAGAATCAGGCGGATATCGACCAGCGTGTCTATCTTGTCTCCGATGACGATAAGCAGCGGCTGCTGGTGAAGCTACTGGAGCAGGAGAGCTTTGAGCGCGTCATGGTCTTCGGTAACCGCCGTGATTTGGTGCGCAAGCTTGACGATCTGCTGAAAAAAGCGGGTGTCAGCGCGGCTATGCTGTCCGGCGATGTGCCTCAAAACCAGCGTATTAAAACGCTGGAAAGCTTCCGCGAGGGAGAGATTCAGGTGCTGGTCGCCACCGATGTCGCGGGTCGCGGTATCCATATTGAAGACGTCAGTCACGTTATCAACTACACGCTGCCAGAAGACCCTGAAGATTACGTCCACCGTATTGGCCGTACTGGCCGCGCGGGCGCCAAAGGGGTCTCCATCAGCTTTGTTGGTGAAGAAGACGCCTTCTCACTGCCAGAGATTGAGCGCTACATTAACGGTAAGCTGCCCTGCGAACATCCGCCGGAAGGCATGCTGTAACGGGCATGCTGGATAACGCGCTTAAAAACGATATTCAGCAAGCCTACCGTAACGTGGTGGAAAAGCTAGGGCTGACACCACGCTACGGGCAGCGCTTAATGATTGCTGAAATCGCCCGCACCCTAGGTGATATCGAGTGCGACAGCGAGGGAAAGCGCGTTAGCGATAGCCACGTTTGCGTGCTGGAAGCCGGTACCGGCACGGGCAAGACGCTGGCTTATCTCATTGCGGGGCTGCCTATAGCCAAGGCACAAGGCAAACGGCTCATTGTCTCCACGGCCACCGTTGCCCTTCAAGAGCAAGTGTTGAATCAAGACCTGCCGTCGCTGGCTAGCCATAGCGGTGTTGCCTTTCGCTATGCGCTAGCGAAAGGTCGCGGCCGTTACGTCTGCGTGGCGCGGCTGGATCAAGCGCTGGAGGGTAGTGAGCCCAACCCAACCCTTTCGCTGTTCGAGCAATCCCTTCAAGCTGATAGCAGCGACTTTAACGTACTGGCCACCGATATGGCGGAGGCCTACGGTAAAGGCGAGTGGGAAGGCGATCGCGATACCTGGCCGGTGTCTATCGAAGACAGCCACTGGCGTCAGCTGACGGTGGATCATCGCCAGTGCACCGGTCGCCGTTGCGGGCATTTTGGTGCCTGCGCCTTTTTCCGCTCTCGTCGAGAGTTGGAAAATGCGGATGTTATCGTTGCTAACCACGACCTCGTGCTGGCGGATCTTGCCCTTGGGGGTGGTGCGATTCTGCCAGATCCTGCCGACTGCATCTTTATTTTCGATGAAGGTCACCACCTGCCGGATAAGGCGCTGTCCCATTTCGCCCACCGCTTTGCGGTGCACGGCTGTCTGCGCTGGCTAAAAACCCTGAAAAGTAGTTTGACGGATTTGAACCAGGGCCTGGCGGTACAGCCCACCATTGCTCGCTTACTGGCAGGGCTGCCTGAGCTGCTGCATAGCTTGGAGCCTGCGCTGGGTGACGTGTTTAGCATGGGGCATCAGCTGGCAGGGCGTGAAAATGGTCTGGCAGATGAAGAGGCGACCCATCAGCAGCGTTTTGAAAAAGGCCAAGTGCCCGAGGCGCTGCGCGAACAGGCGCAGCAGCTGCTAGTCATGTTTGCCACCCTGTCGAGAAGTCTAGAAAGCATTAGCGATATTCTGCGCGAAAGCCTGGACCCGGATAAACAGACCGGCCTGGACCGTGACCAGGCGGAAACGTGGCTGCCTCTAATAGCGTTGCTCCATGGTCGCGCCCTGGAGGCTCATGCGCTGTGGCAAGCGTTTAGTGAACAGGATGCCGCCAATGCGCCACCCAGCGCACGGTGGATAACGCTCAGTCGTGTGGCGGGCGAACCAGAGATTGAGTTCTCAGCAAGCCCGGTTTCTGCAGCGCACACGCTTGCCAAGCACCTATGGGGGCGCTGCCACGGGGCGGTTGTCACTTCGGCAACGCTCACGGCGCTTGGCCGTTTTGAGCGCCTGCAGGAGCGGGCTGGTTTAGCTAACCGCTACCGTTATCAGGCGCTTCCTAGCCCGTTTGATTACGCCAATGCGGTTCTGCGGGTGCCCGCAGAGGCAACGGACCCCAGTGACCGGGATGCCCATGAGAACGCCATTGTGCGCTTTGTGTCGCAGCTAGGTGAGGAGGAGGCGGTACTGGTGCTGTTTTCCTCTCGCGCTCAGCTACGTGCGGTGGAAAAGGCTCTGCCTGCTGCGGCAAAAGAGCGCATCTTGGCGCAAGACGCGCTGCCCAAACGAGAACTCATCGAGCGACACAGAGCGGCGGTGGATAGCGGTAAGGGCAGCGTGATTTTCGGCTTAGCTAGCTTTGCCGAGGGTATCGATTTGCCGGGGGATTATCTCACCCACGTGGTGATTACCCGGCTGCCGTTTGCGGTGCCGGATGACCCTGTTGGGGCAACGCTTGCCGAATGGATCGAGAGCCAGGGCGGTAACCCGTTTATGCGCATTAGCGTACCGGATGCTTCGATTAAACTGGTGCAGGCGTGTGGTCGTTTAATCCGTAAAGAGAACGATCGGGGAGTCATTACGCTGCTGGATCGGCGGGTGATTACGCGCCGCTATGGCCAGGCGCTATTAGATGCGTTGCCGCCTTTCAGGCGCGATATACAGGCATAGGTGATAGGGGCGTTAGGTTCTGGCAATAAAAAACGCCCGCTAAGCAGCGCTCAGCGGGACGTTTTTGAGAGCGGTGGCTCGTTACGCGATGCGTTTCGCCAGTACCGATGCTAGTTTCTCGTTCATACGGGTGAACGTTTCCACTGTGGTGTCCCAGTCGATGCAGGCATCGGTGATCGATACGCCGTACTGCAGCTGGCTTAAGTCTGCAGGCACTTTTTGATTGCCCCAGCCAATGTTGGATTCCACCATCAGGCCGATAATCGAGGTATTGCCTTCGAGAATCTGGTTGGTCACGTTTTCCAGTACCAGTGGCTGCAGCGCGGCATCTTTATTCGAGTTTGCGTGTGAGCAGTCGATCATGATGTTGGCAGAGAGATTAGATTTTTTAAGCTCTTTCTCTGCCAGGGCAACACTCACGCTATCATAGTTGGGCTTACCATTGCCGCCGCGCAGGACCACGTGGCCATAGGCGTTGCCGCGGGTGCGGATAATCGCCACTTGGCCTGCCTGGTTGATGCCCAGGAAGTTGTGCGGGTTAGCGACAGATTGCAGTGCGTTAATCGCCACATCCAGACTACCATCGGTGCCGTTTTTAAAGCCAACCGGGCAGGAGAGGCCGGAGGCCATTTCACGGTGAGTCTGTGACTCGGTGGTGCGGGCACCAATGGCTGACCAACTAATGCAGTCCTGCAGGTACTGCGGAGAGATGGGGTCAAGCGCTTCAGTAGCTAGCGGCAGACCCATTTCGGCTAAATCGACCAGCAGTTTGCGGGCAATGTGCAGGCCTTCGTCAATTTCGAAAGAGTCGTTCAGGTGCGGGTCGTTAATTAACCCTTTCCAGCCCACGGTCGTCCGCGGCTTTTCGAAATAGACACGCATCACGATATAGAGGCTGTCGCTCACTTGATCAGCCAGAGTGCGCAGGCGGCGGGCATAATCAAGCGCTGCTTCAACGTCGTGAATAGAGCAGGGGCCAACGACCACGAGCAAACGCGGATCTTTGCCATCTAGAATGTTTTGGATGGTCTGACGGCCTTCGATAACCGAACGCTCGGCGCTTTCCGTTAAGGGGATAGCGTTTTTCAGTGCTTCTGGGGTGGTAAGAACATCCTGTGCAAGGACGTTAAGGTTACTAACCTGTTGATCTGACATCTTGCTACCTGTGCGTTCGCGATGGGCTAAAAGTGGCCACTACTATGGCGCGTCACGGTGGTAAAAATCAATTGTTACGGAACTTTGCATTAAGGAAAAATGTCAGCCTCAGGGTTTTAACTAGAGGGGGCAAGCGCTTGATGCGCTGCTAAGAACGCGTAACACTAGACGATATTGGTGTTTAGCAATTCAACGCGTGCAACATAACCAAGGGGGCAGGTGGAGCTTTGCCTGTTAATTTCCTCCATGATGATTAACTTATGCCCAAGGGACGCTATGCTGCTTGCTGTGAAGGTCCGGCTTACAGGACGAAAAAGACACAAAGCTCGACGTAAAACGTTCGAGCAGAAGGAGCGTGTGAATGGGCACTCGTGAAACAGACCAACAGCTGGTTGAACGTGCTCAGAAAGGCGATACACGCGCTTTTGATCTGCTGGTGAAAAAATATCAGCATAAAATCATTGGCTTGATTGGACGCTACGTCCACGACCATGCAGAAGTGCAGGACGTAGCGCAGGAAGCTTTTATCAAGGCGTACCGTGCGCTGGGTAAATTTCGCGCAGAGAGCGCGTTTTACACCTGGATGTATCGCATTGCGATTAACACGGCGAAAAACCACTTGGTATCTCGTGGACGTCGGCCGCCAGGTAGCGATTTAGATATTGTCGACGCTGAAATTCTTGATCAGAGCGGTCGCTTGGCGGACTCAGAGTCGCCAGAAGCATCTATTGCTCGGGATCAACTTGAGGCGGCGGTATATGAAGCGATTGAGAAACTGCCAGATGATTTACGCACCGCTATTATGCTGCGTGAGCTGGACGGCTTAGCCTACGAGGATATTGCCCAAGTGATGCAGTGTCCGGTGGGCACCGTCCGCTCGCGAATTTTTCGCGCTCGGGAAGCGGTTGATGAGCATATTCGTCCGCTAGTCACTACGGCGCGTAACAGCCGCGATGACTAAGCCGCTGACTAATCAAAGTAGTGCTTTGGTCACAGTCATTTACGTTTTTGCTTTTTTTGTGAACTGTCTGGCAAGTGAGGCGTCATACAGGTTATCTAGCTTTAACGAGTTGAGCCGCCGACAGCTACCGTAATGCTATCTGTCTGTCAGTGATTAGCATTATGCAAACGGTAATTTGTAATAGGGTCTTGGCCTGCGAGGTTTTGCGGTTAAAGCACGCGCTAGCCGTGTGGCCGCTGAGCTTCTTCTAACACAGTGTGAGGGTGTGAAGTATGAGTCAAAGCACACGGGAATCACTTTCAGCATTAATGGACAGTGAGAGTGACGAGCTTGAATTGCGCCGGGTGTTGAAATCTCTGCCCGATGATGCCGACGCGGCAGAAACGTGGCGTCGCTATCACTTAGCGCGCAGTATGATGCAGCGTGAGCGTGGGGTGGACGTTAGCGTAGACCTTTCTGCTGGCATTATGGCTCGCCTGCGTGAAGAACCAGCGCCTGTTATGGGTGGCGATAGCGCAGCCTCACCTGTACGGGCAGGTGGAATATCGTTTGCTCGTGGTGCCGGTGTCGCTGCTGCGGTGTCGTTGATGGTCATTACGGGCGTTCAATTCTTTAATGGTAACGCTTCTACCGGTGGTGCTCAGCCCGCGAGTAATACAGTGGCTTCGCAGAATAGCGCTGGAGCTCAGGTGCAGCCGGTAAATTTGGCAGCATCACAACCTGCCGCTATGACGGCTTCTGACATGCCTATGTTTGAACCTACACCATTTCGCATTAATGGTCAGTCGGGCAACAGCGGCTTAATGAATATTAGCGAAGCTGGGTTTTCTGCCCCCGTTGCTCCGCAAGGCATGATGGCACAGCAAGCGACGACGATTGATGTTGATCAATTGCGCATGCTTCAGTCCTACCTAGAGCAACATGCGCAGGGTGCTGCAACGGGCGGTGGTGACAGCTGGATGCCGCTGATGCGCTCAGCAGTGACAGAACCACTGGGTCAGCGTTAAGCAAGGCGGGTCGCCGGACAACGTGATCGCTGAGTAAGGGGCTGATAGATTGGTATGGTGACTGCCAGATGTGCTTTATGGGGAGGCCGGCTTGCATTAACGTTAAGCCTGTTGAGTGCCAGCCTGCATTCCTCGTTTGTTACTGCTGATACCCCTACGGTGCTCTCCTGTGCCGAGGTTGCTGAACAGCAAACACCAGCAACCACGCAAGCATGGCTTGAGTTAGCACTGGTTGCGGGCCACTGTTATGACTTTCAGGCCCGGGCAGTCGCTATCGATGCCTTGGGTGTACGTACGCTTGCACTTTCCCACCGCATTCGTGATGGTGTTCGCCAGCAGGTCGTACAACATCTTGATGGGCCATCGGTAAGTATCGAGCGACGCTCTATTGCTGGCTATATGGCGCGCTTTACGCCAGAAGTGAACAGTGGCTTAAAAGCCTCTGAAGCTTGGGCGCAACATGTGGCTTCCTATTACGATATTTCCCTTCAAGAAGATGCCCGAGTAGCAGGGCGCGATGCAGTGCAACTGCGTTTTTCACCCCGGGATCAGCAGCGCTACTATCATGCATGGTGGGTTGATAAAGAGACCGGGCTGTTACTTAAGCATGTTATGAGTGACCGGCAAGAACGTGTGCTGGAAACCTTTCAAATTACCCAGCTTCACTCTCCTAAACTTTATGATGGCGGCGTCGCCGATGACGTGAGCGCCGAACAAGCCGATCACTCTTGGCACGCACAGTGGTTGCCAGAGGGGTTTGTTGCTCAGCCGCAAGATCCAGGGCAGCCTGTCAGCAACCAGCGGGTATATAGCGATGGGTTGGCCGCAGTCAGCCTTTTCGTTAACCCTATTGAGCAGAGCGTGTTGAAAGAAGGCGTTCACCCGCTAGGTGTTTCAACAGCAGCAGTGGCGCTGGTGTCTGAGGGTGATCAACGCTGGCAATTGATAGCCATTGGGGAGCTTCCTTCGGATATGCTGCAGCGTATTGTGCAATCTGTTCGTATTGAGCCATAGCCATGTCTACCCCTTATGCCGCCTGCGCATCGCTTTTAAGAACGGGTATCGTCGTTGGCTATACGGGTGATGGATTGACCGTTGATGTGTCGCTTAACGCTGCCTGCCAGCAGTGTGCTGAAGGGCGTGGTTGTGGTATGGGGCTGTTAGCGCGGCGCCAACAGCAGCACATCACTGTGTATCCTAAGGCGCGCGTCGCTAGCGGTGCGTCTGCTTACCCTCTTGGTAGCCAAGTTACCATTGCACTACCTAAACACGATATCAGCTATTTAGCGCTTCTGGTTTACGCGTTGCCACTCTTGGCGGCGTTGTTAGTCTCTGGAGGCGCCTCGCTGCTAGGCATTAATGAATGGTTAAGCGCAGCGCTTTTCTTTAGTGCATTGATATGCGGTGTTATTGTCCTTAAATATCTAATGCGTGGGCGGATGGAACGCTTCCGGCCGCGCTTGGTCAGTTAGTTGTTCCGTAGCTCGCTAAGAGTTGCACTCCCTTCGTTTCGTATCTGCTTTACTAGGAGCTGTTGCATGAAGCGCTTGGTTCTTCCCTCGACACTATGGCTATGCTTAGTCGCGATGTTTTTTATAGGCCAGAACGCCTATGCGCAAACGCTGCCCGATTTCACCGAATTGGTGGAAGATGCTGCACCGGGCGTTGTGAATATCTCCACCAGTCGAACGGTTCAGCGTAGCCCGGCCATTCAAGGGTTTGGCGGCCAGGAAATCCCTGAAATCTTCCGTCACTTCTTTGGCGATAGTTTTCCGACACCCCCAGGCAGTAGCGGGGGAGGCAGTGAGGAGCGCCAATCGTTAGGCTCTGGCTTTATTATCAGCGCTGATGGCTATGTCATGACAAACGCCCATGTGGTGCAGGATGCCGACGAAATCCTGGTGCGCTTGAACGACCGGCGCGAATTGTCGGCTGAGCTGATCGGTAGCGATACTCAAACTGATGTGGCACTCCTGAAAATTGATGCTAACAATCTGCCAGTGCTTAATCTTGGCGACTCTGACGAACTGAAAGTAGGCGAGTGGGTCGCTGCCATTGGTTCACCGTTTGGGTTTGATCACTCGGTGACGGCAGGCATCGTTAGCGCGATTAACCGCACGCTACCCCGTGATGCCTACGTACCGTTTATTCAAACCGATGTAGCGATTAACCCTGGCAACTCCGGTGGACCGCTGTTTAATTTACAGGGGGAGGTCGTGGGTATTAACTCGCAGATCTTTACCCGCAGCGGTGGCTTTATGGGGCTTTCGTTCGCTATTCCGATTAACGTTGCTATGGATGTCGCCGATCAGCTTCGTGAAGATGGCCACGTTAATCGTGGTTGGCTGGGTGTCATGATCCAGCCGGTATCTCAAGATCTGGCTGAGTCTTTTGGCATGAGCAAAGCCATTGGCGCACTGATCGCCGACCTTGATCCAGAAGGCCCTGCGGCCCAGGGTGGCCTGCAAGCGGGAGATGTCATTATCGAAGTGAATGGCGAAGAGGTTGACCGTTCAAGCACGCTGCCTCGCTTAATTGGTCGTGTAGCACCTGGCAATGATGTCGAACTAACGCTAATGCGTGATGGCGAGCAAGTCTCAGAAACGGTAGAGCTGGGCAGCTGGCCCGATATGAACGAAGCAACATCGGCAGCCAATAGCGATAGCCAAGTACGCCTAGGTGTCGCAGTTGCTGAAGTGGATCAAGCAATGCGGGAGCGGCTGAACATCAATGGCGGCGTTGTAGTCAGTCAGGTAGAGCCTAATAGTGTGGCTGCCCAGGCGGGCCTGCGCGCTGGCGATATTCTGGTGAGTATTGATCACCGCAGCGTGGCGTCGGCAGACGAGCTAATGCGCATTGTAGAAGAGCTGCCCAATGACCGTGCTATTCCTGTGCGGCTATACCGTGATGGTCGTTCGTTGTTTGTGGCATTAAGACTCGAATAACCCCTCCTTGTCTTTACTCCAGTCCGGCGGTTCTCGCCGGACTGCTGTTCCTATCCCCCGCATATCGCTACAATAGCACTTATCTTTTGACGAACTTTGGCAATGCAGTGGTGCGGTCCTCGATTTTTTGCCCTTCGGCCTAGCGCCGCACCCCCACGCTTGCGTACCAATAAGGCAGAACACACTCGATGTCTCATGACGTTTCCAGCGGAAAGCTCAAGCATATTCGCAATTTCTCCATCATCGCGCATATCGACCACGGTAAATCGACGCTCTCTGATCGTCTGATTCAAACCTGTGGCGGTTTGACGGAACGTGAGCTGAAGGAGCAAGTGCTCGACTCCATGGATATCGAGCGTGAGCGGGGCATTACTATTAAGGCGCAGTCGGTAACGCTGGACTATACCGCTGCCGATGGACAGGTCTACCAGCTCAACTTTATCGATACCCCAGGGCACGTTGATTTCTCCTATGAAGTCTCGCGCTCGCTGTACGCCTGTGAAGGGGCGCTGCTGGTGGTTGATGCCGCCCAAGGGGTCGAAGCGCAATCGGTGGCCAACTGCTATACCGCTATTGAGCAAGGGCTGGAAGTCCTGCCGGTACTCAACAAAATCGATCTGCCCCAGGCCGACCCCGACCGGGTCGCCCAGGAAGTAGAGGAGATTATCGGCTTAGATGCGACCGATGCCTGCCAGGTATCAGCGAAAAGCGGTATCGGCATTGACGCGCTGCTAGAGCGCCTAGTGCGCGATATTCCGCCGCCCAAGGGTGACCCCGATGCACCTCTCCAAGCGCTGATTGTCGACTCCTGGTTCGATAACTACCTGGGCGTTGTCTCGCTGGTGCGCCTGTTTGACGGCACGCTGCGTAAGGGCGACAAAATTCGCATCAAGTCGACTGGTCGCGACTGGAACGCCACGGAAGTGGGTATTTTTACCCCGCTGCGCAAAGAGACCAATATCCTCCGTGCCGGTGAAGTCGGCTTTATCGTGGCCGGTATCAAAGAGATTCATGGGGCACCCGTGGGCGATACCATCACCCACACCAAGACCCCAGACGTGCCGCGTCTGCCAGGTTTCCAGAAAGTGAAGCCGCAGGTTTACGCTGGTATGTTCCCAGTGAGTGCGGACGATTATGAAGATTTCCGCGATGCCCTGGAAAAACTCGCCCTTAACGATGCTTCTCTTGAGTACGAGCCGGAAAACTCCGATGCACTGGGCTTTGGTTTCCGCGTAGGCTTCCTCGGCACGCTGCATATGGAGATCATCCAAGAGCGCTTGGAGCGTGAGTACGATCTGGATCTGCTGACCACCGCGCCAACGGTTGTCTATGAACTCGCCATGAAGAACGGCGACATCCAGTACGTCTCCAACCCCTCCAAGCTGCCTGATATGGCCGATGTAGAGCAGATGCGCGAGCCCATCGTGCGTGCCAGCATTCTGGTACCTCAGGAGTTTGTAGGTAACGTCATCGCCGAGTGCGAGCAGCGTCGTGGCACCCAGTTGGACATGCAGTTTTTAGGTAACCAGATTCAGCTGACCTATGAGCTGCCCATGTCGGAAGTGGTCATGGACTTCTTTGACCGTTTAAAATCCATCTCTCGCGGTTATGCCTCGCTAGAGTACAACTTCGAGCGCTTTGAAGCGGCGAAACTGGTGCGTCTCGATGTATTGATTAACGGTGATAAAGTCGACGCCCTGGCGGTCATTATCCACCGCGACCATGCTCACTCCCGCGGCCGTTTGCTGGTGGAAAAGATGAAAGAGCTGATTCCGCGTCAGATGTTTGACGTAGCGATTCAGGCAGCGATTGGTGGTCAGGTGGTTGCTCGTTCTACGGTGAAGGCTCTACGTAAAAACGTCACGGCTAAGTGTTACGGCGGCGACGTCAGCCGTAAGAAAAAGCTGCTAGAGAAACAGAAAGCCGGTAAGAAACGGATGAAACAGGTGGGGCGTGTTGAAATTCCCCAAGATGCCTTCCTTGCTGTGCTCAAGGTAAACGACTAGGGATACGAACCCCACATGGATTTTTCACTATTACTGGTACTCGCCGTTGCACTCTCTGGAGCCATTTATCTGCTGGATGTGCTGGTGCTTCGGCCAAAGCGCCGTGAGCGTGTGGCCAAAGCTGAAACGGCCACCATGGAAGGCCTGGATGCGCCAACTCGGGAAAAGCTCCTAAAAGAACCGTGGCCAGTCGATTACGCGCGTTCGTTTTTTCCGGTGCTACTCGTCGTGTTGGTGGTGCGTAGCTTTATCGTAGAGCCGTTTCAGATTCCCTCTGGTTCCATGAAGCCTACCCTGGAAATCGGTGACTTTATTCTAGTGAATAAATTTGCCTATGGGCTTCGGCTGCCTGTTGTCCATAACCGCTTTTTGGAGGTAGACGACCCTGAGCGGGGCGATGTGATGGTGTTCCGCTTCCCCGAAGAACCATCGGTGAACTTTATTAAGCGCGTGGTGGGCCTGCCCGGCGACCGTATTCGCTATGAGGGCAAGCAGCTCTATATCAACGGCGAGCCGGTTACCAAAGTACTGATTGAAGAGGGCCCGGAGCTCTCTCCCCAACAGCTACTGCTGGAAGAGCAGTTAGGCGAAGTCAGCCACTTTATTTATAACAACCCCCGTGACCCAGGCCCGCAAATGAGCGAAGTCGTCGTGCCTGAAGGCCACTACTTCACTATGGGGGATAACCGCGACCATTCCAATGACAGCCGCTACTGGGGCTTTGTGCCCGAAGATAACATTGTGGGCCGCGCGTTTGCTGTTTGGATGCACTGGGATGGCGGCCTGCCCAGCTTCACCAGCGTACGGCGTATTGAATGAAGCAGCATAATTTACAAACCGTTAGTGTGGTTATCTTAGTTAACGTCAATGACGTAGGAGCACTGTGAGTAATTCCTTAACCGCTTTTTGCCGACGAATCGGCCATACCTTTGGCGACCCAACGCTTTTGGAACTGGCCATGACCCATCGCAGCTACGGTGGTCGTAACAATGAGCGCCTGGAATTTCTAGGTGACTCTATCGTCAATTTCGTGATTGCCGAAGCGTTGTTTCAGCGCTTTCCCCAGGCGCGGGAAGGACAGCTTTCCCGCCTGCGTGCCCGCTTGGTAAAAGGCCAAACCCTCGCCGAACTGGCGCGGGAAATGGCGTTCGGTGAGTGTTTACGTTTAGGCTCCGGTGAGATGAAGAGTGGCGGCCACCGCCGTGAGTCAATTCTCGCAGACGCCGTGGAAGCCGTGATAGGCGCGATTTACCTGGATGCCGGTATGGATGCGGTACGCGAGCGCGTGCTGGCGTGGTATGCCGAGCGTCTAGAAAATATTTCGCTGCAAGATACCCAAAAAGACCCTAAAACACGCTTACAAGAGTTTTTGCAGTCGCGCCAAGCGGCGCTGCCGCGCTATGAAGTGGTCTCTGTAAAGGGAGAGGCGCATGCCCAGACCTTTACCGTGGAGTGCTACATCGAGCTACTAAGCGAGCATACCACTGGTAAAGGCCCCAGCCGCCGCCACGCTGAACAGCAGGCTGCGGCAGAAGCACTGTCCTATCTCGAACAACCCCCTGGAGACAAATCATGAGCCTAACCTGCGGATTCGTGGCCATCGTTGGCCGTCCCAACGTAGGCAAATCAACCCTCATGAATCGGATTCTGGGGCAGAAAATTTCGATTACCTCGCGGCGGCCACAAACCACCCGCCACCAAGTGATGGGCATTAAAACCGTTGAAGAGACGCAGTTTATCTACGTCGACACGCCGGGCATGCACATCATGTCCAAAGATCGCAACAAGGCCATCAACCGCTTCATGAACCAGGCGGCGACCCAGGCGCTTCGCGATGTGGACTGCGTGGTGTTCATCATCGACCGCACTCGCTGGACCGACGAAGACCAGGCCGTATTAAAGCGTTTAGAGCATGTGAAAGCGCCGGTAATTCTAGCGGTCAATAAGGTCGATCGTCTCCAGGATAAAGCCGACCTGCTGCCTTGGCTGGCCGAGGTAGGCGCACGCCGTGAGTTTGCTGCCGTTGTGCCCATCTCCGCCAAGCACGGCACTCAGGTAGAGACCCTGGAGGAGGAAGTCGCCAAGCACTTGCCGGAGAGCATCCACTTCTTCCCAGAAGATCAAATCACCGACAAGAGCCTGCGCTTTATGGCGGCCGAACTGGTGCGTGAGAAAGTCATGCGCCAGCTAGGTGACGAACTGCCTTACCAGATGACGGTCGAGATCGAAGAGTTCCGCGAGACCGAGCGCGTCACGCACATCAGTGCGCTGATTTTGGTGGAGCGCCAAGGTCAGAAAGTGATTTTGATCGGCGAGAACGGCGACCGGATCAAGAGTATTGGCCGTGAAGCGCGCCTGGATATGGAGCGTGCGCTGGGTACTAAGGTCATGCTGAATATGTGGGTGAAGGTGAAGCGCGGCTGGTCGGATGACGAGCGGGCACTGAAGAGCCTGGGTTACGATCTCGATTGAGCACCGCCATGACCGCCGAGCCTGCGTTTCTGCTGCACCGTCGGGCATATCGTGAAACCAGCGCGCTGGTCGACTTATTAACGCTCAACCATGGCCGCATCCGGGCGGTTGCCCACGGCGGCCAGCGGCCCGGTTCTAAATCTCGCCAGCGGCTGCAGCCGTTCACCCCGCTATTTGTGTCATGGCGGGGAGAGCGAGAGTTAAAACGGTTAACGTTGATGGAATCGCGAGGTCACACCGCGCTGCTGGCAGGCGAAGGCCTGCTGTGTGGTCTCTACGCCAATGAAATTGCTACTCGCTTACTCCCGCTTGAACTGGCCGCCACCGATGTCTTTGCTTTTTATAGTGCTTTGCTAGATGCGCTGCCGGTACCTGCGGAGAGGGGCTTGGCGCTTAGACGCTATGAGTGGGCGCTATTGGAGGTGCTTGAGGCCACGCCGCGTTTTTGTACCCTTGAAGGCGGAGCGCTGGACCCGCACCAACGCTATCGCTTTGATGCTGACAGCCGTGCTTTTGTGGCAGCGGAACAGGGTATTGAAGGTCGCACCTTACGCTACATAGAGCAAGGCGACTGGCAGCCTACGGGCTTAGCGAGCGCTCTGAAAGCGGTCATGCGGGCAGCGTTGGCCCCCCATCTTGGCCCAACGGCATTACGTTCTCGCGAGCTGATGCTAGATTTAGCCCGCCGCCGTCATCGTTAGTGAACCACCGTTACTATTGATCGCGATAACGACCTATCGCTGCTTATTGATTGGAGACCCGCTATGCATCCCCCACGGATATTACTCGGCGTTAACATCGACCATATTGCCACGCTGCGTCAGGCCCGTGGCACTCGTTACCCTGATCCGGTTCAGGCAGCGCTGTTGGCGGAAGAAGCTGGAGCCGATGGGATTACCGTCCACCTACGCGAAGACCGCCGCCATATTCAGCCTCGTGACGTGCGCCTGCTGGCGGAGGTGCTCAATACGCGCATGAATCTTGAAATGGCGGTCACCGAAGAGATGCTGGCGCTGGCAGAAGAAGTGCGCCCGGCCCATGTGTGCTTGGTGCCCGAGAAGCGCGAAGAGCTGACCACCGAGGGCGGGTTGGATATCGTCGGCGGTTTCGATCATATCGCCAGTGCTTGCCAGCGTCTCGCTGCGATTGGCTGCGATGTATCGCTGTTTATCGACCCGGATGAAGCACAAATTGATGCGGCCAAGCGCGCAGGCGCGCCTACCATCGAGTTACACACCGGAGCCTATGCAGAGGCAAAACCGGGGAGTGCCGAGGCCAACGCCGAGTATGACCGCCTCAGCGCGGCGGCGGTACACGCCGTATCTCTGGGCTTGGTGGTCAATGCTGGTCACGGGTTGCACTACCACAATGTGGAAGCCATTGCGGCGCTACCCGGTGTTAATGAACTGAACATTGGCCACGCGATCATTGCCCGTGCGCTGTTTGTCGGCTTGAAAGAAGCCGTGCAAGAGATGAAACGACTAATCATTGCCGGGCAAGAAGCGGGCTTAATGGCTGCGCTTGATGCCCACGAGCACGAACATGACCACGATCACGGCGACAGTCACCACTGCTGCGGCCATTAACATGATTGTGGGAATTGGCTCGGACATTGCCCGAGTTGAGCGTTTTCGCCAGGCCGTGACGCGTCACGGCCCGCGCTTTGCTCAGCGTATCTTAGGGCCCGACGAACAGGCGGTGTGGCAGGAGAAGGGACAAGCAGTCGCCTATCTTGCCAAGCGCTTTGCGGCGAAAGAGGCTTTTGTGAAAGCCCTGGGCCTTGGGCTTCGCCAGGGGATGCAGTGGGGCGATATTCAGGTACTCAATGATGCCCTGGGGAAGCCCAGCCTTAAACTGAGCGGTGAAGCGCAGCGGCGGTTCACCGCCAGCGGGGCGACCGCCGCGCATATTACGCTGAGTGATGAAGCCGACTACGCCGTCGCCTTTGTGGTGTTAGAGAACTAACCAGCTGCCCCCGATGGGGCAGTTAGTTCACCAGCGAAGCTCGCTCTTGGCTAAGGCGCGTCATGGCGACGTATAGCTCGTCAAGCAGTGCCTCTACATGGCGTAGGCCACTGGTACGCAGGCGCGTTTCTAGGGTTTCCACCAACAGGGCTAGTTCTGGTGCGCCGCAGTAGCGGCTGGCTCCGTTTAGTCCATGCACCCAGTCCAGTAGCGCCGTTAGATCGCCTGCCTGAAAGGCGTCGCGTATCTGCTGCTCGCTCTCCGGCAGGCTGTCAATGAGCCGTACCAGTTGCTGCTTGGCTAAGGTCTCCCTGCCTCCTGCCAAGCGTGCTCCTAGCATCAAATCGACCGCTGGCAGCGAGCTAGGGGGAGCGGTGGGAACCTGTGACTGACGAGTGGAAGCTGCTTCAGTAGGGGCTGCTTTTCGTGGTGCAATTCCTAAAAAGCGCTGCAACAGCTGTTGTAGCTGGGCATCGTCGATGGGTTTGATCAGCACATCATCCAGCCCTTCGGCCAGCCACTGCTGCCGTTCAGTGCTCAGTACATGGGCCGTCACGGCAATAATAGGGCAGCGCGCCCAGCTATTATTGATACGCCGCAGCGCTTGTGTGGCCTGTATGCCGTCCATCCCCGGCATGCGGATATCCATCAATACCATATCGGCAATTTGGTGGCGCGCAAACTCCAGTGCTTCTTGGCCGCTTTCTGCTAGCACAATGTGTAGCGTATCGCTCTCCAGCATCGCTTTTAACAGTTCACGGTTTGACGAGTTATCGTCGACAATCAAAATTGTTAGGCGAGGGGCAAGCGGCGGTTTGCTGACTGCTTCACTGGCAAGGGGGAGTGGTTGCAGTTGCAGCAACTGACGCAGGGTGGTCACAAGCTGCGTCCGAGTAAACGGTTTGCACAGCATTTCGCTGCCGTAGGGAAATTCCCACGTGGGTAGGTCAAAGCTAGTAGTATTCGCCAGAATAATGACCGGGCAGGGAGTTTGCGCAATCACAGACTGCCAGTACGCTTTGCGATCCCCTTCAAAGTCACTCTGCGCCAGACATAGCATCAGCAGCGATTCATTGCCGGCATTAATAAACGAGACTGGGCGCGCGCCCCAGCGTACTAGTAAATGCTCTAGCACATGGCGAGTGGGCGGGTGCGTTTCGTGAAGGCGAATAGTGGGGTTATCCAGCGTCAGCTCCGGCGGGCGCTCGGCCGCCTGGTGTGCCATAAGAGGCAGAGTGAAGGAGAAAGTCGACCCCTTACCCAGCTCGCTCTCAACTGAGATTTCACCCCCCATGCGCTGAATCAGCTGGCGGCAGATGGTAAGCCCCAAACCGCTGCCGCCGAACTGACGGGAGTGACTGGGTTCGGCTTGTGAAAACGCGCTGAAGAGCTGCTGCTGGTGCTCGTCGCTTAAACCAATGCCGGTATCGCTCACACTAATATGCAGTACGACATGCTGGCCCTCTTGGCTATCCAGCATAACGCGGATGATGATCTCGCCTTCGTTGGTAAATTTTAGTGCGTTGCCTAGCAGGTTGTTCAACACTTGATGAATGCGTAACGGGTCGCCGCATAAGGGAGTCGGCACATCGTCGTATACCATGGCGACCAAGTGCAGCTGCTTGCGCTGTGCTTCAGGGGCGTGCAAGCCAATAATTTCGTCAACCAGGGCAACAATATCGACATCGACCTCTTCCAGAGTCAGCCGGTCGGCTTCCAGTTTGGAGAAGTCCAAGACATCATTCACCAGCATCAGTAGGTTATCGCAGGCGCGGCGAACGTGCTCCAGCCACTCTTCTTGCCGGGTGTCGAGGGATGAACGGCCCAGCAAGCGGCAAAAACCAATAATGCCGTTGAGCGGTGTGCGGATCTCGTGGCTCATATTGGCCAGAAATTCGGATTTAACAGCATTGGCGCGCAGCGCGCTGCGGTGAGCAAGGTCTAGCTTGATATTCTGCTCTTCGATGGTTTCCATCGACTCCTGCAGCTCACTGGTGGCCTGCTCAATCTGGCTCTGCATATCCCGCTGGGCTTGCTGAAAATGTTCGGCTAAACGGTTGATATGATCGGCCAGCTGCTTTAGCTCGGTGGGCTTGGCCGATGATATTAGCAAGCTGTAGTCGCCACGCGACAGGCGATAAAGTGCCTGGTTAGCCTCTTCGATTGGACGGGTAGCATAGCGGCTAATGGCAAATGCGATTAAAAATAGCAGTAACCCCAGCAACATACCGCCAAGGCTCAGGCTTGCAATAAGCTTATAGCGCTCAAGCGTTAGGGTGCGGGTATCCATCTCAGCCTCTAACCACCCGTTCGTCATGCGCAGGGTGTCGCTGCTGCCCAGCGGCACCCGCAGCCGCCAGGCGTCCTCTTCCATGGTGATGGCCGTTGCCATTGGCGCATCCAGTCTAGGCGGTGGCATAGAGCTACCTAGCACCAGCAGACGGTTGCCCTGTTCATCAAACAGCGTCACGGCTCGCAGCCCGCGATGCTCCAACAGCTGCCTAGCGAGCTTTTCAAGGCGCTGTAAATCCCCGTCGGCCATGGCATCGCCTAAGCTGGGAGCCATCAACTCACCAGCGCTGATTAAGCGCTCTTTAAGCTCGTCGCGTCCTCCCAGGTCGCTCTGGATAACAAGCAATATTGCCATAACGGCGTAGACCAACAGTGGGAAACCAAGCAGAGCAAACAGCAGACGCGTGTTTAATGACATGAAAGAAGCTCGTTGAATCTAGTAGGTTGCCTGTCCAGTCACAGGCAGCACCGATATAATGCAGCATAACGGTTACGATAAGGAATGTTCGATGAATTATCCCACGCTTGAAGATGTGGTCGGCAATACGCCCTTGGTTCGCTTGAAGCGAATTACCGCTGGGAAGAACAATACGCTGCTTGCCAAACTCGAAGGCAATAACCCCGCGGGCTCGGTGAAAGATCGTCCCGCGCTCTCTATGCTGAGTGAAGCGGAAGCTCGTGGGGAAATTTCCCCAGGGGATACGTTAATTGAGGCGACTTCCGGCAATACCGGCATTGCGCTTGCTATGGCGGCGGCTCTAAAAGGGTACAACATGACCCTGATTATGCCGGAAAATGCTTCCGCCGAGCGCAAGCAGGCCATGGCGGCCTACGGCGCTAAGCTGATTACGGCCAGTAAAGAAGGCGGTATGGAAGAGGCTCGTGACATCGCAGATGCCATGATTGCCCGGGGTGAAGGTAAGCCGCTCAATCAGTTTGCTAATCCAGATAACCCGCTGGCGCACTACCGCACTACCGGGCCAGAAATATGGCAGCAAACCGGCGGTGAAGTGACCCACTTTGTGAGCTCAATGGGCACCACGGGCACCATCATGGGCGTGTCACGCTATCTTAAAGAGCAGAACAGCGCGATTCAGATTGTGGGCTTGCAGCCCGCTGATGGGGCCAGTATCCCCGGCATTCGTCGCTGGCCTAAAGAGTATCTGCCAGCGATTTTTGAAGCGCCGCGCGTGGATACCACCCTGGATATCGGCCAGCAAGAAGCGGAAGCGCATATGCGCCGCCTAGCCCGAGAAGAGGGCATTCTGGCAGGCGTTTCATCTGGCGGAAGCCTAGCGGGTGCGCTGCGCATTGCTGAACAAACCGAAAATGCGGTCATCGTGTTTATTGTCTGTGACCGTGGTGATCGCTATCTCTCCACGGGCTTATTTGCCCCGGAGGTATAGATGGCTATGTTGGGTAAGCGGCGGCCGCCTAGGCCCGCCTCCGGCCACTCTGGGCTGGCACGTCAGCCAAGCGGCAACGGCAAGGCGGCCAAGAGTGCGGCTACCACTAGCGACTTCTCGGCGCCGCTGGTGATTGAACGGTTAGCCCACGATGGCCGTGGCGTTAGCCATAACCCGGCGGGTAAAACCGTGTTTGTCGACCAAGCGCTACCGGGCGAACAGGTTGAGGTGGCGATACACATCACCCGCAAGCGCTTTGATGAAGCGCATGTGAAAGCGCTGATGACTACCTCGCCCCAGCGGGTGACGCCGCCTTGCAGCCACTTCGGACACTGCGGCGGGTGTGATTTGCAGCATCTGGCGGTGGATGCCCAGCGCGCCCACAAGCGTGAAGTCGTTAGCGAATTAATGGCGCGCCAAGGCATACCGCTTGGCGAGGTGGCGGCGATTTCTGGGCACCAGGAAGGTTACCGCCGACGGGCGCGGCTAGGTGTTAAAGTCGACGCTCAGGGAAGTGTTCGGCTAGGTTTTCGTGCCGCCAACAGCCACCGGCTGGTGGATATCGACCACTGCCATGTATTGGTACCTGCCCTTCAAGCACTGATAGTCCCACTAAAGCAACTGCTTACTGAACTGGATGCACCCCGCGCGGTAGGGCATATTGAACTGCTGGCGACGCCCCAGGCTACGGTGGTGCTGGTCAGGCAGTTAAAAGAGCAGCCGCAGGATTGGCAGCGCTGGCAAGGGTTTGCTGACCAGCACCAAGTGAGATTAGGCGCATGGTTAGGGCGTGAGTCACCGTCCTTGCACTGGCATGGTGCAGAGCCTGTGTTGGAAGAGCGCTTTTCGCTGAGTGCGCTTGGTGTGTCGCCCGCGCAGGAAGACGTTGGTCCTGAACTGGTACTGCAGTTTGCGCCAGGTGACTTTTTGCAGGTAAATGCCGAGGTCAATCAAAAGATGGTGTCTCAGGTGGTAGCATGGTTAACGCCAGCACCTGGGATGCAGCTACTCGACCTGTTTGCCGGGATGGGGAACTTCAGCCTTCCTCTGGCCGCTGCAGGCGCCAGCGTGCACGCGGTAGAAGGTAACACCGCCATGGTAGAGCGCCTTGGCACTAACGCAGCGCTGAACCAGCTCAATGTGAGCGTTCAACAGGCAGATCTAAACGATGCAATAGCGGTAAAAACACTGCTTCGCGAGCGTTCGGTGGATGCGTTGGTATTAGATCCCCCACGCAGCGGGGCGGAAGCTATCTGCCAAGCGGTTGGCCGCCACCGGATACCCAAGGTGGCCTATGTTTCCTGCGATCCGGCCACGCTAGCCCGGGATGCGGCACACCTTGTGCATGCGGGGTATCGTGTTAAGCAAGTCGCAGTAGCGGATATGTTTCTGCACACTGCCCACATGGAAACGTTAATGCTGTTTGAATACGCGGGCTAGTTTGCCCTTTGCAGCGAGCATTGGTGGCGGCGGTGTGGAGGCCGTCACCCAGAAAGGATGAGTGAACGTCATGGTGAAAGTGCGTGAAGACCAACCGCTGACAGAAAGCGGAAAGGTGGACATACAACAATGGTTAACGCGCCTTCAAGAAGATGTGCGCCTACGTGAACCCGAGCGTTTGCAGGAAGCCTGCGAGCTTGCCGAGCAGTTAGATCGGGAAGCGCCTCGAACCCATCGCGTGTGGCTGTCGCCCGGCTCCAGCTTCCGCATGGGGCTTGAGATGGCGGACATCCTCGCCGACCTGAAGCTCGACCAGCCAGCGCTAGAGGCGGCCGTGCTTTACCGCGCCGTGCGGGAAGGGCTGCTGAGCCTGGAGGCGGTGACCAAACGCTTTGGGGATGAAGTCGCCAAGCTCATCGATGGCGTTCTGCAAATGGCCGCCATTAGCTACCCGTTGGCACCCAACCATGGCATGAGCCAGCACAACCAGCAGGAAAACCTGCGCAAAATGCTGGTGAATATGGTGGGCGACGTGCGCGTTGCCCTGATCAAAATTGCCGAGCGCACCTGCGCGCTGCGCCAAGTCAAAGACGCTCCCCGTGAGAAATGCTTACAGGTCGCCAGGGAAGTGGCGGATATTTACGCGCCTCTGGCCCACCGCCTGGGTATTGGCCAGATCAAATGGGAACTGGAAGATCTCTCGTTTCGCTATCTCCACGAGGACGAGTACAAGGCGATTGCCAAGCTGCTGGCAGAGAAGCGCCTGGACCGCGACCGCTATATTCACGATGTGGTCGAAACCCTCAAAGGCCTGATGGAAGCCCAGCATATTCACCGCTACGACGTGAGCGGCAGGGCCAAGCATATCTACTCCATCTGGCGCAAAATGAAGCGCAAGCGGATCGATTTCTCCCAGGTACACGACGTGCGCGCCGTGCGTATCCTGGTGCCGGAAGTCACCGACTGCTACACCGTGTTAGGCATCGTCCATTCCCGCTGGCACCACGTGCCCAACGAGTTTGACGACTACATCGCCAACCCCAAGAAAAACGGCTATCAGTCGCTGCATACGGCGGTACTCGGGCCGGAAAACAAGGTGCTGGAGATTCAGATCCGCACTTTTGCCATGCACGACGAGGCAGAGCTTGGGGTGTGTGCCCACTGGCGCTATAAAGGCCACGATACCAACGCCAAGAGCCGCAGCTACGAAGAGAAAATCGCCTGGCTGCGCCAAGTATTGGAGTGGCAGGACGAAGTGGGCGGCTTTGGCGACCTGCGCGAAGGCCTCTCCAGCGATGTCGCCCCAGACCGCATCTACGTTTTTACCCCCGATGGGCACGTTATCGACCTGCCGCGTATCGCCACGCCGATCGATTTTGCTTACCGGGTGCATACCGAAATTGGCCATCGCTGCCGAGGTGCCAAGGTTAACGGTCGCATCGTCCCGTTGACCTACAAGCTGAAAACCGGCCAGCAAATCGAGATTCTCACTGCCACCAAAGGCGGCCCCAGCCGCGACTGGCTCAACCCCAGCTTAGGCTACGTGCGCACCTCCCGGGCGCGGGCAAAAATTCAGGCGTGGTTTAAGCATCAGGCCCGCGACCAGAACCTGGACGAAGGGCGCACGCTGTTTGAGCGTGAAATGCGCCGCCTGGATGTGGAAGGGCTGGACCTTGCTAAGCTCGCCAAAGCCGTCAACTACCAAAACGCCGACGATATGTACGCGGCGCTGGGGGCGGGCGACCTGCGAATTGGTCAAGTGCTGCACCAGGCCCAGCAACTGTTTGGTGAAACCGACGACCAAGAGCAGCTCGATCGCCTGCTAGCCAAACCCCGCCGCCAGCCCAGCAAGGCGACCCAAAGCGACATCACCGTGCTGGGCGTGGGCAACCTGAAAACCAGCATGGCCAACTGCTGCCGCCCGGTACCCGGCGAGCCGATTGTCGGCTTTATTACCCAAGGGCGCGGCGTGACCGTTCATCGCCAGGACTGTCCCAACATTCTCCAATTGCGCATGGAAGAGCCCCAGCGCATTATCGAGGTGGAGTGGGGCGAGCGGGCCCACACCCGTTACCCGGTGACCATCGAGATTCAAGCCTGGGACCGCTCCGGCCTGCTGCGCGATGTGACTGGTCTCTTGGGTAATGAAAGGGTCAATGTGCTAGCGGTCAACACGCTTACGGATACCGACGAGGGCATCGCCCGACTGAGGATTACCCTGGAAGTCGATGGCCTTGAATCCCTGGGCAGGCTGTTCTCGCGTATTCAGCAGTTGCCCAACGTGACCGAAGTGCGTCGCCTGCGTAACGCCGATCCCGAGAAAAGTGCCCGTAAAGGAGGGGCCTGATGCGTCATACCCTGGAGGATTTGCTCACCCTAATGGCCGTGCTGCGCGACCGAGAGCAGGGCTGTCCATGGGACATCAAGCAGGATTGGGACAGCATCGTGCCCCACACGCTGGAAGAGGCTTACGAAGTGGCCGACGCCATCGAGCGTCGCGCCTTCGATGAACTGCCCGGCGAGCTCGGCGACCTGCTTTTTCAAGTGGTCTATTACGCCCAATTTGGCGCAGAAGAGCAGCGCTTCGATTTTCACGATATCGTCGATACGCTGACCGCCAAGATGCTGCGCCGTCATCCCCATGTGTTCCCAGACGGAACGCTGGCGTCCCGTCGCCCGCCCGGCGTCAGTGCCGAAGAAGTCAAAACCCAACAGGTGAATAGCCGCTGGGAAGCGCTCAAAGCGGACGAACGCGCCGAGCGGGCTACCGAAGCCCCGTCGGTGCTAGATGATGTGCCTAGGGCGCTGCCCGCCCTAAGCCGCGCGGCCAAACTCTCCAAACGCGCTGCCCGAGTGGGCTTTGATTGGCCGGATGCCCGTGGCGTGCTGGACAAAATCCGCGAAGAGCTGGATGAAGTCGAAGAGGCGCTGGCGGCAGGCGATAGGCTGCACGCCCAGGAAGAGGTCGGTGACCTGCTGTTTGCCGTCACCAATTTAGCCCGCACCCTCGGGGCCGACCCCGAACAGTGCCTGCGTAACACCAATACAAAATTTGAGCGCCGCTTTCGCTATGTGGAACGCGCGCTTGCCGAGGCAGAGCGCCCGCTAAGCGAGGCCTCGCTGGACGAAATGGAAGGCCACTGGCAAGCCGCTAAAGCCCAAGAACAACGCTAATTTCAAAATCATCAACGCGACCCCGCAAGGAGGCCACGCCCATGAGTCATGATTTACACGAATCCCTGCGCGACAACGTGCGTATCCTAGGCGATAGCCTGGGAAGAACCATTGCCGACGATTTAGGCCAGTCGTTTGTCGATAAAATCGAAACCATTCGTGCCCATGCCAAGCGGGGTCGCCAGGGCGACTCACTGCAGCAGCGCCAGTTGATAGAGTACCTGCGCCAGCTTCCCGAGCGCGACCTCTTACCCGTTACCCGCGCCTTTAACCAGTTTTTGAACCTGGCTAACATTGCCGAGCAGCACTACCGGGCACGGTTCCGTCGGGTGGAGGATTACAAACCCGGTTCGCAGCCCGCGCTAGGGGAGCTCTTGGGGCGCGCTCAGCAGGCCGGTAACTCGCCCCGCAAGCTGGTGGAAACCCTGGCTAATATGCGCGTCGAGCTCGTACTGACCGCTCACCCCACCGAGGTCATCCGTCGTACGCTGATCCAAAAATACGATGCGATCGATGAGTGCTTGACTGCGATCGAAAGCTCCGAGGATTACCCCGAGCGTGGTGCCCGCGCCCAAGGCCGTTTGGAAGAGCTGATCAGCCAGGCGTGGCATACCGACGAGATTCGCCACGAACGCCCCACACCGGTAGACGAAGCGAAGTGGGGCTTTGCCGTCATCGAGAACTCGCTGTGGCAGGCGGTGCCGGATTTTCATCGCGACCTGGATAACCTGCTGCTGGACACCGCAGGCGAGCGCCTGCCGCTGGATGCCGCGCCGATTCGCTACGCCTCCTGGATGGGTGGCGACCGCGACGGCAACCCGAATGTCACCGCCAAAGTCACCCAGGAAGTGCTGCTGCTAGGCCGCTGGATGGCAGCGGATCTCTATCTGCGCGATTTAGAACAGCTCAAAACCGAGCTCTCCATGTGGAAAGCCAACAGCGCCCTAAAAGCCGAAGTGGGCGATGTGGCGGAACCCTACCGGGAGCTGCTCAAACGGTTACTAACCAAAATGGAAGCCACCCGCGACTGGGCAAAAGCGCAGCTGGATGGCCGCAACTACGATGGCGGGCCGATTATTGAAACCCGCGACCAAATTTACGCGCCGCTGCTGGCCTGCTACCGCTCGCTGTGCGACGTGGGGCTGGATACCATTGCCAACGGTGCGCTGCTGGATACCCTGCGCCGCGTGGCCGTGTTCGGCGTCACGCTGACCAAGCTCGACCTTCGCCAGGAAGCCAGCCGCCACGCCCAAGTAATGGAAGAACTCACCAGCTCCTTAGGCCTAGGCCACTACCAAGAGTGGAGCGAAACCCAGCGTCAGGAGTTTTTGCTGGCGGAGCTTGAGTCTCGCCGCCCGCTGATACCCCGCCGCTGGGAGTGTTCGGCGGAGTCCCGTGAGGTCATCGACACCTTCAAGGTGATCGCCCAGGAGCATGCAGAAGCGCTGGGTACTTACATTATTTCCATGGCCGCCGAGCCTTCGGATGTGCTCACCGTGGCGCTGTTGATGAAGGAAGTGGGGGGGCAAGTCTCGTTGCCCATTGCACCGCTGTTCGAAACCTTGAACGATCTGGACCACGCGGGGGATGTGATCGACAAACTACTGGCGCTGCCCGGCTATCGCGCGTTGGCTAAAGACCGCCAAGAGGTGATGATCGGCTACTCCGACTCCGCCAAAGATGCGGGGCAATTGGCCGCTGCCTGGGCGCAATACCGTGCCCAGGAAGCCCTGGTCAACGTATGCGACAAGCACGGTGTTGATCTGACGCTGTTCCACGGCCGTGGCGGTACCGTTGGCCGTGGGGGCGGTCCGGCCCACGCGGCGATTCTCTCCCAGCCGCCTGGCTCCGTGAACGGCAGCCTGCGGGTGACCGAGCAGGGCGAGATGATTCGCTTTAAGTTCGGCCAGCCGGATATCGCGCTGCGTTCCATGGAGATCTACGCCTGTGCGGTGCTGGAAGCCACGCTATTGCCACCGCCCGCGCCGGAACCCCACTGGCGCGAAGAGATGGATCAACTGGCCAAGGTGGCCCATGCGGCTTACGTGGGTGTTGTACGGGAAGATCCCGACTTCGTCCCCTATTTCCGTGCGGTGACGCCGGAGGGCGCGCTGGGTAGGCTGCCGCTAGGCTCGCGGCCGACCAAGCGTCGCCAGGATGGTGGTGTGGAAACCCTGAGGGCGATCCCCTGGATTTTCGCCTGGACACAAATCCGCCTGATGCTGCCCGCTTGGCTTGGCAGCGGCGAAGCCTTCTCCCTCCGCCTGGAACAGCCCGGCGGCCGTGAAGTGCTGCAAGAAATGCGCACCCAGTGGCCCTTCTTTGGCACCTACCTTGATATGTTAGAGATGCTGCTGGCCAAAGCAGACGTGGCGATTGCCGCCTACTATGAGCACCGCTTGGTGGACGAACCCTCGCTAAAAGCGCTGGGCAAAAAGCTCCGCGAGCGCTTCGAGCGGCTGGAAGACGTGGTGTTAGATATTCTTCAGCAGGAGAAATTGCTGGAGAACACGCCATTGATTCGTCAGGCGATTGACGTGCGTAACCCTTACATCGACCCGCTGCACGGCCTGCAAGCCGAGCTTTTGCAGCGTAACCGCGATGCCGACGGCGCGATTAGCCCGGATCTCTCCCGCGCGTTAATGGTCACCATGGCGGGTATTGCGGCTGGCCTGCGTAACACCGGCTAAGCTGAAGACAGCCCACCAGCGCCGCTACCGATGGGTGGCGGCGCTTTTCTTTATGTCCAGTGTTGGAGGCAGAAACATGACCACAGACGCTCAGGCCGTGCTGGCATTCTGGTTTCAGGAGTTGTCGCCAGCCCAGTGGTTTAAGAAAGATGCCCAAATCGACCAACAGATTATCGATCGCTTTGGGCGCTACCCGCATCGCAATGCGGTCTTGGGCAGAGCCTCGACTCCGGAAGAGGTCGAGTTCCTCAAGCAGCCCGGCTCCTCTTTTTAACGTTTATTTAGGCTATATGGCGATTTATGTCGTTACGAAAATCTACCCGTATCAATAAATACATCAGCGAAAGCGGCCTCTGCTCCCGCCGGGAGGCGGACCGCTTTGTCGAGCAGGGCAATGTGTGGATCAACGGCCGCCGGGCAACCACTGGTGACCAAGTGGTCGCGGGGGATCGGGTAAAGGTCAACGGCCAGGAGATTGAGCCGCAGGAAGAGGAGGATTTAGTACTGATCGCGCTCAACAAACCGGTGGGGATTGTCAGCACCACGGAGTCGGCAGAAAAAGACAATATCGTTGAGTTTGTGAAGCACGGCACGCGTATTTTCCCCATTGGGCGCTTAGATAAAGACTCCCAGGGGTTGATCTTTCTCACCAACAACGGCGACTTGGTCAACAAAATCCTGCGCGCCAACAACAACCACGAAAAAGAGTACGTGGTGACGGTCGATAAACCGATCACCAACGAGTTTATTGCCGGTATGCAGGGCGGCGTGCCGATCCTTGGGCAGATGACCAAAAAGTGTCAGGTGGTTAAAGAGTCCACCTTTGTGTTCAATATCACGCTAGTGCAGGGGCTCAACCGCCAAATTCGCCGTATGTGCGAATACTTTGGCTACGAAGTGACGCAACTGGTACGTACGCGCATCATGAACGTCTCGCTGAAAGGGCTGGCGCTGGGGGATTGGCGTGACCTGACGCCCAAAGAGATCGAGACCATTGTTGCCCTCACCGAAACCTCAGATGTAGCGCCTGAGAAGAAAACATCTGAGAAGAAAGCACCTGAGAAGAAAAAAATCGCCCGACCCAACTACAGCGGCGGTAGAAGTAGCGCGCAGGATAAAAAGACGGCAGCAAAACGGGCCTCTTCAGGTGCCGGCGCGGGTAACAAAGCCCGCAAGGATCCCAAGGCAAAAGGGGCCGCTGCTGGTAAGTCAGGCGGCAAAGGAGCAGCGTCAGCGGGAAGACCGGCCACTAAAGGAAAGGGGAGGCCCGGGAGCCACTCTAGCGGCAAACCGGGCGCGCGTAAGGGCGCGATAAAGGGCGGCCGCCCCAGCGGGGGTAAAGCTGCCTCCGGTAAGCCGCCTTCCCGGCGCAAGTAGTTCTCCATGACAGAGATGCCAACTTATATGAGTTACCTACTGGCGTGGTATGCGACGGCCAGCGTGATTACCTACGTTCTCTATGCGTGGGATAAGCGGGCCGCGATTAAACAGCGCCAGCGGGTGAGTGAGAAAACGCTGCACTGGCTGGCGCTGCTAGGCGGTTGGCCGGGGGCATGGTGCGCGCAGCAGCAGCTGCGCCACAAGACCCAAAAAACCAGCTTTCGACGCGTTTATTGGGCCACGGTGCTGCTCAATATTGCAGTGTTAGGTGGTCTTGTCGCGGTTATGCCACTGCGTTAGGGGCAAATAGGAAGTTAGCGATGAGCTCTTTGCCGCCCTCGGTGGCAAACGACTCCGGGTGAAACTGAATGCCGTGAATTGGGTAGTCACGGTGCTTTACGCCCATCAGCTCAAATTCACCCGCTGCCTGCCAGCGGCCGCGCTCAGCAAAGTTGTCGGCGGTGAGTGCACCTACTGTGGCGGTCACTTCTAGGCACTCTGGAAGTGTCGCCGCATCGGCAATCAGTGAGTGGTAGCGCATCACTTCAAGCTGGTCGGGCACGCCGTTGAATACCGATTGGTTATTGTGATTAATGGGGCTGATTTTACCGTGCATTGGCAGCGGCGCTTTGACCACCTTGCCGCCAAACACATGCACAATCCCTTGCATGCCTAAGCAAACCCCCAGCAGTGGCGTGGTTTTGCCCAGCTTCTCAATCACCTCGGCACATACGCCAAAGTAGCGCGGGTCATCCGGCGAGCCTGGGCCAGGCGAGATAATAATGCGATCCGGCGCCATGGCTTCAATCGCTTTAAAATCAATCTGGTTATTGCGCTTCACCATGATCTCAAAATGAGGCAGCTCGCCGCGATTCTTCTCCGTGGTCAGAATCTCACCAATAAACTGGTAAAGGTTATAGGTGAAGGAGTCGTAGTTATCGATGATCAGCACCTTCATGCGGGGCTCTCCGTTTCCGTATCCATAAAGGGGGCTAAGGCCTTGCGGGTGCCGGCGAATTTGCGGCGAATCTCTTCGTACTCATCCTCGGCGTTGCTGTCGTACACGTTGCCGCCACAGGTTTGCACGTAAGCGCGCTCGCCGTTGACAAACACAGTGCGAATGGGGATCGCAAAGGTGCAGTCGCCGTTGAAGGAGAACTGACCCACCGCGCCGCCGTAGGGGCCGCGCCCATCGGTTTCCAGATCGTCGATGATTTTCATCGCCTCGATTTTGGGCGCTCCGGTGAGCGTGCCTGCCGGGAAGTTGCTGGCCAGCGCGGTGAACATGTCTTCGCTCTCGGCAATAATGCCGACGATCTCGCTCGAAATGTGCTGTACGTGGCTGAAGCGCTTGATATCCATCAGGCTGCGCACTTTGACCGTCCCAAACTGCGCCACTCGACCAATATCGTTGCGGTGCAGGTCCACAATCATGTTGTGCTCAGCGATCTCTTTGGGGTCGTTGAGCAGCGCGCGGGCAAGCTGGGTATCTTCTTGGGGCGTTTGGCCGCGCAGGGTGGTGCCCGCCAGCGGGAACGTCTCCATCTCGCCCTGGCGCAGGCGGAACAGCAGCTCGGGGCTCGCGCCAATCAACTTCTGTTCGCCAAACTTCACGTAGTACATCTGCGGCGAGGGGTTGATGGTACGCAGTTGGTCGTAAAGCGCCAGGGTGTCGCCCTGAATGCGAAAGCGCTTTTTAAAGCCCACTTCGCACTGGAAAACCTTACCGTCGATAATGTCCTGCTTCACCTTGGCGACCGCTTCGGCGTGCTCGGCTTTGCTCATGGTGTCGCCCAGCGCGGTAATGTGCAGCGGGCCTGCTGGCTCGTCGTCGGCGTCGATCAGCGTCTGCAGAAACGCGTAACGGCTATTATCGTAATAGAAGTAAGTGACTTCCCCGGTCATCTTGTCGAGAATCAGGCCGTCTTTGTACAGCCCAAAGCGGAACGTATCGAAGTCGTCGCTGGCTTTCAGCGTCAGCGAAGGCTCGAAGTACTGCATGGCGTCGTAGCCCAGATAGCCGCTGAGGCCGCCGGCGTACTTGCGGGAAATGATGTTCTGCGGAATCAGGCTGCGCAGCAGCTCGTAGGGGTTCTCGCTGGTGTACTGCTCGGCCTGACCGTCGCGGTTTTCGATGGTCAGCGTGTGGCCATTGGCGTACAGCGTATATTCGGGGTCGAAACCAATGATCGAGTGGCGCGCCATGTGGCTATCTTCGCCTAGCGACTCCAGCATGTAGCAGGTGTCGAAGCGGCGCTCGATTTTCTGAAACAGGGCGAAAAAGTCGCAGTCTGCCGCCAGCGTCACGTAGTGGGGTTTACGGGGCAGTGTAAACGGCGTTGGGCCAGGGGTGTTGGCCTGAGTGTGAGTGCTCATAAAGGGTCGTTCCGTGATGAAGGTGACTGGTTCAGTGCGCGAGAGCCCCTGGATACCGTGGCAATACCGACCCCGAGGGTGTCGGCAATCTTGCGGTGGGGCACCCCTTCGTTGAGCAGCTTGAAAATCTGCAGGCGCTTGCTGATTTCCTGGTACTCCGCTGGGGTCAGCAGGCTGGCCAGCGCAGCGTCCATGGCCTCGGGGGTCTCGATGGCCACCAGATGGCGTACCAGCTCAGTCTGATAGTGTGACGGAGAGAGGGGCATGAGTGAGTCACCAGCGGTCGATGTAATCCGTGTTAATGTACTAGTACGCTAGTACATTAACACGGATAAACGCCGAGTCAAGAGACATCTCGGCTGGCAGCATCGAAAACTGGGATTAAAACGGCAGGTGTAGCGAAGCGCTGAGCATATTGAGGTGGCTGAGCGTGGCTGCATCGATACGCTCGTACTCGAAACGGCTGATCAACCGGTTGATGGTCATGGTGGCGCCGAAGCCTTGCAGTAGCGCCGTGCCGCCATCATCGGCCTGGGGCTGGTACGCTTCACCACGCCACTCGGTGAAGCCGGACTTGGCATAAATGCTGACGGCGCCCATGCGCACGCCTGCCACCAAGGCGCCACCCAGGCTCAGGGTGTCCATGAGCAGCGGGTTCATCTGGGAAGTAATGGGGACTTCTTCACTTTCGCGATAGGCGATCTCGGCACCGATATCCAGCCGGGGCAGCTGTTCGGGGCTGAATCCCGCGGTCAGCCGAAAGCCGGTGGTGTTGGTGTCCAGGCTGCTCAGGTCGCTGCCTTCCAGCACCACACCGTTATCGAGGCGCATCCATTCGCTATTGGGGGCTGCATAGGAGAGAGCAGGAGCGTCATCATCGGCCAAGGTGGCTTCTAGGGGTAGGAGCGTGCCGAACAGACTCAAGAGCAGGGTGCTTGCCAAGCGGTTCATTGGCGTTCCTCTTGTCCTTTCTTGTTGACGTTATCCCTAACAGACTAGCAACGGGCGCTGATTTCCACCACGTTAATTGCGCCGTTGGCCAAATTTTCTAGCAAATTTTTTCCCATCTGCACAAACCTCTCACCGAACACCCATTGCGGCGAAAGCACAGCGGCATGCGCTGCCTGCTCTTTTTGCCGCTGGCGCTGGCGCCATTCAAGTGCCGTGTCGCTCCAGTCTTCGCAGTGTCGAATATCGAAGCCCGCCGTTTGCAGTCGCTGTGTCAATGCCGCCAACGTCAGCAAATGCGAGTGTGTCGGCCCTTCTGCCCAGGGCACCGGAAAACGCAGTGCCTCGCAGTGAGGGCCGCTGACCACCTCATGCATCACCAGCTGCCCGCCGGGGCGCAGCACGCGGCGGCACTCGGCCAGTACGCGTGCAGGATCGGGCATATTCATCAGGCTGTGTTGGAACAGCACAGCATCGAAGCTGGCATCACTAAACGGCAGTGCGCAGGCATCTCCCGTCACACAGCGCAGAGTGCCCGCTGATGAATCGTTAGGAGGCTGTGTCATTGCCAGTTCGCTGATGGCTTGATTCAGCACGTTAAAGCGGTGGGTAATATCCAGTCCGGTGAGATGAAAACCCAATGCGGCCCCCTGGCGCATCAATCCCCCCAGCCCTGCGCCAATATCCAGCGCCATAGGGGCGCTCTGATCGAGCAAATCCAAGAGCCTTTTTGATGCGGCGATACCGCCAATATGCAGCTGGTCGAGCGGTGCTAATTGATGCAGCGTGGGGCCATCGGGGTAGTGGGAGCTCAGTTGGTTAAGGATATCCTGGTCGCGCAGCGCTTGATGGTAGTGGTGGGCGAGGGAAGTAGGCATGGGGAGCCTCGGTTGGGGCTAGCGTCTCAGGATCAGAACAACCCTGGCGAAGGCCGCCGCTACGGGTTGTTCTGATCGACAGTTGATCGTTGTAACAGCTTCGATCCCTTTTACTTTTGGTCTTCCAGCCCCAGCTCTTTAATCGAGATTTCGCGTATTTTGAATTTCTGAATTTTGCCGGTCACGGTCATCGGGAACTCATCCACGAACTTGAAGTAGCGCGGGATCTTGAAGTGGGTGATTTTGCCTTTGCAGTATTCGCGCAGGTCTTCCCCGGTAATTTCGCCCGCCGTGCTGTTGAGCTTCACCCAGGCAATCAGCTCTTCGCCGTACTTTTTATCTGGCACGCCGGTGACCTGTACTTCGGAAATCGCCGGGTGAGCGTACAAGAACTCTTCGATCTCTTTCGGGTAGACGTTTTCGCCGCCGCGAATCACCATGTCTTTGATGCGACCGACGATCTGGATGTAGCCCTCGTCATCCATGGTGGCCAAGTCGCCGGTGTGCATCCAGCCTGTCTCGTCGATGGCCTCAGCAGTGGCTTTGTCGTTGTTCCAATACTTCAGCATCACGCTGTAGCCACGGGTACACAGCTCGCCGATTTCGCCACGGGGTAGAATGCCGCCGTTGCCGGGGTCGACGATCTTGCTCTCCAGGTGGGGCTGGGTGCGGCCCACGGTGGAAACGCGCTTTTCAATGGTGTCGTTCGCGCCGGTTTGCGTAGAGACCGGGCTGGTTTCGGTCATGCCGTAGGCGATTTGCACGCCCTTCATGTTCATCTTGTTGATGACCTGCTTCATGATTTCAGCAGGGCAAATGGAGCCCGCCATAATGCCGGTGCGCAGCGTCGAAAAATCGGTGCTGGCGAAGTCAGGGTGCTCAAGTTCGGCAATAAACATAGTGGGCACGCCGTAGAGCGCGGTGGCTTTCTGCTCATGAACGGCTTTCAGCACTTTACCGGGGTCGAAGCCTTCATCTGGGTAGATCATCGCCGCGCCGTGGGTCACGCAGCCCAGGTTGCCCATTACCATGCCAAAGCAGTGGTAGAGCGGTACGGGAATCACCAAGCGGTCTTCGCTGGTAAAGCCCATGCTTTCGGCCACAAAAAAGCCGTTGTTAAGAATGTTGTGGTGAGAGAGCGTGGCCCCTTTGGGAAAGCCGGTGGTGCCAGAGGTGTACTGGATATTGATCGGATCATCGAACTGCAGCGTGGCCTGTAGGTCGTCCACGTCGGTTTGGCTCACCTTGTCGGCTTCGGCGATGAAATCTGCCCAGCGCCACATGCCGCTGTGCTTGTCGGCGCTTAAATTAATCACACACTCAAGGTCCGGCAGCTTTTGTGATGTTAGCTTGCCTTCCGCGCAGCTGTTGAGCTCTGGCGCCAGCTCGAACAGCATCGCCGTGTAGTCGGAGCTTTTGAATTGGTTGGCGGTGACTAAAAAGCGCGCGCCGGACTGGTTCAGCGCGTACTCCAGCTCGTGGGTTCGGTAAGAGGGATTGATGTTCACCAGGATCGCGCCAATTTTAGCGGTGGCAAACTGGGTCAACGTCCATTCGCTGCAGTTGGGTGCCCAAATGCCCACGCGGTCGCCTTTTTGTACACCAATCGCGAGCAGGGCGCGGGCGCAGCGGTTCACTTCCTGCTGAAGCTCGCGGTAGCTCCAGTGAATATTCTGGTGTAGCGCAATCAGCGCGTCGTTATCCGGATACTGGGCGGCAATTTGGTCGAATTTATCGCCAATGGTCATGCCCAACAGCGGCTTTTCTGCGGTGCTGCTGGTGTAGCTGGGCAAGGTTGCAGGTGATGCCATGGTGAGTCTCCGATGTCTTTTTCTTATCTGAACGGGAAGTGACGCATTTTTAATTATTAGGTTGTTTGGGTGGCGTTATGCTTTGCTGCTTTTGGCACACCCTTTGGCGAGTGCCACTTTGGCACTGGGTTTACGGCCAAGCTGCTGAGTGATCCAGTAGCCGGTATCGATCACTGCCTGCAGGTCGATGCCGGTATCGATACCCAGCCCTTCCAATAAATAGAGCACGTCTTCGGTGGCCACATTGCCCGATGCGCCCTTAGCGTAGGGGCAGCCACCCAGGCCTGCCGTGGCGGCATCGATCACGCTCACGCCTTCTTCCAGCACGGCGTACAGGTTGGCAATCGCCATGCCGTAAGTGTCGTGGAAGTGAGCGGCCAGTTTCTCAATCGGCACCTGTTGGCGAGTGGCTTCGATCATTCGCTTAGCGGCCAGCGGCGTACCCACGCCAATGGTGTCGCCCAGGGAAACTTCATAGCAGCCCATCTCATACAGCGCTTTGGCGACGTCAGCCACTTTATGGGGGGCAATGTCGCCCTCATAAGGGCAGCCCAGCACGCAGGAGACGTAGCCCCGCACCCGCACGCCTGCCTCGTTGGCGCGGGCAAGCACCGGCTCAAAGCGCGCCAGCGACTCGGCAATTGAGCAGTTGATGTTCTTCTGGGAGAACGCTTCCGATGCCGCACCGAATACCGCGACTTCCTCAACACCTGCCTCCAGGGCGCTTTCCAACCCCTTTAGGTTTGGCGTCAGCGCGGAATACACCACGCCGTGCTGGCGCTGAATGCCGCGCATCACCTCAGCGGCATCGCCCATTTGCGGCACCCACTTGGGCGAGACAAAGCTGGCTGCTTCGATATGGTGAATACCCGCATTCGCCAGCCGCTCGATCAGCTCGATTTTGGTGGCGGTGGGCACCAGGGTGCCCGGCTCGTTCTGCAGCCCGTCGCGGGGGGCCATTTCAAAGAGCTTGATAGACGAGGGCAGTGCCATGTTCGGCTCCTATTCACTGGGGGCAAAGTCGAGCAGTACATCGCCCTGGCCAACGGTATCGCCCGCCTGGAAGTGGAACGTCTCTACGCTGCCATCGGCGGGAGCGGTCATGGTGTGCTCCATTTTCATGGCTTCCATCACCATCAGCGGCATGCCTTTTTCAACCTGAGCGCCGGGCTCCACCAGCAGCGCCACTACCGTGCCGTTCATCGGAGCGGTGAGGGTGGATTCCGCTTCGTGGTGGCCGTGGTCGATGGCATCGATGCGCCGCCAGAACAGGCGGATTTCACCGCTGGGTTCGGCCATCACCACGACATGACCATCTTTATACGCCTGTAAGCGGCGGCGGTGACCGTTGAGTGTGACGGCCACGGCATCGCCTTCCAGCGGCTGTAGGCTGGCAGTCAGTGTGCTGTTGCCAATGGTGAGCTGCCACTGGGTATCCAAGGTGGCGCGCTTGCCCTCTACCACGACCACTGCGCTGTCATTATCCGCGGCTTGAGCGCTTGCCGGGTCACACAGCGCAATGCGAATGGTGTGCGGCGCGTTCAGTCGGAAACCATCGTGGCGGCCCCAAGGGGAGTCGCTTTCGCACTCCTGGGCTAATTGATGCAAGCCAATCAGCGCGGCGCTGGCATAGTCTTCTGTAGAAAACTGACGCGGAGCAAACAGGGTGGCTTCGTTGCGCTCGATAAAGCGGGTATCCAGCTCGACGTTCTTAAAGCCAGGGTGATTGGCTAAGCGCTGCAAGAAGGCGCGGTTGGTGACCACGCCCTGCACATCCAGCGCCGCCAGCGCCCGGTTGAGGGTGGCTAGCGCAGCGTCGCGGTCAACGCCATGCACAATCAGCTTGGCGAGCATCGGGTCGTAGTGCATCGACACCGTATCGCCGCTCTCCACGCCGCTATCCAATCGCACTTGATCAGCGCCTAGCCCTGCGCCTTCCAAGTCCAGCGCGAAGCGGGTGAGTAGGCCGGTGGCGGGAAGGAAGTCCTGCTCCGGGTCTTCGGCGTAAATGCGTGCTTCAAAGCTGTGGCCGGTAATGGTTAGCTCGTCCTGGCGGCAGGGCAGCGGCTCGCCCATAGCGACTCTTAGCTGCCACTCCACCAGGTCTTGACCGGTAATCATCTCGGTAACGGGATGCTCGACCTGCAGGCGGGTGTTCATCTCCATGAAATAGAAAGCGCCGTCCTGACCTGGTGAAGAGTCCAGCAGAAACTCCACCGTGCCCGCATCCACGTAGCCAATCTCCTGGGCGGCGCGAACGGCGGCATCGCCCATGGCGGCGCGCAGTTCAGGCGTCATGCCGGGGGCGGGGGCTTCTTCAATCACTTTTTGATGTCGGCGCTGCACGCTGCAGTCCCGCTCGAACAGATACACGCCGTTGCCGTAACGGTCGCAGAACACCTGTACTTCCACATGGCGGGGCTGTACTAGATACTTCTCGATCAGCATGCGGTCATCGCCAAACGCGGCTTTAGACTCCCGGCGGCAGCCGTCCAGCGCGGCCTGGAAGCCTTCACCGCTCTCTACCACGCGCATGCCTTTACCGCCGCCACCGGCGCTGGCTTTTAGCATGACGGGGTAGCCGATCTTATCGGCCTCGGAACGCAGCAGGGCATCGCCTTGGTCGTCGCCGTGGTAGCCGGGCACCAGCGGCACGCCCGCATTCGCCATACGCGCTTTGGCGGCAGACTTGTCGCCCATGGCGGCAATGGCGGAAGCGGGCGGGCCAACAAAAGTAATGCCCGCTTGCTCTAGCGCTTTAACAAAGGTGCCGTTTTCAGACAGAAAGCCATAGCCGGGGTGAATCGCGCCGGTGCCGGTGCGTTGGGCGGCCTCAATCACCGCGTCAACGCTTAAGTAGCTTTCCCGGGCGGCGGCAGGGCCGAGGCGCACGGCTTCATCGGCTTCACGTACGTGGCGGGCGGTGGCGTCGGCATCGGAATAAACCGCCACGGTTTTTAAGCCCATGCGGCGGGCGGTACGCATCACGCGGCAGGCAATCTCACCGCGGTTAGCCACCAGCAGGGTATCGAATTTGGTTGGGGTAAACGTCATGAGCGTGGCTCCGCAGTGTTGTTGTGTTCTTCGGGTGACGTCCAGGCGGGGCGACGCTTGTCAAAAAAGCTGGCGAGGCCCTCTTGGCCCTCTTGGCTCACCCGCAGCTTGGCAATCACTTGGCAGGTGTGCTCACGAGTAGCATCGGCATCTGGAGCTTGGGCCACGGTGGCTAATAGTGCCTTGGTAGCCCGCTGTGCCTGAGGGGAGCCTTTAACCAGCGTAGCGATCATGCTATCCACCGCGTTATCCAAGGCATCGTGCTCCACTACCTGATGGGCTAAACCCAGGCTGAGCGCGGTTGGCGCATCCATCACTTCGGCGGTCAGCGCGTAGCGGCGCATTTGGCGCTGGCCAAGGGCGCGCTGAACGTAAGGGCTAATCACCGCAGGCGACAGGCCAATATTGACTTCCGACAGGCAAAACTTGGCTTTTTCGGACGCCACGACGATATCGCAGCAGGCGGCTAAGCCCACCGCGCCACCAAACGCCGCCCCCTGTACGCGGCAGATGGTCGGGCAGGGCAGGGTATCCAGGCCGTGCATCAGCGCCGCAAGCTTGCGGGAATCCGCTAGGTTATCTTCCAGGTCGTAATCGACCATGCGCTTCATCCAGTTCAGGTCAGCACCTGCGGAGAAGCTTTTACCTTCAGAGCCGAGCACCACCACCCGCACGTCGCCTGCACTTGCCAAGTCGTGGAGCTTTTCCAGATGAGCATTGAGTTCGGCAATCAGGCTATCGTCAAAGGCGTTATGCACCTCTGGGCGGTTTAAGGTTAGGCGAGCGATACCCGCCTCGATGACTAATGTTGAGTAAGCCATGATGTTCGCCCCTTACATCCGGAACACGCCGAAGCGCGTCTCTTTGACTTCGGCATTCATCGCGGCGGCCAGTGACAGCCCCAGCACATCGCGGGTTTGCATCGGGTCGATCACGCCGTCATCCCACAGGCGGGCGCTGGCGTAGTAGGGGTGGCCCTGATGCTCGTACTGGTCGCGGGTGGGCTTTTTGAACGCTTCTTCGTCCTCTTTGCTCCATTCTTGGCCTTCGCGCTCGTACTGCTCGCGTTTTACCTGGGAAAGTACGCCCGCCGCCTGTTCGCCGCCCATCACCGAAATACGCGCGTTGGGCCACATAAACAGCAGGTTGGGGTCGTAAGCACGACCACACATACCGTAGTTACCCGCGCCGAAGCTGCCGCCAATCAGCACGGTGTATTTCGGCACGTTGGCGCAGGCCACGGCGGTGACGAGTTTGGCGCCGTGCTTGGCAATGCCTTCATGCTCGTACTTGGAGCCAACCATAAAGCCGGTGATGTTCTGCAGGAACACCAGCGGGATTTTGCGCTGGGCGCACAGCTCAATAAAGTGCGCACCTTTTACCGCGCTCTCAGAAAACAGCACGCCGTTATTCGCCACGATCCCCACCGGGTAGCCGTGAATATGGGCAAAGCCGGTCACCAGCGTGTCGCCGTAGTAGCGTTTGAACTCGTCAAAGTCGGAGCCATCGACGATGCGGCCAATGACTTCGCGCACGTCGTAGGGCTTTTTCAGGTCGGTGCCGACGATGCCATAAAGCTCTGAAGGGTCGAGCTTGGGCGGCCTAGGCGGCTGCATGGCCAGCTGGCCGCGCTTTTGCCAGTTCAGACGCGATACGCAGGCGCGGGCAAGCTGCAGCGCATGGGCGTCATTTTCGGCGTAGTGGTCGGCTACACCGCTCACTTTGGCGTGAACATCCGCACCGCCCAGGTCTTCCGCGCTGATGCTCTCCCCCGTGGCGGCTTTTACCAGTGGTGGGCCACCCAGGAAGATCGTGCCTTGCTCTTTAACAATGATGGACTCATCCGCCATGGCAGGCACATACGCACCCCCTGCGGTACAGGAGCCCATCACCACGGCGATCTGCGGAATGCCTTCAGCGGACATCGTGGCCTGGTTGTAGAAAATACGCCCGAAGTGGTCACGGTCAGGGAAGACTTCGTCCTGGCGGGGCAGGAAGGCACCGCCAGAATCCACCAAGTAGATGCACGGCAGGCGGTGCTTGCGGGCAATTTCCTGGGCACGCAGGTGCTTTTTCACCGTTAGCGGGAAATAGGTGCCGCCTTTTACCGTGGCGTCGTTGGCCACAATCACGCACTCAACGCCAGATACCCGACCAATCCCGGTGATCACGCCTGCGGCAGGTACCTCACTGTCGTAAACGTGATGCGCCGCCAGCGCGGAAAACTCCAGAAACGGCGAGCCTTCATCAATCAAATGGTCGATGCGGTCACGCACGTACAGCTTGCCACGGCTCTCATGGCGGGCGCGGGCTTTCTCACCGCCTCCTTCTGCAATGGCCGCAGTGAGTTCACGGAGTTTGTTGACTTCCCCCAGCATGGCGGCCTCGTTGGCCTGAAACACATCGCTGCGCGGGTTGATCTGTGTGGAGAGTGTGCTCATGGCGCGCCCCTGCTAATTTTTGTTAAAGGCTTTCGGTGAAAAGTTCGCGGCCAATCAGCATCCGGCGAATCTCGCTGGTGCCCGCGCCAATTTCGTAAAGCTTCGCGTCGCGCAGCAGGCGGCCGGTGGGGTACTCGTTGATATAACCGTTGCCGCCCAGTAGCTGGATGGCATCCAGCGCGACCTGGGTGGCTTTTTCAGCGCAGTAGAGGATGACGCCAGCGGCATCTTTACGAGAAGTTTGGCCACGGTCGCAGGCGGCCGCGACGGCGTATAAATAAGCGCGGCAGGCGTTTAGCGTGGTGTACATATCCGCCACCTTGCCCTGCACCAGTTGGAACTCACCGATGGATTGATTGAACTGCTTACGCTCATGGATGTAAGGAATGACGATGTCCATAGCGGCTTGCATGATGCCGATGGGGCCAGCGGCCAGAACGGTGCGCTCGTAATCCAGGCCGCTCATCAATACACGAACGCCTTTGCCTACTTCGCCCAGCACGTTCTCGGCGGGCACACGGCAATCCTGGAAGACCAGCTCGCAGGTGTTAGAGCCGCGCATGCCCAGCTTGTCGAGTTTCTGGGCGGTGGAGAAGCCCGGCATGCCTTTTTCGATAATAAACGCAGTGATGCCTTTGGAACCGGCATCCGGGTCGGTTTTGGCGTAAACCACCAGCACATCGGCATCGGGGCCGTTGGTGATCCACATTTTGTTGCCGTTGAGAATGTAGTGGTCGCCATCCTCTTTGGCGCGCAGCTGCATGGAGACCACATCGGAGCCAGCGCCGGGCTCTGACATCGCCAGCGCGCCCACGTGGTCGCCGCTCATCAGCTTGGGCAGGTATTTGGCTTTTTGCTCGGCGGAGGCGTTGATCTTGAGCTGGTTAACGCACAGGTTGGAGTGCGCGCCGTAGGAGAGCCCGACGGAAGCACTGGCCCGGGAGATCTCCTCCATGGCGATACAGTGGGCCAAGTAGCCCATACCGCTGCCGCCATCTTCTTCCGGTACGGTAATGCCCAGCAGGCCCATATCGCCGAATTTCTTCCACAGGTCGTTGGGAAACTCGTTGTTGTGATCGATCTCGGCGGCGCGTGGGGCAATCTCACTGGCGGCAAAGGCGTTGACCTGCTCACGCAGCATGTTCAGCTCATCGTCAAGACCGAAATTTAGTTCTGAATAGTGGGAAAACATGGTCAATCACCTTGTCGTTGTTAATCGGGTCGTTATGCGTTGGTGTTGTTTATTTCGCGGTGGCCGGATGTTTCTCGTTAAGCTCTTCAAGGGCTTGGCGGCAGCGAATCTCAGCGCTTTCAAGCTCCAACTGCACCATCGTGATGTCTTTCATCTGCTGCTCTAGCGCGGCTTTGCGTTCGCTGATTTTGCTCAGCATCAGGTGTAGCTGCTTTTCGCTGCCGCTGCGGGTCTCATCCCACAGCTCAAACAGCTCGCGGATTTCCGCCAGCGAAAACCCCAGGCGTTTGCCGCGCAGTGTCAGCTTTAGCCGTACGCGATCTTTACTGCTGTAAATACGTGTCTGGCCCCGGCGGGTGGGATGCAGTAGCTCCTGATCTTCATAAAAGCGGATGCTACGCGTGGTCACATCAAACTCGCTGGCCAGTTCGCTGATCGAGTAGGTTTTGCTCATGATCATTATTCTCGTCGATAGGGGAATGTCCCTATGGAACACTGACCATGAGGCTAAAACAAGTTTACGTTAACGTAAAGCTTAGATTGCAATGAGTGAGTTACCGTTGAATTTTAAAAAATAACTGATAAATAAAGACTTTTAAGCTTTAATTTGGTGCATCAGAGTGGTGCGTAGACCAAAGTTGTAATTGTAATACCCTGTGTGGGGTTGCTAGTTTGCACTTACACCTTACGTTCAGGTAAGGATGCGTTGCTGGCTAACGAGTTTCGCTTCCCACCGTACAAGAACAACAAGAGGCGTCCTACCTCATGCGTGCAGACGAAGTGACCAAGGGGCCAGTGCTCGAAACTCGAGGGCTGACCAAAGAGTTTCGCGGCTTTACCGCCGTGGATAACGTAAACCTCCAGGTGCAGGAGGGGCATATTCATGCCCTGATTGGCCCAAACGGTGCAGGTAAAACGACGGTCTTTAACCTGTTAACCAAGTTTTTGCCCCCTACGCGGGGCGAGATTCTCTATCGTGGCCAACCCATCACCAGCAAAAAATCCAACGAGATCGCCCAGCTTGGCTTAGTGCGTTCGTTTCAGATTTCAGCGGTATTTGCCCACATGACCGCACTGGAAAACGTGCGCGTAGCGCTTCAGCGCCAGCTGGGCACGTCGTTCCACTTCTGGAAATCGGAAAAAACGCTGGAACACCTCAACGACCGCGCCCTAGCGCTGCTCGATGAAGTGGGCCTGCGCGAATACGCCGATACGCTCACTGTGGAAATGCCCTATGGCCGCAAGCGCGCCTTAGAAGTGGCCACCACGCTGGCGCTGGACCCCAGCATGATGCTGCTAGACGAGCCGACCCAGGGCATGGGCGCGGAAGATGTTGACCGTATCGTGGCGCTGATCAAACGGGTTTCCCAAGGCCGCACGGTGTTGATGGTGGAGCACAACCTTAGCGTGGTCAGCCGCTTGTGTGACCGTATTACCGTATTGGCACGGGGTGCGGTACTGGCAGAAGGGGATTACGACACGGTTTCCCGCAACCCCTTAGTGCGCGAAGCCTATATGGGCAGCGAAGAGGCTGAGGAGGCTGCCGTATGAATACCGCAGAAGCATTCGAGAGCCAAGAAGCCCCAGAAAACCAGACCCTAGAGATGCTGCGAGTGCAAGACCTGCACGCCTTCTATGGCGAATCGCACATTCTGCATGGGGTGAATTTCGACGTGAAGCGTGGCGAGCTGGTGACTCTGCTGGGCCGTAACGGCGCGGGCCGCAGCACCACGCTAAAAGCGATTATGAATATGGTCGGGCGGCGCACTGGTTCGATTGTCATTAATGGCAATGAAACCCTGCGCATGAAGCCGCACCATATTCCCCGGTTAGGGATTGGCTACTGCCCGGAAGAGCGCGGTATTTTTGCGAGCTTAGATGTTCACGAAAACCTGCTGCTGCCACCCACTGTGCGTTCAGGCGGTATGAGCTTGGATGAAATCTACGGCATGTTCCCGAACCTCTACGAGCGTCGCAAAAGCCAGGGCACGCGGCTCTCCGGCGGCGAACAGCAGATGCTGGCCATGGCGCGCATTCTGCGTACCGGTGCGCGCTTGCTGCTGCTGGATGAAATCACCGAAGGCTTGGCGCCGGTCATCGTGCAAAAGCTGGGCGAGGTATTGGTGCAGCTAAAAGAGCGCGGCATGACCATCGTGCTGGTTGAGCAGAACTTCCGCTTTGCTGCCCCGCTGGCTGACCGCCACTTTGTGATGGATCACGGCCAAATTGTTGAGGAGATCACCGCCGAGCAGTTGCCTTCCCGGCGGGAACATTTAAACAGCATGCTGGGGGTATAAATCGCACACCATCTAAACTGTAAGCACGGCCTTAAAGAACAACAAACGCAACACTTACGTTTCATACACAAGCGCTCCACACACAAACGCTATAACTGAACGTCCGCATCATAAAAACAAAGGCCCTCAGGGCCAGGAGACGAACATGACCTATATGAAGAAGACGCTGGCCGCCAGCATCGCCGTTGCCGCTGCCTCCAGCATGGCGATCTCGACCGCCCACGCCGAGATCAGCGATGGTGAAGTGCGTATTGGCTACTTAGCCGATATGTCCGGCACCTACCGTGATTTGGCTGGCCCAGGTGGCCAAACTGCGATGGAAATGGCGGTGGCCGATTTTGGCGGCAGCGTGAACGGCTCACCCATTGTGATTTTCAGCGCCGATGACCGCAACAGTGCCGACGTGGGTGCCAACACCGTGCGCGAGTGGATCGACCAGCGTAACGTCGATATGGTTGGCGGCTTAGTGGCGTCGTCTGTGTCTATCGCCGTGACCAAAGTGTTGCAAGAGAACAACGGCCTGGGCATCGTCTCGGGCTCGGCGGCGTCTAGTATTACCAACGAACACTGTACTCCGAACCATATTCACTGGGTATATGACACCTATCCGCTGGCCAACGGCACCGCGAAGTCCGTCGTTGAGCAGGGCGGCGATAGCTGGTTCCTACTCACTGCGGATTACGCCTTCGGCCATGCACTGGAAGCCGACGTGACCAGTGTGGTAGAAGCCAATGGCGGTGAAATTGTCGGCGGCGTGCGTCACCCGTTCCCCACCAGTGACTTCTCCTCCTACATTCTTCAGGCGCAGGGTTCTGGAGCGAAAATTGTCGGCCTCGCCAATGCCGGTGCCGACACGGTCAACGCCATTACCACTGCCAGCCAGTTTGGTCTGACCCAAAGCGGCCAGCAATTAGCAGGTCTGCTGATCTTTCTCAACGACGTACACGCGCTGGGGCTAGAAGCCACCCAAGGGCTGCTGCTGACCACCGGCTGGTACTGGGACATGGATGAAGAGTCCCGCGCTTGGTCCGAGCGTTACTTTGAAGAAACAGGCCGTATGCCCACCATGGTGCAAGCCGGTATCTACTCCAGCACTATGCACTACCTGAAAGCCGTGGAAGCCGCTGGCACCGATGACCCCGAAACCGTGCGCGCGAAAATGGCCGAAGAGCCGATCAACGACTTCTTCGCCCGTAACGGCAGCATTCGTGAAGATGGCCGTATGATTTACGACATGTACCTAGCCCAGGTAAAAACGCCGGAAGAGTCTACCGGTGAGTGGGACCTCTACGAGATCCTTAGCACCATTCCCGCCGCAGAAGCCTACCGTCCGCTGTCTGAAAGCCAGTGCTCGCTGGTACAGAACTGATCTGCTGACGCGCTCCAGGCCCAGGCATCTGCTGCCTTGGCCTGGGGCCAAGCAAGCCGTAAAGGCGTGATGAAAGGCGTTTCTAACAATAAGCAACGCGCTGGGGCAGCCCTATAGGGCTGCCCGCTTAGCGGCGAGGAGAGTCATACCATGACGATGATATTCGGCGTGCCAATGGCCGTGTTCATGGGCCAGCTAACGCTTGGGCTTGTGAACGGTGCCTTTTACGCACTGCTTAGTTTGGGCCTGGCGGTCATCTTCGGCCTACTGAAGATCGTCAACTTTGCCCATGGGGCGCAGTACATGCTGGGAGCCTTCGCCGCGCTGCTAGGCTTTCGCTACCTGGGCATTAACTATTGGCTAGCACTGATTTTGGTCCCGCTGGTAGTGGGTGGTTGCGGCATGCTGATGGAGCGCTTTCTGCTGCGTCGCATTGCCCACCTGGACCACCTTTACGGGCTACTGCTGACCTTCGGGTTGGCGCTGATTTTCGAAGGCACTTTGATTAACTTGTTCGGCGTTTCTGGGGCGCGTTACGAAACGCCTGCCATTCTACAGGGCGGGCTGAACCTGGGCTTTATGTTCCTGCCCACCTACCGTGCTTGGGTGCTGGTAGCGGCGCTGGCCATGTGTCTATTCACCTGGTTCATGATTGAGCGTACCCGCTTGGGTGCCTACCTGCGCGCCGGTACAGAAAACTCCCAACTGATGCAGGCGTTCGGTGTGAACGTACCGCTGCTGATTACCCTAACCTACGGGTTTGGGGTTGGGCTTGCCGCCTTTGCAGGCGTGCTGGCGGCACCGCTGTACCCGGTATCGCCCACTATGGGCTCAAGCCTATTGATTGTGGTGTTTGCGGTGGTCGTTATCGGCGGTATGGGCTCCATTTTAGGCGCCATTTTAACCGGCTTAGGCATGGGCATTATTGAAGGGTTAACCAAGGTGTACTACCCGGAAGCCTCTAATACCGTGATCTTTCTAGTGATGATCCTGGTACTCATGCTACGCCCCGCTGGGCTGTTCGGTAAGGAGGCATAACCATGACAACAACGCATACCACCTCGGCAACCCAGTTGCCCTCCGTGGTGCAGGAGCGTCAACGGCGCGCCAAGCTACGCCGCAATATGTTCTACCTTGTGCTGCTGGCGATGGGGTTAGTTGCTCCCTTTGTGGCGTACCCCGTCTTCTTGATGAAGATTCTCTGTTTTGCGCTGTTTGCCTGCGCTTTCAACCTACTGTTGGGCTACGCCGGGCTGCTCTCATTTGGCCATGCGGCCTTCCTAGCCACCGGCGGCTATGTGACCGGCTACTTGCTGGCCAGCTACCCAGGCTTAACGCCAGAGCTAGGCATTCTTGCGGGTACGTTAATGGCAACGCTGCTAGGCGTATTGTTTGGCGTGCTCTCTATTCGCCGCCAGGGCATTTACTTCGCCATGGTCACACTGGCGCTGGCACAGCTGATGTTCTTCGTGTTCGTGCAGTCGTCGTTCACCGGTGGGGAGGATGGCCTGCACGGTGTGCCGAGAGGGCACCTGTTTGGCGTGATCGATTTGAGCAGCAACTTGGCGATGTACTACTTCGTCTTCGCCGTGTTCGTGTTTGGCTTCGCGGTGATTCAGCGCACGGTTCATTCACCCTTTGGGCAAGTGCTGAAAGCCATTCGCGAGAACGAGCCCCGGGCCGTGTCGCTGGGCTACAACGTCGATGCCTACAAGCTGTTGGCTTTCGTTCTCTCGGCGGCGCTAGCAGGTTTGGCAGGTTCCACTAAAACCGTGGTGTTCCAGCTGGCCTCGCTCACCGATGCCCACTGGCATATGTCGGGTGAGGTGATTTTGATGACGCTGCTGGGCGGTGTAGGCACGCTGCTTGGCCCGCTGATGGGGGCGGGGCTAGTGGTTAGCCTGCAGCATCTGCTGGCGCAGTCGCCGTTGGGGAACTGGGTAAGCGTGATTCTGGGCATCATCTTTGTGGTGTGCGTGCTGAGCTTCCGTAGCGGCATCATCGGCGAGCTGGCCAAAATGTACCGTAAAAACTTTAAGTGATGGATTCCCGTTAACCGCGTCTGTCCGTGGATTGGGTGCCTTCGGGCACCCTTTTTTCTGCTTGTGAAATAAGGCCGTAAGCCCATTTCTACGCCAAAGGTCGTGGGGGATTTGGTTGCGCAAGGTAGGGTAAGAATATAAGTTAACGTAAACGTCAACATTGCTAATAATGACAACAGCTAATGCGTGACTTGCCTGCCGCCTGCCTAGGCGCGGTGCATCCACGCACTGTGGAGATACGCCATGAATTTTGAGCTAAGTGAAGACCAAGTCGCTTTTTCCGATATGGCCCGGGCGTTCGCCCAGAACGAGCTGGAGCCCCGCGCCGCCGAGTGGGACGCAGAATCTTTTTTCCCCGTCGATGTGATTCGTAAAGCAGGGGAGTTGGGCTTCTGTTCGCTCTACGCCCCGGAAAGTGTCGGCGGACTGGGCCTTTCCCGGCTCGATGCCAGCATTATTTTTGAACAGCTCTCGATGGGCTGCACCTCCACCACCGCGTACCTCACCATCCACAACATGGTGACCTGGATGCTGGCGGACTTCGGCACACCGGACGCCGTGGCGCAGTGGGGCGAAAAGCTGGCGACCGGCGAGCTATTGGGCTCTTACTGCTTAACCGAACCCAACGCAGGCTCCGACGCGGCCTCGCTGAAAACCACCGCCAAGCGTGATGGCGAGCACTACGTGCTGAACGGCAGCAAGATGTTTATTTCCGGCGCGGGTAGCACCGATTTCCTGGTGGTGATGGCGCGCACCGGCGGCGAAGGCCCCAGCGGCGTTTCCGCCTTCGCGGTGGATGCCAAGAGCGAGGGCATCAGTTACGGCCGCAAAGAGGAAAAAATGGGTTGGAATAGCCAGCCCACCCGCATGATCACCTTTGAAGACGTGCGCGTACCCGCTAACCACCTGCTGGGCAACGAGGGCGACGGTTTCAAAATCGCCATGAAGGGCCTGGACGGCGGGCGCATCAATATTGCGACGTGTTCGATCGGCACCGCTCAGCAGGCGCTCAATAAAGCCCGCGAGTATATGCTAGAGCGCAAGCAGTTCGGCAAGCGCCTGGCCGAGTTCCAAGCGCTGCAGTTCCGCCTAGCCGATATGGTGACCGAGCTGGTGGCCGCCCGCCAACTGGTACGCATGGCCGCCACCAAGCTGGATGCGGGCCACCCGGATGCCACCACCTACTGTGCGATGGCCAAGCGGTTCGCTACCGATGTGGGTTTCAAGGTGTGCGATGAAGCGCTGCAGCTTTACGGTGGCAATGGCTACATTAAGGAGTACCCGATGGAGCGCTACGTGCGCGATACCCGCGTGCACCGTATTCTGGAAGGCACCAACGAGATTATGCGGCTGATTATTTCCCGCCGCGTACTGGCCGACGGTGCCGCTGAGCTATAGCTGCCAGGGCACATATCACCAAGCCCCGAGCATATAAGGACAAACCATGAGTTGCGTACTATTTGAAGAGCACACCACCCAAGATGGCCATGTGATTGGCGCGATTACCCTGAACGCCGAGCGCTCTTTAAATGCGCTCACGCTGGAAATGATCGAAGAGATCCTGCCGCGCTTAAACCAGTGGCAAAGCGACGAGCGGGTCGTAGCCGTGCTGCTGGATAGCGCAGGCGAAAAAGCCTTCTGCGCCGGTGGCGATGTGGTCAACCTCTACAAAGCCATTCAAGGTGAAGGTGCCGCGGACTTCCCCGAGCGCTTCTTCGAGAACGAGTACCGCCTGGATTACCAGCTGCACACCTTCCCCAAACCGGTGATCTGCTGGGGCAACGGCATCGTGATGGGCGGCGGCATGGGCCTGTTAAGCGGCAGTAGCCACCGCATCGTCACGGAAACCTCCCGGTTGGCTATGCCAGAAGTCACCATTGGGTTGTACCCGGATGTGGGCGCGAGCTGGTTCCTTAACCGCCTACCGGGCGGCGCTGGGCGGTTTCTGGCCATGACCGGTGGGCAAATTAATGCCCCGGACGCGGTTCACCTGGGTCTTGCCGACCGCGCCATTGCCAGCCACTACCGCGACGAGCTGGCCGAAAAGCTGCTAGCAGCCAGCTGGGGCGAAGGCGAACACACCGACGCCCACGGCGTAGTGAATCACGTACTGCGCGAGCTGGAGCAGGCCTCCCAAGAGGTGTTCGCGGAGATGGAAGCGCCAGTTTACAAGTCGTCTTCTTTAATTCGTGAGCTGATGGACCACGACACCGTCGAGCAGATGGTCGAGGCTGTGCTGGCGGTCGAGACCGACGACAAGTGGTTCAGCAAAGCGCAAAAAACCTTGGCCCACGGCAGCCCCGTTTCGGTCAAGTTGATTCACGAGCAGCTCGCCCGCGCCAAGCATATGTCGTTGGCGGAAGTGTTTCAGTTTGAGCTTTCGCTCTCTGTGCAGTGCTGCCGCCACCGGGAGTTCCCCGAAGGCGTACGCGCACTGCTGGTGGATAAAGACGGCCAGCCAAGCTGGACCTACCCCGACGTGGCCTCGGTCGAGCCCTCCTTTATAGACGAACTGCTGGCACCCGCATGGGACACCAACCCGCTGGCAGACCTCAAATAACGCACACTCATTCACCGCAAATGACACGCTAATAAGGACAAAAAGATGACTACCGTTGCGTTTATTGGTTTAGGCAATATGGGCGGCCCCATGGCCGCCAATCTGGCGAAAGCAGGCTTTAACGTGCGCGCTTTTGACCTTTCCGCCCAAGCGCTGGAAACCGCTAAATCTCAAGGCTGCGAGATTGCCGCCACCGCTTCGGAAGCGGCCACCGATGCCGACTTCGTCATCTCCATGCTGCCCGCAGGCAAGCACGTGCGCGGGTTGTACGTGGATGGCGACGCGCCGCTGTTCGAGGTGATCAAACCCAGCGCGCTGGTGATTGATTGCTCCACCATTGATGCCGATACCGCCCGCCAAGTAGCCGCTGCTGGCGCTGAAAAGGGCATTGGCTTTGTAGATGCACCGGTTTCCGGTGGGGTAGGCGGTGCCCAAGCGGGCACGCTGACCTTTATCGTCGGCGGCTCGGAGGCTCAGTTCGCCCAGGCGCAGCCAGTGCTGCAAGCCATGGGTAAAAACATCTTCCACGCCGGTGACCACGGCGCAGGGCAGGTAGCCAAAGTGTGCAACAACATGCTGCTCTCGATTCTGATGGCGGGCACCTGCGAAGCGATCAATATGGGCGTCAAAAACGGCCTAGACCCCGCCGTGCTGTCGGAAATCATGAAGCAAAGCTCCGGCGGCAACTGGGCGCTGAACGTCTACAACCCCTACCCAGGGGTGATGGAAAACGCCCCCGCCTCGAAAGGCTACCAGGGCGGCTTCCAGGTGGATCTAATGATCAAAGACTTAGGCCTCGCCATGGACGTGAGCCAGCAAAGCGCATCCCCCGTGCCCATGGGCTCCGCCGCCCGTTCGTTGTTCACCCTGCACAAAGCAGGCGGCAACGGCAAACTCGACTTCTCCAGCCTGCTCAAGCTGTATCAGGATAAGAGTGAGTAGTGAGTGGTAAGTGGTAAATCGTGAGGGGGTGGCGTAGCGCGTGGTAACGAGCAGCGCGAGGCACCCGCGAAGGGCGGCAACGCCGCCCTGGTCGCGCCACAAAACTAACCAACAACAAGGATTGCCATGATTACGCTTTGGGGCCGCAACAACTCCACCAACGTTAAAAAAGTGCTCTGGGCACTGGAAGAACTGGAACTACCGTTCGAGCAGGTCATGGCAGGCCTGCAACACGGCGTAAACGACACGCCAGAATACCTCGCCATGAACCCCAACGGCTTGGTGCCGCTGCTTAAAGATGACGCCACCCAAAGCGTGCTGTGGGAGTCCAACACCATCATCCGCTACCTAGCGGCGCAGTACGGCCCCAACCATTTATGGATTGAAAGCCCTGCCAAACGGGCGCAAATGGAAAAGTGGATGGACTGGTCCACCAGCCTGCTAACCCCCGCCCACCGCACCATTTTGATGGGCTATGTACGCACCCCGCCGGAGCAGCGCGATAGCACACTGCTAGACCCCGCCATCGCCACCTGCGAAAAACTCTTCGCCCAGCTAGACGCCGCGTTAAGCCAGCAGTCCTGGTTCTCTGGTGATGAATTCGGCCTTGCCGATATCGCCATCGCCCCGTTCACCTACAATCTCTTAAACAGCGGCCTTACTTGGCAGCCCCGCCCGCTTCTACAGCGCTGGGTAGAGCAGCTCGCCGAACGCCCCGCCTACCGCAAAATAGTGATGATTCCCGTCACCTAAAAATTCATTTTGAGCTTGGCGTGTATCTTCGTCGTTGAACAGGGGTAATCATCCCGTAGCACGGCGTAACGAGCCACGCGAGGCACCCTCGAAGGGTGGCAAAGCCGCCACTGGGCTGTTATCGACATACTCAACCTACCCATCGGGCGTTATAACAATACTCAACTTTAGTGCTTGTGGGAGCGCCTGTGGGAGGTCGCTTCAGCGCGCGACGATCCAGCCACCCAAGCCTGCCTAAAACCCCGCTTCCAACAACGTCAGTTCCTGATCTAGCCCCTTCAATACTTCACACCCCAACCCATGCCGCTCAGCGCTCTCAATCAAAGGCCCTAAAATCGCCCTACGCTCGGTAGGCCGCTTCGCCTCTACATCCTGCAGCATCGAGGCTTTATTATTCGCGGTGTTCTCCACCACTTGCCACACCAGCGCCAACCAGGCGGCTTCACCCTCGCCACCGTTCGGCGGCACAACGCCTTCCTTCGCTAAAATCGCAGCCACTTCCTTCACCACGGCAACCACACGGCCCGAGTAGGCATTACCACGAAGTTCCCCATTGCGCACGCCATGCAACGCCGCCAGGGGGTTAATCGCCGCGTTGACCGCTAGCTTCTGCCACAGGCGGCTACGAATATCGCCCACTGCCGTAGCGGGAAACCCAGCCTCACTCAACAGCGCCGCTAAGAATTCCGCTAACCCTGGGTGCTGGTTATCCAAATCCCCGATAAACGTTGGCCCACGGCCTGCGTGTACCACGCCATCATCCCCGGTTAAGTACGCCCCCTGAGTCGTGGTAGCGCACAGCACCGGCCCAGGCCACGTTTGGGTAATGCCCGGCTGGGTATAAAAACCGTTCTGCCACAGCACCAGCGGGGTAGAGGGGGGCAGCAGGCTGGCAATACTCGAAAGCGCCGCCTCGGCAGCCATCGCTTTGGTAGTGATATGCACAAACGCAGGCGGCTTAGGGGCATTAGCCACCAACTGTTTAGCGGCGAGTGAGGTTAAGTACTGATCACGCGCTTCGCCTTCTGGCGTGGTGAGCACCTGCCGCGTAGGCAATTCACGGCGGCCAATCACCGCCACCTCCACAAACGGGGCCAGCGAGTGCGCCAATAAACGGCCAATGGCCCCAGGGCCAAGCATCCAGTGGGTTGTCATGGGTAAAGTATCTTCAGCAGCGGGAGTGCCGCCAAGCTTACCGTGTTCGGTGTGGGGAGGCTAAGCTAAGGGAAGCGCTGCACGCATCCCGCCACAGCTGTCATCTGCCCTGCCAGCCGGCTAATCCGGCTGGCAGGGGAAACAGACCACCTTCGCTGGTCAGAAAGCGACCGCTGATGCAGTGAAAGTGCCATTATGAGCGTTTCAGCCGCTTAGAGACGAATTGATCAGCGGTTCCTGAAGGTAAGCTTTTTTGTAACTTTATGTTTCGCAATTTGCTTCCAATTGCTCAATCATTTTGCGGGCAGCATTAGAGAGCGTGCGGTTGTTATGTACTAGATAGCCCAACGGACGATGGATGGTAGCGGTGTCTACGGGTAGCGCTACTAGCTCGCTGTCGAGCATTTTTTCGGGTAACAGGCTCCACCCTAAACCAACGCCACACATCATTTTGAGCGTTTCAAGGTAGTTGGTGGACATGCTCACGGGCAGGTTAAGACCTGCTTCTTCAAAGCGCTGGCCAATCAGCGTGCGGGTAAAGGTTTTGGCTCCCGGCAATATGCAGTTCACTTCACACAGTTCCGCCAAGCTCAGGGGCTTGTCATCAGCACGGCTGCGTTGGGCCAGCGGGTGGTCTTTGGCGCAGACAAAACACAGCCGGTCTCGCCAAAGCTCGACTACCTGCAGTTGTTCAACGGGGTGAGGGGCGAGCGTCACAATGGCCATTTCCAGCGTGCCATCCATTACGCCCTGGTAGGCCAGTTCGGAATCTAAAAAGTGCAGGTCTAACGCGACTTCTGGGTGGCGCTGGGTGTACTGCTTTAATAGCGGCGGCAGCCGGTGCAAACCAATATGGTGGCTGGTGGCGAGCGTCAGTTTGCCGCCCACTTGGCCAGAGAGATTCGCCAGCGCGCGGCGGCTGTCTTCCACGGTAAATAGAATGCGCTGAGCTTTGGGTAGCAGCACGTTACCCGCCTCGGTGAGTGCGATGCGCCGTCCAATGCGGTCGAAGAGCCGCGTGCCCAGCAGGTCTTCCAGTGTGGCGATGCGCTTGCTGACGGCGGGCTGCGTGAGATGGAGCTGCTCGGCAGCGCGGGAGAAGCTCTGGGTTTCCGCCACGGCGAGAAAGGCTTGCAGGCTTTGGGTATCCACGGGCGGCTCCCTGGTTGCTATTCCTATTTGGAATCTAAAGTATGAATAACATGAATTGCTTTTATGCACGAGTCGCGTAACACTCCTGTTCATCGCAATTTAAGCAGCACGCAGAGGCTGCCATACCGAACTAGCAGGGCACTGCCCAGGAGAGCCACATGTCAGGTCAAACCCTTTACGACAAACTCTGGAACCAGCACTTGGTGAAACAGCGCGATGATGGTACGGCGCTGATCTACATCGACCGCCAGTTGCTCCACGAAGTGACCTCGCCCCAGGCGTTCGAAGGCCTGCGTTTGGCCAACCGTAAGCCCTGGCGTTTGGATGCCAACCTGGCAACGCCGGACCACAACGTGCCCACCACGGTGAAAGAGCGCGCCGAGGGCAATAGCGGCATTAAAGACCCGGTCTCGCTTATTCAGGTGCAAACCCTGGACGATAACTGCGTCGAGTACGGCATCGAAGAGTTCAAAATCAACGACCCACGCCAGGGTATCGTGCACGTGGTAGGCCCCGAGCAGGGCGCTACATTGCCCGGTATGACCGTGGTATGCGGCGACTCCCACACCGCCACTCACGGCGCATTTGGTGCCTTGGCTCACGGTATTGGTACGTCAGAAGTGGAGCATGTATTAGCCACTCAGTGCCTGCTGGCGCAAAAGATGAAAAACATGCAGGTGCGCGTCGAAGGCGAGCTGGGCCTGGGCGTGACCGCAAAAGACGTAGTGCTGGCGATTATCGGCAAGATTGGCACCGCAGGCGGCACAGGCTACGCCATCGAGTTCGCTGGCAGTGCCATCGAGTCGCTCTCCATGGAAGGCCGCATGACGGTGTGCAACATGGCGATTGAAGCGGGTGCTCGCGTGGGCCTGATCGCCGTGGACGATACCACCATCGACTACCTCGCTGAGCGCCCCTTTGCGCCCACCGCCGAGCAGTGGGAAGCCGCCGTAGCCGATTGGCGCAACCTAGTGTCGGATGCAGACGCCCACTTCGATAAAGTGGTGACGCTGAAAGCCGAAGAGATCGAACCGCAGGTGAGCTGGGGCACCAGCCCGGAAATGGTCACCGGTATTTCAGGCCAAGTACCCGACCCGCAAGCCGCCGATGACGAAACCGTTCAGCGCAGCCACGCCCGCGCGTTGGAGTACATGGGCTTGCAGGCGAATCAGAAGATCACCGATATCAAACTGGATAAAGTCTTTATCGGCTCCTGTACTAACTCGCGTATTGAAGACCTGCGTGAAGCGGCAAAAGTGGCGAAGGGCAACAAAGTGGCCGATTCCATCAAGCTGGCTATGGTGGTGCCGGGTTCTGGCTTGGTGAAGCGCCAAGCGGAAGCGGAAGGCCTGGACAAAATCTTCATTGAGGCGGGCTTTGAATGGCGCGAGCCGGGCTGCTCCATGTGTTTGGCCATGAACGCTGACAAGCTGGGCGCAGGCGAGCATTGTGCGTCTACCTCTAACCGTAACTTCGAGGGTCGCCAGGGCTACGGTGGTCGTACTCACTTGGTCAGCCCTGCCATGGCAGCGGCAGCGGCGATTGCCGGTCACTTTGTTGATGTACGTACCTTACCCGCTAACGACGCCACACACGCGCAGGAGGCCTAAGTCATGAAAAAGTTCGAACGTTTTGAAGGCATCGTCGCGCCGCTGGATCGCGCTAATGTCGACACCGACCTGATCATTCCCAAGCAGTTTTTGAAGTCCATCAAGCGCACGGGCTTTGGCGTCAACCTGTTTGACGAGCTGCGCTACCTGGATGAAGGCCAGCCGGGGCAAGACTGCTCGAAGCGCCCGCTGAATCCGGATTTCGTATTGAACCAGCCGCGTTACCAGGGCGCTGAGGTACTGCTGGCGCGCCGTAACTTCGGTTGCGGTAGTTCCCGCGAACACGCGCCTTGGGCACTGGAAGATTTCGGCTTCAAGGTAGTGATTGCCCCCAGCTTTGCCGATATCTTCTACAACAACGCGTTCAAGAACGGCATTTTGCTAATCACGCTGGCGGAAGAAGAAGTGGATCGCCTGTTTGCTGAAGTAGAAGCTAACGAAGGCTACCAGTTAGACGTGGATCTTGAGCACCAGCGGGTGATTACGCCCAGTGGCGAGATTCTTGAGTTCGACGTGGATGCATTCCGCAAGCACTGTCTGCTGAATGGCTTGGACGATATTGGCATCACCCTGCAAGACGAAGACGCTATTCGTAGCTTTGAGGAGAAGCACCGCCAGCAGCGCCCGTGGCTGTTCCGCCAGTCAGCTTAGCGTCCACTCACCGAGTAATGGCAAGGGCAAGTCTATGCGAGGGTCTTTTGCCATGGATGGCAAAAGTAGCGCCCAGGGAGGGGTTCACAGCGCCCTCGCAGAGAGTTGCCATGGGCTATGAATATCTAAATTATCAGTGCTAAGGATCGAGCATGACTCACAAAGTGTTACTGCTGCCCGGTGATGGTATCGGCCCGGAAATCGCGGCCCAGGCGGCGCGTTTGTTACAAGCCTGCCAAGAGGCGGGCTTGGATATCGAGGTAGAAGAGGGCTTGGTGGGCGGTTCCGCTTACGATGTCCACGGCGAGCCGCTGCCCGCTGAAACCCTGGAAAAAGCCAAAGCCGCCAGCGCCATTCTGCTGGGTGCGGTGGGTGGCCCCAAGTGGGATAAACTCGAAGATCTTTCCAAGCGCCCTGAAAAAGGCCTGCTGGGGCTGCGTAAGAATCTTGGTCTGTTCGGCAACCTTCGCCCGGCCATGCTCTACCCGCAGCTAGCCAGCGCTTCCAGCCTGAAACCCGAGCTGGTAGCGGGGCTGGATATCATGATCGTGCGTGAACTCACCGGCGGCATCTACTTCGGGCAGCCGCGCGGTATCGAAGAGCGCAACGGTGAGCGTGTTGGTTTCAACACCTATGTCTACTCCGAAAGCGAAATCGAGCGCATTGGCCGCGTCGCCTTTGAGATGGCCCAGAAGCGGGGCAAAAAGCTCTGCTCGGTGGACAAGGCCAACGTGCTGGAAGTGACGATTCTGTGGCGTGAGGTCATGGAGCGGCTGGCGCCGGAGTACCCGGATGTCGAGCTGGCCCACATGTACGTGGACAACGCTGCCATGCAGCTGGTGCGCGCGCCGAAGCAGTTCGATGTGGTGGTCACCGGCAACATGTTTGGCGACATTCTCTCCGATGCCGCCGCCATGCTGACAGGTTCCATTGGCATGCTGCCGTCTGCCTCGCTCAACGAGAGCGGTCAGGGCATGTACGAACCTTGCCATGGCAGCGCGCCGGATATCGCGGGCCAAAACATCGCCAACCCGCTGGCCATGATGCTCTCCGTGGCGATGATGCTGCGTTACTCGCTCAATGAAACGGCGATGGCCGAGCGTATCGAAGCCGCCGTGGGTAGCGTGTTGGACGATGGCTTGCGTACCGCCGATATCGCCTCTGAAGGCATGAAGCGCGTCTCGACGGTTGAGATGGGGGACGCCGTGCTCGCGGCGTTCGAGCATTATCAAGCATAAAGCGAGCTTGCTAACTAACTGATTCGCCTTGTTGCTTTGTAAACAGACCGCGTCGGCCGCCCTCAGGGGTGGCCGACGTCGTGTCTGATATGTGTGTATAATATAGGTCTCATTCTTAGTTGGAGGACTTCACATGTTGAAAGTCGGTTTCGTGGGATGGCGTGGCATGGTTGGCTCGGTGCTGATGCAGCGCATGCAGGAAGATGGTGATTTTAACGGCATTGAGCCGATCTTTTTCACCACTTCTCAAGTTGGCCAGCCCGGCCCCGACATCGGCGTGGACGTGCCTCCGCTGAAAGATGCGTTTGCACTGGATGACCTGAAAGCGCTGGACGTGATCATCACCTGTCAGGGCGGTGACTACACCCAGAAGGTCTACGGCGACCTGCGCAGCGGCGGTTGGCAAGGCTACTGGATCGATGCCGCCAGCACCCTGCGGATGGAAGACGAAGCCACCATCATCCTCGACCCGGTGAACCGCAAGGTCATCGATGCGCAGCTGGCGAAAGGTGCCAAAACCTTCGTGGGTGGCAACTGCACCGTCAGCCTGATGCTGATGGGCCTTGGCGGCCTGTTCGAGGCCGATATGGTCGAGTGGATGACCTCCATGACCTATCAGGCGGCGTCTGGCTCCGGTGCCAAGCACATGCGTGAACTGCTGAACCAGATGGGCCAGCTGCGCGACAGCGTTTCCAGCGAACTAGCCGACCCGGCAAGCGCCATTCTGGATATCGACCGCAAAGTGACGGCAGCCATGCGCAGCGGTGATTTCCCCACAGACAACTTCGCTGCGCCGTTAGCAGGCAGCCTTTTGCCGTGGATCGACACCAAGTTGGATAGCGGCCAGAGCCGTGAAGAGTGGAAGGGTAGCGTCGAGACCAACAAGATTCTGGGCCTTGAGAACAACCCGATTCCCATTGATGGCCTCTGCGTACGTATCGGTGCTATGCGCTCTCACAGCCAGGCGTTCACTATCAAGCTGAAGCAAGATGTGCCGCTGGATGAGATTGAAGAGCGTATTGCCAAGCATAACGAGTGGGTTAAGCTAATCCCCAACGATAAAGATGCCACCATTGCGGGCCTAACGCCTGCAGCTGCCACTGGCACGCTGCAAGTGCCGGTAGGCCGCCTGCGTAAGCTGAAAATGGGCGGTGAATACCTCTCTGCCTTCAGCGTTGGCGACCAACTGCTGTGGGGTGCTGCTGAGCCGCTCAAGCGCATGCTGAAAATTCTGCGTGAGCAGTAAGCGGTCGCGAAACACCGGCGTTTAATCGCTAGCTAAAAGTGGGAAGCTGTTCGCAGCTTCCCATTTTTTTGCCGTGACTTATGTTTCTAATCCATGACATTCATGCAAATGTATGCGTTGAACATAACGGCATGATAAATACGCTATGATAAGAACGAACTACCTTATCTCGTCGCAATAGAATGCAGGTGTTGCATCGTGGCAGTGAATCGCAGGCAGTAGGGGCCCTACATGAAAAAGAAGCTGGCATGGTGGTTGTGGTTGCCACTGAGCGCTGTTAGCCCGTTGGCTTTAGCAGTTGGGCTTGGGCAAGCCACCGTGAATTCTCCGCTGCAATCGCCGCTAGATGCCACCGTGCCGCTGGTCGATGCCGCCGGTGTGGCGCTAGACGATGTACGCGTGGAAATAGCAAATGAAGCTGCCTTTAACGCGCTGGGCTTAGAGTGGACGCCGCTGGTCGCCAGCGTGCGCGCTGAATTACAGCATATGCCCGGTGGCCCACAGTTGGTGCTGCGTTCTGAGCAAGCGGTGAGCGAGCCATGGTTGGATCTCTTGGTCACCATCACTACGCCTGAAGGGCGGCGTACGGAAGCGATTATGCTGCTGTTTGACCCGCCCAATATGGTGAATGCACGCAGTCCATCGCATGAGCAGCAGAAAATTGCTCTACCCAATCGCCAGTCTGCCGCTTCTGCAGCCCCTGGCGTGCCAAACGGCGGTAGCACTTCCACAGCGAATAACACCGCTTATGTGGCAAGTGGCGATACGCTGTGGAGTGTGGCCGACCGGATTAAGCCCGATAATGCTAGCGTACAGCAGATGATAGTGGCGCTGGTGGATGCAAATCCGAGCGTTTTTCCCTCTGGCAATATCAATAGCCTGCGTGCTGGCCAAACGTTGGCGGTGCCGAGCCGGGAGCAGGTGATGGCGCGCTCTCCCGGTGAGGCAGCGCGTGCGGTACAAGCAATGCGGCGGACAAGTCAATCGCCGCCTGCCGAAGCGGCGGCAGAAATCCCGCAGGAAGAGCCGGGTCAGGCCACTGGTGATAGCGCTTCTGTCGCGGAGTCAGTGGCAGAGCCACTTGACGCTGAGCAGGCGCAAAATCCTGAAAGTGCGCTGGCTGGCCTTACTTTAGATGACGTCATAGAGCAGCTGGCCGAAAGCCAAGCCATGCTCCAACAAGTGCTTGAAGAGCGAGCCCAGCTGCGTATAGAGCTGGCTGAGCTACGCCAGGAGGTTGCTGCGTTAACCGAGGCGCTGAATGCCTCTCAGCAGGAGAGCCGCGCGGCTAATGCCGTCGCAACGGGGCTTTCGGTAGGTGCAGGGCGTGAGCAAGGCCAGGGCGCTTCACCTGAACCTACTGCCAATCAGGGCAGTGTGTTAGCGCCGCTGGCTGAGTATCGGTGGCCGCTAGCCAGTGCTGCCCTCGTGCTGTTGTTGGCAGGGTTAGTCTGGTCGCGCAAGCGCCGAGAGCGTCAGTGGGAAGATGCACCGGTAACCGAATGTTCCGTAACGCCTCCGCCGGCGTCTGCTGCGACAGCCTCAGGGCGCACGGAGCCGCATGTCGCGGAGCCTGCCCATGCTGCCCCTTTTGAATCACAGGCTGCTGAGCCAGAGCTGGAGACCGCAGCGTTTGATGAGGCGCCGGTAATGAAGCCCGGCATGGCTGCGCCAAATGAGGAGCCGCCAACGGTTAGTGACAGCGAAGCACCAAAAGAGTGGGAAGCGGACGACGATGACGTGTTTACACGCAGCCAAGCATCGGGATTAGCGGCACAGCGTCAGCAGCATAAACCGGATAGCCAAGATCAGGTATCGCTAGCGCCTTCGACGGCGAAACAGGAAACCAGTGCGCTCGATGATTTATCCCATGCCGATGAGCAGGAAAGCCCGAAGGAGGGCGTGGAGGACGAGATGTCGCCGCCTGATGAGGATCAGCGCTCTCAGCCCCTGGATTACTACATTGACTATAACCCCCCATCGCTAAAACAAGAGGAAATGGGTGAGGAGGGCGCGTATAACGATGGGCTGAACAGTGGCACGACAACCCCGTCTAAGAGCGCGAATCACACGCGGCGAGTGCCCGAAGAGGAGTGGGAAATCGAAGAGGTGGCATTCGAGCCGCGACGTCGGGATAATAGCTAACCTTCAAAATCCTCTAAATGACGTGGCTCGATGACGCTGTTCTACCACTTTGATGAGACACAACCGCTGGCTGGCCGTTTGGCGATGGGCGTTGAGTACGATGGCTCACGCTTTTGCGGCTTCCAGCGTTTAAAGCATGCGGCCTCTGTCCAGCAGGCCATCGAGGATGCGTTAGCCAAGGTGGCTGGCGCGCCGGTGCGTATCCATGCCAGTGGGCGCACAGATTCAGGCGTACACGCCACGCGCCAAGTGATTCACTTCGACCCGCCGGTACAGCGCACCGAAAAGGCCTGGATCTTTGGCGCGAATACCAATCTGCCCCGAGACGTGGCAGTGCGTTGGGTGAAGCCGGTGTCCGACGACTTTCATTCGCGCCTTGGCGCGCTGGCGCGCCGTTACCGCTATATCTTTCTGAATCAGATCAGCCGCCCGGTCATGGAGCGCCACAACGTCACCTGGTGTCGCGACCCGCTGGATGCCGATGCCATGCATCGTGCTGCCCAGGCGTTGGTTGGTGAGCATGACTTCAGTAGTTTTCGTGCCGCCGGTTGTCAGTCGAAAACCCCCTGGCGCCAGATGCACTTCGTCGAAGTGAAGCGTTACGGCCCGCTGGTGGTGATCGATATCCAAGGTAATGCCTTCCTGCATCACATGATCCGTAACATTGCCGGAGCGCTGGCCAGCGTTGGCCGGGGGGCGCAGGACGAAGGGCATATTGAGCGCCTTCTGGCGATGAAAAATCGCCAGAAGGGCGATGTCACGGCGCCTGCCTGCGGCCTGCATTTCGTCGACTCCATCTACGATGAGCGTTTCGAGCTACCCAAAGAGCCGCTAGGCCCGAATCTACTCGCCTTTACTGGGGAGTGGACCGGAGAGCGCGTATTGCCGGAAAGCCCTCGGGTGGCCGCAAGGCGGCGGCTGACGTTCTCCAAGCAAGCGAAACCTGAGCAGCAGGAGACTTCCTCATGAGCCAGCTGATGACACGCACGCGTATCAAATTTTGTGGGCTCACTCGCCCGGAAGATATTGCCAAAGCGGTGGCATTGGGTGTCGATGCGCTAGGTTTTGTGATGTGGCCGAAAAGTAGCCGCAGCATTACCCCTGAGGCCCTGCGGGTACTTGCCGCACAGGTGCCTGCGTTTGTGACCCGCGTGGGGCTATTTGTGAACCAGCCTACCGAGCTGATTGAGCAGTGTCTGCCGCATTTAGATCTTATTCAGTTCCACGGCGATGAGTCGGCGGCGTTTTGCCAACAGTTTGGGCGACCCTGGATTAAAGCGCTGCGCATGCGTGATGACATCGACCTACACGAGGCGGCAAAAGAGTACGCGGCGGCGCAAGCGCTGCTGTTAGATGCCTACCGTCCGGGCGTGCCGGGTGGAACTGGCGAGACTTTTGATTGGTCTAGAATCCCCGCAACCTTGGAAAAACCTGTTATCCTCGCGGGTGGGCTAACAGCCAATAATATTGCCGCCGCGGTGACTCAGGTAGCGCCGTATGCGGTTGATGTTTCAGGCGGTATTGAGGCATCCCCCGGTGTTAAAGAGGCCGAGTTAATGGCCGCTTTTGTTCGTCATGTGGCGCAGGCCAATACGCATTAAGCGTTACCACCTGCGTGCACTCAGAATTACGATGCGTGGCTCACCGCGAACGTGGGCGCGCTAGACGTTTGTTCATTCATTTTTGCCTTTTCTGGCGATCTTGTGAGGTATGCCTGTGACTGTCTCAGCAACTGAAACCAAGTTCAGCGACCTGACCCGAATGCCGGATGCCCGTGGTCATTTTGGCCCCTACGGCGGCCGGTTTGTGTCAGAAACCTTAAGCTTTGCCCTGGAAGAGTTGGAGCAGATTTATCTGAGTTTGCGTGATGATCCGGATTTTCAGGCCGAGTTTGATCGTGACTTGGCTCACTACGTGGGCCGTCCATCTCCGCTTTATCATGCAAAGCGCTGGTCGGAGTCGTTAGGCGGCGCGCAAATCTGGCTGAAGCGGGAAGACCTCAACCACACGGGCGCTCATAAGGTTAATAACACCATTGGTCAGGCGCTGTTGGCGAAAAAGACCGGCAAGCCGCGCGTGATTGCTGAAACCGGTGCTGGCCAGCACGGCGTTGCCACGGCCACCGTAGCCGCCCGCTTGGGCCTTGAGTGCGATGTCTATATGGGGGCTGCCGATGTGCAGCGCCAGAAGCTCAACGTTTACCGCATGCGTCTGTTGGGTGCCCGTGTCATCCCGGTGGAGTCTGGCACCCGTACACTTAAAGACGCCATGAACGAAGCCCTGCGCGATTGGGTAACGAACGTGGATAATACCTTCTATATCATCGGTACCGTGGCGGGCCCGCACCCATATCCGCAGCTGGTGCGTGATTTCAATGCCGTGGTGGGCCGCGAAGCCCGTCGCCAGTCACTAGAGCAAATCGGCCGTTTACCCGATGCGCTGGTCGCCTGCGTGGGCGGTGGCTCCAACGCGCTGGGTCTCTTCTATCCGTTTGTAGAGGATGATGCAGTGGCCATGTACGGCGTAGAAGCCGGTGGTGACGGGGTAGAGACAGGCCGTCACGCCGCACCGCTCTCATCTAACGCGCCGCGTGGCGTGCTGCACGGCAACCGAACTTACCTGATGTCGGATGAGGCGGGGCAGGTGTCGGATACGCACTCGATTTCTGCAGGCCTGGATTACCCCGGCGTTGGCCCCGAACACGCGCTGTGGAAAGACGTGGGCCGGGTTAACTATGTAGCCGCGAACGATAAAGAGGTGCTGGAAGCTTTCCGTGAGCTGACCCACATGGAGGGCATTATGCCCGCTTTGGAGTCTGCCCATGCGTTGGCCCATGCCAAGGTGCTGGCTCCCACCATGCGCCCGGATCAGCATATTGTGGTGAACCTCTCGGGTCGTGGTGATAAAGACATCATGACCGTTGCGAAAATCGACGGCATCGAGTTTTAAGGGCTAGCATGAATCGTATTGACCAGCGTTTTTCAGAGTTAAAGCAGCAGGGGCGTAAAGCCCTGATCCCTTACATCACCGCAGGCGACCCGGCACCGCAGTATACCGTTGGCTTTATGCATGCCTTGGTAGACGCGGGCGCTGATGTGATTGAGCTTGGCGTGCCGTTTTCAGATCCCATGGCCGATGGCCCGGTGATCCAGAAAGCCTGTGAGCGGGCGCTGAAGCAGGGCACCCGGCTGGTGGATCTGCTGGAAATGGTGGCCGAGTTTCGCCAAACCGATACCACCACCCCCATCGTCTTGATGGGCTATCTCAACCCTATCGAGCGCATCGGCTACGAGGTGTTTGCCGATAAAGCCGCGAGTGTTGGGGTGGATGGTGTGCTGGTAGTTGATATGCCACCAGAAGAAGCCGATGAGTTCGGCCCGCTGCTGAAGGCACGTGGCTTGGCAGCGATTTTCCTCGTTGCGCCTACCACTTCCCATGCCCGTGCCGCTACAATATGCGCCCACGGTGAGGGCTACCTTTACTATGTTTCGCTAAAAGGTGTCACCGGTGCGGCAACGCTGAACGCTGAAGACGTTGCCGAGCACCTTGCGCCACTGCGTGATATGACCGATTTACCGCTTTGCGTTGGTTTTGGTATTCGCGATGGTGTGACGGCTGCCGAAGTGGCAAAAGTTGCCGACGGCGTGATTGTGGGCAGTGCACTGGTTAACCGTATTGCCGATAGCGTCGATGCGCCTGAAACGATCGCCGGGCAGTTAAAAAGCGTGCTGGCAGAAATGCGCACCGCGATGGACGCCTAAGCGCGTTCCCTCATCGTCTACACTGAATTGATTGACGACACTCATCAGGCTTGGCGCTGCCAAGCCTTGACGTACACGGAAGCCTTTTTGATATGAGCTGGTTAGACAAGATCGTGCCCTCCATGGGGCGTATCCAGCGTAAAGACCGTCGTGCCAGCGTGCCCGATGGTCTCTGGCGTAAATGTCCCAAGTGTGAAGCCGTTCTCTACCTGCCTGAATTAGAGAAACATCACAGCGTATGCCCCAAGTGTGAGCATCATTTACGCTTAACGGCGCGCAAACGCTTGGACTGGTTCCTGGATAAACAGGGGCGCGAAGAGATCGCGGCAGAGATTGAGCCGAATGATCGCCTCAAATTCCGCGACTCCAAGAAGTACAAAGACCGCCTGACCGCAGCGCAAAAAGAGACTGGCGAGAAAGACGCGCTGGTGGCGATGCGCGGCGAGCTGGATGGCCTGCCGATCGTTGCTGTGGCGTTTGAGTTCACCTTTATGGGTGGTTCTATGGGCGCTGTGGTGGGTGAGAAATTTGTACGTGCCGCCACCATCGCTCTGGAAGAGGGCATTCCGTTGGTCTGCTTTGCTGCCTCGGGTGGTGCGCGTATGCAGGAAGCGCTGTTCTCGCTGATGCAGATGGCGAAAACCTCAGCGGCCCTTGAGAAACTCAAGCAGGCGGGCGTGCCCTATATTTCGGTGCTGACTGACCCCGTGTTTGGTGGTGTTTCGGCTTCCTTGGCGATGTTGGGCGACCTAAATATTGCCGAGCCCAACGCGCTAATTGGTTTTGCTGGCCCCCGTGTTATTGAGCAAACCGTGCGTGAAACGCTGCCGGAAGGTTTCCAGCGCAGTGAGTTCCTGCTAGAGCACGGCACGGTGGACATGATTGTTCACCGCCACGATATGCGTGCCCGCGTGGGTGGCGTGCTGCGTAAGCTGACACATCAAAGTGCTAACCCGGCTGAAGGTGATCTGCCCGAAGCTGAGGTGGTTGAGCCGGTGGCCAATGAAGAGCAGCTAGCGGAAGCGGCAGAGACATCTGCTCAAGCCGATTCTCGTCACGCGACGAGCGATGACGCTTCACGCAATGCCTAACACCTTAGCCGAGTGGCTTCACCACCTTGAAACCCTGCATCCCGTAGGGATCGATATGGGGCTGGAGCGTGTTTCTCTGGTGGCCAAGCGTATGGGGTTGCTAGAGCGCCCCATCGCGAAACAGGTCATCACGGTAGCAGGTACCAATGGCAAGGGGTCTACCCTTGCCATGATAGATGCCGTCGCTCGTGCCCACGGGTTGCGGGCGGGTACTTATACCTCTCCGCACTTGCTGCGTTACAACGAACGCGTGACGGTAGATGGCCGGGAAGCCAGCGACCAGCGTTTGGTGGAAGGCTTTCAGCAAGTAGAAAGCGCCCGTTTACAAGAGCCTTCAATTAGCCTCACGTATTTCGAAGCTGGCACGCTGTGTGCGCTGTGGTGCTTGGCTAATGCCACATTGGATATTGCGATTCTGGAAGTGGGGCTGGGCGGCCGTTTAGACGCGGTGAATATTATTGACGCGGATGTGGCTATCGTGACCACGATTGCGCTTGATCACGCGAATTTTCTAGGCAACGATCTTGAACAGATCGGGCGAGAAAAGGCGGGTATTTTTCGCCCGCTAAAACCCGCTGTGCTAGGTAGCCAGTCGCTTCCGCCAAGCGTGTTGGAATCAGCAATAGCGATAGCGGCCCATAGCTACGCACTAGGCACCGCCTTCAGTCATAGCGCTGGTGAGACGGTAGGCAACCCCTGGTGCTGGCATGGCCTTACTGCCGATGGCAGTACACTTTCGCTGGATGGTTTACCAGACCCTGGATTGCCAATTGATAATGCCGCCACGGCGCTTCAAGCGCTGGCCTTAGCGGGTGTCACTTTGCAGTTAAACACGGTGCGCAAAGCGCTGCGTACGGTAACGCTCTCCGGGCGAATGCAGTGGGTAGGGCAGTGGTGTTTGGACGTAGGGCATAACCCTCATGCGGCACACTACGTGGCCCGCCGTTTGCCAGCACCACCAAAAGGGGGTCGTCAGTGGGCGTTGATTGGTATGCTTAACGACAAAGATGCCGACGGTGTGATTCAGGCGCTTTTGCCAAGTATCACGGACTGGGTGTGCGTTACCCTTGAAGGTGAGCGTGGCCGTTCTGCAGACGAGTTAGCCAAACGTATTACGTCGCTGGGCGGACACGTGTATTATTGCGCCGACTCCCCCGCAGCGGGGGCTGCCAAGCTTGCCAAGCAGCTAGCCCCAGAGGACCGCGTGCTGGCCACCGGCTCATTCTTCACGGTAGCTGAGTTACTGGCCATGCCACTGCCGCAAGCAACGCCGCGGGCACGCTAAGCTTGATGGAGAGGGATATGAAATACGGTAAAACGGAACGCATTAGTGGCATCGTGATACTGCTGGCGCTACTGGCCATCGTTGTCCCTTGGTTGATGAGCGACCCCGCACCTCGGGAAGAGCGCCCTCAGCCCACCTTTGTAATCGAACAGCCTGTGGATGTGGAGCGTCAAGATGTGCCCGTGCCTGACATGCCTGACACCATTGATACACCTGCACCGTCGTCACCTGTCCTTACCGATGAAGCGCTGGATGAGCCGATAGAGGAAATACCTCGAGCGCCACAAACAGATCAAGTAGCGAGCTCTAGTTCTGATGAAGGTTCATCGTCGCAAACCGCTGCTGCCGAGCCTAGCCAACAAGCGCCTTCGCAGCCCAGCCGTGAACCGGATTCTCCGCCGCAAGAAGACCCCATTGCCGCGCTGGTCGCAGCGAATGAGAGCCGTAATAGCAGTGCCTCCGTAGCACCCTCTGCTCAGCAGCAGGGTGAGTGGGCAGTCCAGGTGGGCAGCTTTGGTGATACCGCCAACGCCCAGCGTATTAGCGACCAGCTAAGCGGTGAAGGTTTTAGCGTGTTTCAGCGCGCCCGTGATAACAATCTGACTACTGTATTAGTAGGCCCTTACGCCACGTCTGAGGATGGTGAGGCAGCGATGGCGCTTATCAAACAGCGTATTAATGTGCAGGGTCTGCTTGTTCGAGTAAGAGATTAACGATGGCATTGACCTGGATTGATGCGCTGTTTTTAGCCGTTCTTGGGCTTTCGATGCTGGCGGGCTTTGTGCGCGGTTTCGTGCGCGAGTCGCTTGGCTTAGCTGCTTGGGTCGTTGCGTTAATGGTCGCACGTGTTTTGGCGGAGCCCGTTGCAGAGTTAATGAGCGGCTTTATTGAGAGCTTTGATGCACGCTTAGTGCTGGCATTTGCTCTGGTGATTTTTGCCGTCATTCTGTTATGTGGCATTGTTATTCGCGTGGTGCATGCGGCCGTTGAATGGGTTGGCATGGGGTTGTTGAATCGATTTGCAGGTGCTGCCTTTGGGATAGCCCGCGGGGCGGTGATTCTGCTAGTGGCTACGGTGTTGATTACCCTAACGCCGCTGGCTGAGCTCCAGGCTTGGCAGCAAGCATCGTTACGGCCAACCTTTATTGAGCTTCGCGATTGGGCGGTCAGCCAGCTAGACCAATGGGAGCGGGAGCTGCCGACACCGCCTGAGTCGCTGCGCGATATTTCGCTACCTGAACTGCGTCGCCCACAGCCGACGCTACCCTCCAGCAGCGCCCCTGAGGTTGAGTAACGGGAACTGCCAGAAAATTCTCCGCTGGTGCTGCTTCCAGCGCCAGTGCTTGTCAGTTTGATGAACGTACGGGCTTGCGTCAGTAAGCCATGGTATTAAAGCGAGGTAACTGGAATGTGCGGTATAGTGGGCCTTCTGGCCAAGCAGGCAGTAAATCAGGGAATCTACGATGCCCTGACCGTACTTCAGCATCGGGGCCAAGACGCTGCCGGAATGATGACTTGGAACGAGGGGCGCTTCCTACTGCGCAAGAGTAACGGCTTAGTTCGTGACGTCTTCCATACTCGCCACATGGCACGCCTGAAAGGCAACCTGGGCATTGGTCATGTTCGCTATCCGACAGCTGGCTCCTCCAGTGAGGCAGAATCACAGCCTTTCTACGTTAACTCTCCTTACGGCATTGCGCTGGCCCACAACGGTAACCTGACCAACTCAGAGCAGTTGAAGCAGGAGCTGTTCTCCACGGATCTTCGCCACATCAATACCAGCTCTGACTCGGAAGTGCTGCTGAATGTGTTCGCCCATGAATTGGGCAAGCAGGGGCTGCATCTAGAAGCTGAGGATATTTTCGATGCGGTTCGTAGAGTGCACCGGCGCTGCAAAGGCGGCTACGCGGCGGTCGCGATTATTAATGGGTTTGGTATGGTGGCGTTCCGTGACCCCCACGGCATTCGTCCGGTGGTGTTTGGTACCCGTCAGGATGCTGATGGCCAAGAGGTGATGATTGCCTCTGAGTCGGTGGCGCTGGACGTGGGGGGCTTCGAGCTGGAACGCGACCTTGGCCCCGGCGAAGCGATTTTTGTTGATATGCAGGGGCAAGTACACACCCAGGTATGTGCAGATCGCCCACAGCTACGCTCGTGCATTTTTGAGCATGTTTATCTGGCGCGTCCTGACTCTATCCTGGACGGTGCTTACGTTTACGGCACGCGGATGCAGATGGGTCGTAAGCTGGGTGATCGCATCTTGAGCGAGTGGCCGGATCACGATATCGATGTGGTTATTCCAATTCCCGATACCTCGCGTACTTCCGCTCTAGAGATGGCTCAGCATCTCGGCGTGACCTACCGCGAAGGCTTTATGAAGAACCGCTACATTGGCCGTACCTTTATTATGCCGGGTCAAACCCAGCGTAAAAAATCGGTACGCCAAAAGCTGAACGCCATTGATGTGGAGTTCAAAGGCAAGAATGTACTGCTAGTGGATGACTCCATCGTACGAGGTACCACCTGCAAACAGATTATTCAGATGGCGCGAGATGCTGGTGCGCGTAAGGTTTACTTTGCCTCTGCCGCGCCGCCCGTTCGCTACCCCAACGTTTATGGGATTGATATGCCTGCGGCGTCTGAGCTGATCGCCCATGGTCGTACTGAAGAGGAAGTTGGGCAGCTGATCGGTGCCGACCGCATCTTCTATCAGGATCTGGAAGATCTAAAAGACGCCTGCCGCGAAGTAAATCCTGACATGGAAGCCTTCGACTGTTCAGTATTTGACGGTAACTACGTCACTGGCGACATTGACGATGCGTATTTGGCCGTCTTGGAAGCCAGCCGTAACGATGCAGTAAAAGATCAGAGCGCGGGTGACCACGCGCTGGTCGATATGCATAATCAAGACGACGATCTGGACGATTAAGTGTCACGCTACCTGCGGTGCCCAAGTGGCCCGCAGGAGAAATGTGTATGTGGTGCAATAATTAGCATTTTGAAATCGCGTTTGGAATAAGGGGCTCTGCCATGCACGAAGATAGCCATCAGGATGAGTGGTCGCTTGAGACGCTTGCTATTCGCGCGGGCCACCACCGCACGTTTGAGCAGGAGCACTCGGAACCCATTTTTCCCACATCAAGCTTTGTGTACGAGAGTGCTGCCGAGGCGGCACGCAAGTTTGGTGGTAAAGAGCCAGGCAATGTTTACTCGCGCTTTACGAACCCTACCGTACATACTTTCGAGCGCCGTCTAGCGGCGCTTGAAGGTGGTGAACGCTGCGTGGCGACTAGCTCTGGCATGTCAGCCATTCTCTCAACGGCGCTGGCACTGCTTTCAGCAGGCGATGAGATTGTGGCGTCTCGTTCGCTATTTGGCTCCACGGTCAGCCTGTTTGATAAGTATCTGGGCAAGTTCGGTATCACAACGCGCTATGTGGAGCTTTCCAACTTGGCCGCGTGGGAAGAGACGATCAGCCCTAAGACTAAGCTGCTGTTTGCTGAAACGCCTTCAAACCCGCTTTCCGAAGTGGCGGATATCCCTGCGCTGGCGGCGCTCGCCAAGCGTAGCGGTGCACTGCTCGCCATTGATAACTGCTTTTTGACCCCCGCACTGCAAAAGCCTATCGCGCTAGGTGCGGACTTGGTCATTCACTCTGCCACGAAATATCTGGATGGTCAGGGACGCGCAGTAGGCGGAGCCGTGGTAGGCAAGCATGACGTGATGGAAGAAGTTTTTGGTGTCGTGCGCACCTGTGGACCTTGCATGAGCCCGTTTAATGCGTGGATTTTCACCAAAGGCTTGGAAACCCTCTCACTGCGTATGAAAGCGCACTGTGAAAACGCACTGGCACTGGCGCTCTGGCTAGATCAGCATCCGGCCGTCAATCGCGTCTACTACAGCGGGCTGGAAGCACATCCTCAACATGTGTTAGCGAAACAGCAGCAGCAGGGCTTTGGTGCGGTGCTCGGTTTTGAGGTGAAAGGTGGGCAAGAGGGCGCTTGGCAGGTCATTGATGCCACGCGGATGCTTTCCATTACCGGGAACTTAGGTGATGTAAAAACCACTATTACTCATCCGGCAACCACCACGCATGGCCGTCTCTCGGACGCACAGAAAGCGGCGGCAGGCATTTCGCCGGGCTTGGTTCGTGTGGCCGTTGGGCTTGAAAGTCAGGAAGATATTCAGCGTGACTTGGCACGAGGCCTAGATGTACTAGCCGCCCAGTAAGGAACATTGGTTCAAGCTAAATAAAAAACCCACCGTGAGGTGGGTTTTTGTCATCTAAGGAGCTAAGCGTTTCTGCGTTGGACAGCAGCGCTTACCTGTCTTAGGAGGCGTTGCGATGCGGCAGGTCAGACTGCGCAATCTGGTCATTGTTGCTGTTTGAGTGACGCGCTTCAGAGCTAGGCTCGATAACGGTGTTTTTAGCAGCATCACCGTTTACACGCGTCAGATCAGCGGGCGTCAGGTTTAAGCTTTCTGTGCTGTGGTTCACAGAAGAGCTGGCCTGAACGATTTCATTGAGCTCAGCAGAGCCTTGTTCGGCTAGAGCCGCTGTAGAGGTCAATGTTAGGGCGATAGCGGAAATAAGGGTCAATTTTTTCATGGGTCATACTCTCTATAGATAGTGGATTCGTTTAAAAGCGTTGTGATGTGTCGTGTCAGAAAGTGCGCTAATAATAAGTGCGCTAAACAAATAGTAAAATTGATTAAAATTGCTGGGTTTGTTCGATTTTTTAAACTTTCGTCTAAGATGCTAGGCTTGGAACATGTCGTGGAGAATTTGTGAAGAAGCATCAGAGTCATTAGCGACATAACCAATGGTTTTTACGAACGATGTATTCTGCTTTTTTCAGCAGAGTTTTTGCCGGTGAAACGGTATGCTCATTACGAAACGAGCGGGCAGACCCTTGCGGGCAGTTTTATATGGGGAATCAAGGATGTTGCGGAACACACGCAGCGGTTGGGGTGTCATTAGTATTCTTTTTCACTGGCTCAGTGCCCTGGCGATCATTGGGTTGTTTATTTTGGGCTGGTGGATGACCGGATTGGGTTATTACGATCCTTGGTATAACCAAGGCCCCTGGGTTCATCGCTCGATAGGTATTTTGTTACTACTGGCGACCGTAGGCCGCTTAATATGGCGTTTTGCTCAGCCCACGCCTGCGGGAGAAGGCAGCCGCTTAGAGCAAGCTGCTGCTCACCTGGGCCATATAGCGCTTTATGTACTATTACTGCTTGTGCTGACCAGTGGCTATTTGATTTCCACAGCGAATGGCCGCGGTATTAGCGTGTTTGGATGGTTTGAGATTCCTGCGGTGCTGTACGATCTGCCGAATCAGGCAAGCCTTGCGGGGGAGGTTCATTGGTATAGCGCGATTGCGCTAATGCTGTTGGCGGGTGGTCATGCCCTGGCAGCGTTAGTACATCACTACCGGTATCGTCATACAACGCTGAGTCGGATGGTAAACCCCCGCTATAGCCGAACCAGCCTCTGATTGCTGGGTGACAATTTTTGAACGCTGTCGGGTAAGGTAGAGGCAATGCCGACAGTGCCCATAAAGGAAAGAAAGGAGATGGAAATAATGATGAAGAAAAGCGTAATGGCAGTAGCCGTAGCGGCAGCGGCGATGGTTCCTTTGAGCCAAGCACAGGCAGCGGACTACCAGATTGATACGGAAGGCCAGCACGCCTTCGTTCAATTCAAAATTAACCACCTGGGCTTCTCCTACATCCTGGGCAGCTTTGAAGAGTTTGACGGCCAGTTCTCTTACGATGCTGACGATCTGGACGCTTCTTCTGTCGAAATGGAAGTTCAAATTGATAGTCTGACCAGTAATCATGCTGAGCGTGACCGTCACATCTTGAGTGGTGACTTCCTGAATGCCAGCGAATTCCCCACGGCGACGTTTACTTCTACCGGTTTTGAATCTACCGGCGACAATGAAGGCGTTGTGACCGGTGAGCTAACGCTGCATGGTCAGACTCAAGTGATCGAAATGCCGGTAACCCTGATGGGCGAAGGTGAAGACCCCTGGGGCAATTACCGTGCAGGTTTTGAAGGCAGCACGATGCTTACCCTCGGCGATTTCGGTATTAACATGAGCGATTTCCCGGAAGTTATGCACGAAGTTGAGCTGTACGTGACGTTTGAAGGTATTCGCCAGTAAGCGATACGGTTTAAAAACGCCGCCACCCTAACGGGTGGTGGCGTTTTTTTGCGTTTAGTATTCCTACATTTATGATGTTAAGGAGTCAGTTTTTGGCAGCTGTCATGCAACAACGCGAGTTGGCGATAACCCTATGGCGGCAAACGTGGCCGATGGCCATTGGTGTGCTGGCGCTATTGGGTTTTCAGCTTGTGGATAGTGCGTTTATCGCACGTTTAGGCACTGCGCCGCTGGCGGCTCAGTCGTTTACCTTTCCTCTGTCGTTTTTGATCATTGGTATACAGGTGGGAATGGGCATTGCCATCGCCGCGCTGATTTCCAGAGCATTAGGAGCAGGAGAGCAGGCGAGGGCCAAGCGGCTCTCAAGTCTAGTGCTGATTGCTGGTGGGGCGGTGATTGCCGTACTGGCAGTGGCGTTATGGCTGCTTCAGGTGCCGCTCTTTCAGCTGTTGGGGGCGGACGAAACGGCGCTGACGTATATTCGTACCTACTGGGGGCCTCAGCTATTTTCTGCCTGGTTAGGGGCGCTGCTTTACTTTATGTATAGCGTTTTTCGTGCTAACGGTGATACACGCATGCCCGGCAAGATGATGGTGCTCAGTAGCCTGATCAACCTAGCACTCGATCCGCTGTTTATTTTTGGTGTAGGTGGCTGGGAAGGTTGGGGGCTTCCGGGGGCAGCGTGGGCGACTGCCGTGGCGTTTTCCGTTGGGCTGTTGCTAACAGGGGCTAAATTGCGGCGCTGTCAGTGGGCGACAATGGATGATATTGGGCAAGAAGCTGTGCGCTCATGGCGGCCTTTTACAGGCATTGCCGCTCCCGCGATGGTCAGCCAGTTAATGCCGCCGCTGGCGGCAATGCTTGCCATTGCCGCAGTGGCGGGCTTAGGCGACACCCAAGTAGCGGCGTGGGGGTTAGCGAGTCGCCTTGAGACGCTATCGCTCATGGTGATTTTAGCGATGACCATGTCGTTGCCCCCTTGGCTGGGGCGCTGTTATGGCGCGGGGGATTGGGGGCAAATTCAGCAGCTTATGCGTCTAGCATTAAAAGTGGCCGTGATCTGGCAGCTAAGCCTTGGCGTGCTGCTGGCGTTAGCGTCGCCGTGGGTGGCCATGGCCTTGGCGGGCAATCCAGAGGTGCAGAGTGAACTTGCTCTGCTGATTCGCTTTATGCTGCCAAGCTACGCAGCACTTGGTGTCTGTATGCTGGTCGTATCGGCCGGTAATGCGCTGGGGTGGCCGCTTAGGGCAATGCTGCTTTCCAGTGCGCGGCTGTTTATCTGCTACTTGCCCTGTTTATGGCTAGGGGCAGCGCTATTTGGCTGGACGGGCCTCGCTGCTGGTGCAGCTATCGGCAACCTACTGGCCGGGCTAACGGCGTGGGTCTTGCTGAAGCGTATCCTCTCCCGCCCGCATCGGCAGGCGGGAGCGTCAGGCTAGCTTAGCGTTTATAGGGGGCTTCTTGGAACGAGAAGTACGTAAACAGCAGGGCCATGGCTAAGTAGCCCATCACAAATTCCGGCGCGGCGTTAAAAGCGAGTTTGGGCGCATGCATTAAGCCGACAAACGAGAAGCCTGCGGCTATCACAGCAAACGCGGCTGCTCGTCGGAATTGGCGACGAACGCGCAATTGTACACAACATTTGCCAAGGGGATTGATAATCTTATGGCTTTTCGAAATAGCCAGTTGTTACCAACAAAAACGCCCAGGCGCTTGGCCTGGGCGTGGATAGGGTATGCCGTTGGTTAGTCGTTAACCGAAGCAATGGCTTTGGCGAGGTAGGGCAGATTTTCATGGGAGAAGCCTGCCACGTTCGCGCGGCCAGAGCGCACCATATATATGCCGAACTCGTCGCGCAGACGATCTACCTGTTCGGGCGTGAGGCCGGTGTAAGAGAACATACCGCGCTGCTCGGCAACGCAGGCGTACTTCTCATCGAGACCGTAAGGCTTCAGCGCATCAACGAAGTCACGACGCAGCGTGTTGATCCGGTCACGCATTTCGGTCAGCTCTTCGCGCCACATGGCAGAAAGCTCTGCATCATGCAAAATCTCGCTGACAATCGCACCGCCGTGGGCTGGCGGGTTAGAGTAGTTTTCACGGGCCACAATAGCCACCTGGGAGCGAACGTTCTCCATCTGCTCTGCGTCTTTAGCGACCAGAATTAAGCAGCCTGTGCGCTCACAGTAAATGCCAAAGTTCTTGGAGCAGGAACTGGTGATGATCACTTCATCCAGGTTTTCAGCTAGCAGGCGAACGCCATAGGCGTCTTCATCAAGGCCTTCACCGAAACCTTGGTAAGCGAAGTCGACGAGTGGCAACAAATGGCGCTCTTTCAGTACCGCCAGCACTTCTTGCCACTGCTGTTGAGAAAGATCAAAACCGGTCGGGTTGTGGCAGCAGGCATGCAATACCACTACATCGCCTTCGGGGATCTTTTTCAGCGCGGCCAACATACCATCAAAATCTAAACGGTTGTCGGCATCTACATAGGGGTACTTATGCAGTTCAATGCCGGCAGCGGTGAAAATACCGTGGTGGTTCGGCCAAGTGGGGTCGCTGACCCAAATGCCTTTACCTGGCAGTTGGCTGGCAATAAAGTCGGCTGCCAGACGTAAGGCACCGGTGCCGCCAGGGGACTGGGTAGCGCTGGCGCGGTTGGCTTTTAGCACCGCAGAGTCAGCGCCCAATACCATCGGCAGAACGACATTGCCATAAGCGGGTGCACCGTGGGAGCCAATGTAGGTTTTGGTGGTTTCATTCTTGAGCAGGCGAGCTTCTGCTTCCTTGACGGCGCGCATGACCGGCGTGTTGCCAGCGGCGTCGCGGTATACACCAACACCAAGGTCCACTTTCTGCGGGTTGGTATCTTTTTTGAAAGCTTCGATCAGCCCGAGAATGGCATCTCCAGGGACTCGCTCAATTTGCTCAAACATTTATTCGGCTACCTCGTCGGTTCTGGCGGCAAGAATGAAGTCATTAAGATGCAGGCCGTTTATTTTATGAGACCACCACGTCACCGTGGTTTTGCCCCACTCGGTCACCAATACTGGGTGATGGCCAGCCTGCTCTGCGACATCACCAACACGCTGGCTAAACGCTAGCGCATCAGCAAAATTACGAAACGTAAATTGTCTCGTCAGCTTCATGATGCCATCGTGCTCGATAATCTGCCACTCTGGAAGCGCCTTAAGATGCGCTTGGCATGCGTCATAAGAGAGCGGTATAGCGCTACCGCTGCAGGGTTCGCACTGCGACTGAGCAAGAGATGTCATAGTGTTAGTCTCCAGGGTTGACTTATCTATCAGGGTAGAAGGCAGACACAGTCACGACCAACATCCTTTGCACTATATAACGCTCGATCGGCCCGTTCGATCAGGCTCACCAGTGGCTCTCCGCAACGATATTCAGCCACGCCAATGCTGAGTGTGACGTTACCCTGGCCAATGCCAAAATCGTAGTCTGCAATGGTGTGGCGTAAACGGTCGGCAAGCTTATGGCATTGCTGCAGCGAGGTAAGCGGCAGCACTACCATAAACTCTTCACCTCCTAGCCTTGCCACCATATCTTCACAGCGAAGCAGTGACTGCGTCACATCGGCTAGCTGTGCCAGAACGCTATCACCTTGTAGATGACCCCAGCGGTCGTTGAGCCGTTTGAAGTGGTCGATGTCGATCATCATAATCGAAAGCGGCGTACCGTGGCGTGTGCTCAGCGATGTGAGGTGGGTTAATTGCCCCATCAGTTTGCGCCGATTAGGTAGGCCGGTCAGCGGGTCGGTATCGCTTAGTTTGCGCAAGCGAAGCTCTTCCAGCACTTGGTCAGTAATATCCAGCATAATGCCGTTCCAGCGTACCCCCGTCTCCATTGGCTCGGGGTTAGCGCTAACGGCGATCCAGTGCGGTTTTGCTTTAGGAAAGGGCAGCCTGAAACGCGTATTTAACGGCAGCATCCAGCGCGCGGAGCGCTCAATGGCTGACATCACCTTAGGGTGATCATCACCTGTCAACTGTTCGATTAGTTGGCTTGCATTGGTCGCTAGCTGCTGTCTGTCAACATAAGCAAGTGCCATGCCGCCGCCCTCTAGGTAAGGGAAGTGCATATGGCCGCTATGGGAGCGATAGAATTGAAAAAGCACCCCAGGGATATGTGGAACTAAGGTATCAGCACTTTGAGGTATGGCTACAGGAGGTACAGGTGCATCATTCACGGGCATGCGTGAATCTCCAATTTTATACCTGTTGTAATTTAGCCGTGAAGATTAGCGGTAAAATCGTAAACAATATGTAAGCTTTTGCTGACAATTCATCTTTTTTAATATTTTTTGGTAATTAAAAATCTCTCATCTATTCCATTTTTGTTGTTTTGCCGTAAAAATGACAAAGGTTGGGGCGGATTATGCTTTTTATTCTTTTTTGAAATATTAAAAAATAATTTAATTCTATTTGGTGGTCGCTTTGGTTACGCAGAAATTACACACGGGCGCCGTTACGGCAACAGCATCTGAAGCGGCGCCGCGTTCCCAGGGGCGCGTTAGCTTGGTAGGGGCTGGCCCAGGAGACCCTGATTTATTAACGTTAAAGGCTTACAAACGACTTTTGAGTGCGGAAGTCGTGCTGTATGACCGCTTGGTTAGCGATGAAATTTTGGCACTGTTACCCGCAGAGACCGCGCGCCACTACGTGGGCAAAGCGCGCTCCTCCCATAGCGTCCCGCAGGAGGATATCAATCAATCGCTGGTAGAGTGGGCTAGGCAAGGAAAGCAGGTGGTACGCCTGAAAGGCGGTGATCCATTTATTTTTGGGCGCGGTGGTGAAGAGCTTGAAACGCTGGTCGCCGCTAATGTGCCCGTTGAGGTAGTGCCTGGCATTACCGCCGCTTCCGGATGTGCAGCTTATGCGGGCATTCCGTTGACGCATCGCGACCATGCGCAGTCGGTGCGGTTTGTGACCGGACATCTTCAGCATGGCGAATTTACCCTAGATTGGCCCACCTTAGCTCAGCCTGGCCAAACGCTGGTGTTTTATATGGGGTTGAGCAATCTCACGTTGATCTGTCAGGAGCTGATTGCTCATGGTTTAAACCCAGCAACACCTCTTGCACTGATTGAGCAAGGCACTACACAACAGCAACGAACCCACATAGGCACACTACAGCATTTGCCGGATGGCTTTTTAGCAGGTGACATTAAGCCACCCACGCTGTTAATAATTGGTAGCGTGGTATCGCTGCACCGGACGCTTTCATGGTTTGAGACTGATAGCGGAACAGCAGTTGGTTTTTCAGAGGGTAAGCATGCGCGTTTAACAGATGGTTGAGCGTTTTGAGAGCCAAGCCGGGTGGCGTTATGTAATTGTCTGTGTATGCTAGTAAAGAGCACTTTTAAAAAACGATCATTCACTTATCGTGCTACTTGCCACTAACGCTGCTAACGCCAGTAGCCAAGCAAAAAGAGGGGCGCAGCATGTCAGAAGAAAACCGTTCAGATCAGTACACGCCAGGCCACAAGCCGGATATGAAAACGCTGTTTAAGGATAACCGGGTCAAAGGTATTGCCGGTATTGCAGCCATTGCGGTGATCTGGGCCATTATGGCGCAATCCAATTCAGGCACCCACCAGGAGCGTGTAGAGGCGCTTGAAGGGCAGCTCGCCAGCGTTGAGCAAGAGAATACTGAGCTCAGCCAGCGCCTGTCGGAAGTAGAGCAGGCCGAAACTGATTTGACCGCGATGCGCGATGAAATGGCGTCTTTAGAGCAGCAGCAAGCAGAGGCAACCGCCAGCCTTGAGTCTGCTCAGGGAGATGTCAGCAGCGTACAGTCTCGTCTTGAAGAGTTAGAAAGCCAGCGTGAAACGCTGCAGCAGGAAGTCACTGCTTTGGAAGAGCAGCTTGCCAGCACCGCAAGCGAGTTGCAGTCGCTTCGTGAAGAGCGTGAGCAAGTGGTAAGTGAGCGCGATGAGGCGGAGGCGTCGCTTCAGCAGGTTGAAGAAGCTCGTCAAAGTGCCGAGGACGCTCGTCAGCAGGCAGAGTCTGCTCGTCAGGAAGCTGAAGAGCAGCGTCAGCAAGCTGTTGAAGAGCTAGGCGCCGCTGAAACCAAGCTAAGCGATCTTGAAGCCCAAGTGACGGATGCCAATGAGCGCTTAGCGACGCTTGAAGAGGAAATTGCTGCCCAGGAGAGCGAGCTGCAAACCTTGCAGGATGAGCGCGATAACGTGGTTGAAGAGCGTGACTCGCTGCAATCAGAAGTGGACTCTTTAACTCAGCTGCGCGAAGAAGAGCAGCAAAGCCTAGAGCAGGTTCGCACTGAAATGGACGACCTGATGGTGGCACTGGATATCGGTCGCGATGAAGTGGCTAAGGTCGAGAGCGATATCGAAACCCGTGAAGAGCAGCTAGCACGTTTAGAAGCGCAGTTGAGCGAGTGGCGCGATGAACTCTCTGCGCTGGATGAGCGTTTAAACGTAGAAGATGCTGCCTCTGGTGAGGTGCCCAGCCTAACGGGTGAACAGCAAAACCAACAAGATCAGCAAAATCAGGAAGGCCAGGACCAAGAAGATAGCGCTGGTGATGACAACAATGCAGAGAGCGAAGATGCCCAAGCGGCTGAAGAGAGCCAGCCAAGCAGCAACTAAGCACGGCGCCGTGGCTTCCGGGGGTTGATAACTCCTTTAGCGGATGTGGGGTGGTTTCCCACATCCGCTTTTGTTTGTTGGTTTAGAAATAGACCGCTGAGGAGTATCATTCACGCCATGTTCACGATAAACAAACAACGGGAGTGCCATTGATGGATGGTGTAAAACATATTGTGGCAGTGGCATCCGGCAAAGGTGGCGTTGGTAAATCCACCGTGACCGTCAATTTAGCGCTGGCGTTGTCTGCACAGGGCTATCGTGTAGGCGTTTTGGATGCAGATATTTATGGCCCCAGCCAGGCACAAATGCTGGGTGTAGAAGAGGGTGTGCGTCCTCAGGCGGCGGCAGATAATAAGTTTCTGCCGTTGGAAGCCCACGGTATTCAGGCCATGTCGATGGCGTTTATGGTTAACACGCGGGATGCCATGGTGTGGCGTGGCCCGATGGTGGTGGGTGCGTTTCAACAGATGCTGACCCAAACTCAGTGGGATAACCTGGATTTTCTGCTGATCGATATGCCGCCGGGCACGGGTGACATCCAGCTAACGCTGGCGCAGAAAGTGCCGGTATCTGGTGCTGTGATCGTCACGACACCACAGGACATCGCGCTATTGGATGCCCGTAAAGGCATCGAAATGTTCCGCAAAGTGAACGTGCCAGTGCTGGGCGTGGTGGAGAACATGAGCCTGTACCACTGCGAGAAGTGCGGCCATGAAGCCGCTATTTTTGGCACTGGCGGTGGCGATCGTATTGCAGAGGAGTACGACACTACCGTGTTGGGACGTTTGCCGCTGACCCTGTCGATTCGCGAGCTGGCAGATTCTGGACGCCCAAGCGTGGTTTCCGAGCCAGACAGTGCCGTTAGCCGTACCTTTGCCGAGATTGCCAGCCAAGTAGCGCAGTCCGTCAGTGCTAGCCAAAGCGGCGGCCCTACGATTTCTTTTAGCGAGTGATGAAGTAACCGATGAGCATTAAATCAGACAAGTGGATTCGCCGGATGGCGCAAAGCGATGCCATGATCGAGCCTTTCGAGGCAGAGCAGGTACGCTATGTGAACGACCAGCGGGTGATCTCCTATGGCACTTCCAGCTACGGCTACGATGTACGCTGCGCCGATGAGTTTAAGGTATTTACCAACATTCACTCGGCGATTGTTGACCCTAAAGCCTTCGACGACAAAAGCTTTGTCGATGTGAAGGGCGATGTTTGCATCATTCCGCCAAACTCTTTTGCGCTGGCGCGGACGGTGGAGTATTTCCGCATTCCGCGTAATGTGCTGACCATTTGTCTGGGCAAATCCACCTACGCGCGCTGTGGCATCATCGTCAACGTGACGCCGCTGGAGCCTGAGTGGGAAGGACACGTGACGCTGGAATTCTCCAACACCACCAACCTGCCCGCGAAGATCTATGCCCATGAAGGCGTCGCCCAGATGCTCTTCCTGGAGTCGGATGAGGTGTGTGAAACCTCTTATAAAGATAGGGGTGGTAAGTACATGGGCCAACGTGGCGTGACGTTGCCGCGTACCTAATACGCCTTCTGTGCTACTAAAAAAGCCTTGCCGCATCACTGCGGCAAGGCTTTTTTTAACGGCGGCTCTTCTGAGAAATTAGGCGTCGTCGATCTCTTCATCCAGCTCTTCAGCGGCATCCGCATGGGAGAGGCGCATGCCGTACGGCGGAAGCGGGTGGCCGTCCATGGTGGCACCCTCTGCGTTGTACTGCAGGCGTCCTTCCAGGAACCACTGCACCGCAATCGGGAAGATCAGGTGCTCGCGCGCGTGGACTTTCTCCTTTAGCGTCTCCACCGTGTCATCTGGGTTAACCTGCAGCTCCGCTTGCAGCACAACGGGACCGCCATCGAGCTCTTCAGTGACAAAGTGTACGCTGCAGCCGTGGTGCGAGGCGCCATCAGCTAATGCGCGTGCATGGGTGTTCAAGCCCTGGTAAGCCGGCAGCAGTGAGGGGTGAATATTAAGCATCCGCCCCAAGAAACGCTGTACAAAACGCGGTGTTAGAATGCGCATAAAGCCCGCTAGAACGATAACGTCTGGCTCGTGGCGTTCTATTACCTTGATCAGCGCGCCATCGTAAGCATCGCGGCTATCATATTCACGATGGGGAAGTACTACCGCTTCGATGCCAGCTTCATGGGCACGTTTCAAGCCATAGGCATCGGGCTCGTTGGAGATCACTGCAACGATCTCACCGCCCAAGCGGTCATGCTGCTGAGCATCAATGAGCGCCTGTAGATTACTGCCGCTGCCAGAGATCAGTACCACCACGCGGCGTGCGCCCACAGGATCAGGCGTCATGCCGTTTAGGGTGTCGCTGCTGTAGTCGGTGCTGCTCATGCGTTGTGGCTCGCTTGGGCGTGGTCGAGTACGACCGCCTCGTCCTGGCGATGAATAATCTGACCGATTTGATAAACGGTCTCGCCCTGGGCCTCAAGGTGCGCTTTAGCGTTCGCTGCCTGATCTGCGGGCACCACGATGACCATACCAATACCGCAGTTCAGTACGCGGTGCATTTCGGTTTCGTTGACGTTGCCTTTGGCCTGCAGCCAGTTGAACACTTCAGGGCGCTGCCAGCTGGTGAGATCAATGTGCGCTGCCAGGGTGTCTGGTAGAACGCGGGGGATATTTTCCAGCAGGCCGCCGCCAGTAATGTGCGAAAGGGCATGTACGGGGATGTCGGTGCCGCGCATCATGGAGAGCAGTGATTTTACATAGATGCGCGTAGGGGCCATCAAGGCATCGCCTAGTGGCTTGCCGTCAACGGTTTCTTCCAGGGAAGCATTGCTGACTTCAAGAATTTTACGAATCAGCGAGTAGCCATTGGAGTGGGGGCCAGAGGAGGCCAGACCGAGCAGCACATCGCCTTCGGCCACCTTGCTGCCGTCGAGAATCTCTGACTTTTCTACGACGCCAACGCAGAAGCCGGCCAGGTCGTAGTCGCTGCCTTCGTACATGCCGGGCATTTCTGCGGTTTCACCACCTACCAGTGCACAGCCTGCTAGCTCGCAGCCAGCGCCAATACCGGTCACTACGTCGGCAGCAATATCCACATCTAGTTTGCCCGTGGCATAGTAGTCCAGGAAAAGTAGCGGCTCGGCACCCGCCACGATCAAGTCATTCACACACATGGCTACCAGGTCGATGCCGATAGTGTCATGCTTGCCAAGATCCATTGCCAGACGCAGTTTAGTGCCCACCCCGTCTGTGCCTGAGACGAGTACCGGCTGTTTATAACCCGCGGGCAGCTCGCACAGTGCGCCGAAACCGCCAAGGCCACCCATCACTTCAGGGCGTGATGTGCGCTTGGCAACGTGCTTGATACGATCAACAAGGGCGTTGCCGGCATCAATATCGACGCCTGCGTCTTTGTAGCTGAGAGAGGGAGTAGCCTGGGAGGGAGAGGTCTCGGTCATGACAGGTCCTGTGAAGCCTATGCAAAGCTGCAATGCGATTGTGCTGGCAAGTAGCCAGTGCCGGAGCAATAACGGGGTGCGATTGTATCACTCAGCGACGTAAGTCGCATCGATGTAACGTGTTATCAGGTGCGCTGCGGGCAACTTTTGTTACTATTCAAGCATTACCGCTGACCGTATATCCAGGAAGGAGCGTGGAATGAGAAACTCAAGGTGGGGAGTTGCGCTACTTGTCGCGCTGGTTGGCACGGTTTACTTTCTCGATGCAGTACTGATGCCCTTTATTGCTGGGTTGATATTGGCGTACTTGGCCGACCCATTGACCAATTATTTCCAACGCCTGGGAATGAAGCGTGTTTGGGCAGTCAGCAGCGTGTTTTTAGTCCTGATGATTGTTCTGGCGCTGAGCTTACTTATTCTTATTCCGCTGGTGGTACAACAGATTAAGCAACTGGGCGAAGCGCTCCCGGGCGTGCTTAACTGGATTGAAGGCGTATTGGCTCCACAGGTGCAAGAGTGGACGGGCTATGACCTCGCCTCCGAGCTGAGCAATGTACGTGAAACGCTGGTTGAAAACTGGCGTGATGCGGGTAGTTACGTTGCCCAGGCGTTAGGCCAGATTGGCCGCTCGGGCATGGCGTTTGTCTCTTGGGTCACCTATGTAGCGCTGATTCCTGTGGTGACGTTTTATTTGCTGCTGGATTGGGAGCGCATGCTTAACAATATGGCGAATCTAGTACCCCGCCAGTGGGTGGACGATACGTTTCGCTTGGCACGTCGCTGTGATGAGGTATTAGCCTCGTTTTTACGCGGTCAACTGCTGGTCATGCTTTGCTTGGGTATTATCTACGCAGTGGGTTTAACCCTGTTGGGGCTTAACTTTGGCCTGCTGATTGGTGTGCTCTCTGGGCTAGTGAGCATCGTGCCATTTTTAGGTTTTATCGTCGGGCTAGTAATTGCTCTGGTGGTGGCACTGTTTCAGTTTGATACGTGGTGGGCGCTATTAGGCGTCATTGCCGTGTTTGGTCTGGGGCAAGTGGCTGAAAGCGTGGTGCTGCAGCCGAAGCTATTAGGCGATAAGATTGGTCTGCATCCGGTAGCAGTTATTTTTGCCGTACTGGCGGGTGGGCATCTCTTTGGTTTAACTGGGGTGTTGTTAGCGCTTCCGGCGGCGGCGGTGATTATGGTGCTGCTGCGAGAAGTAAAAGATCGTTATAAAAATAGTGCGCTGTATGATGCACGGTCAGAACCATTAGAACAGCAAACACAGCATGATGAGCTGGGTCGCGACGACAAAAGGGAGTCATCATGAGCCGAGTACCGGCACAGCTACCGCTTGGGGTAGGGTTGCGCGACGATGCTACGTTTAATAATTACTACGCATCCAGTGCCAATGCTTCGTTGGTAGACCACTTAAGCCATCAGCTAATGCCTGGCTCAGAGCCGTTTCTTTATCTATGGGGCGCGCCGGGCAGTGGCCGTAGCCATCTTTTGCAAGCGGCCTGCCATGCGGCCTCTGATCAAGACAAACGAGCGCTCTATTTACCTCTGGCTGATTTAGGTCATTTCCCCCCGCTGATGCTAGAGGATATTGAGCGTCTTGATTTAGTCGCGATTGATGACCTTGAGTATGTGATAGGCCGTAAGCGCTGGGAGGAAGCGCTATTTCACGCGTTTAATCGCTTACGGGATGCGGGCAAAGCATTACTGATTGCCGCCAATAAGCCTCCACGCCACTTGGAAGTAGCCCTACCGGATTTGGCATCGCGTCTTGCCTGGGGGGTAACGTTTCACCTACATCCTATGGATGATATTGATCGCTTGGCCGCCTTAAAGCTGCGTGCGAATGTCCGCGGGATGCAACTACCGGATGACGTTGGGCGCTACATTATGCATCGTGGCCCAAGGGAGTTAGGGGAGCTGTGTCGAGCGCTGGAAACGTTGGATCAAGCGTCACTCTCTGCGAAACGCAAACTCACCATTCCTTTCGTGAAATCCGCGCTTAATTGGTAAAACGCCCCTGCCAGAGAACTGGCAAGGGCGTCATCTAGCCGCTTTTAAGTTGCTGAATCGCTTTCGCGATCAGTTCAGCATTAGGCAGTTTTGCTCATTTTGCTGGCAGTCGCTTGTGCCTGCTTAACGTTATCTTCCGTCAGCTTTTGGCTCTTCTGCAAGAAGTCCTGCTGCAGTGATACCACTTTGTCTGCATCACCTTTGACGCGCTCAGCCAGCTCTTTGGCTACTTTCTGCTGGCTTTCCATGTAGCTGCGCAGGCCCTCAGCGTCTTTAACGCTCATCAGCTGGCGCATTTGTGCAATGCCGGTATCAACATAGGCTTTGTTAGCGTCTAGCTGAGCGTTTAGCAGTTTTTCAGAATAGTCGATGCTGAGGCTCATGTAGGCACGTGCCGGAGCCATAAACAGGTTATCGAACTGCTGAGTCATTTCATTGGTGTTAAAGGTACGCATAATCAACACTCCTGTGCCATTGCTAAGGTCTGTGGGCTGCTAAGCTAAACCCAAGACGATTCGTTTATCAGCGACGGCGAGCTAAGGAATGCACCGTTACTGATCTGGGTTATCTTGCATTGCAGCATAGCAAGCGGTTTTGTGCAGCGCAACAATTTGGGCAAAATAAACCTTGAAAACGCGCCCAGCCAGCTTGGTGGTTTACCAAACCGTGCGGGGTGGCTAGGCTGAAGCGTAGAGAGAATCGTTATCAATGAAGTGGTGTTAGTTCAAATGCCGCTGATGACTTAACAGGAGTGTGGAATGGATACGCGTATTGAACGAGATAGCATGGGAGAGCTTGAGGTACCGGCAAAGGCGCTTTACGGTGCCCAAACCCAGCGTGCCATTAATAATTTTCCCGTCTCAGGCACGCCCATGCCGGTGGCATTTGTGCATGCCGTGGCACGCATTAAGCTAGCGGCTGCTCGTAGCAATCACCAGCTAGGTCTATTGGATGCCGAGCGCGCGCAGGCTATCGAAAAAGCCGCACAAGCGGTGATTGATGGCCAGCATGACGACCATTTCCCCATTGACGTTTTCCAGACTGGCTCGGGCACCTCCACCAATATGAACGTGAATGAGGTGCTGGCGACGTTGGCTAGCCGTGAAGGAGTCGAGGTGGCGCCCAACGATCACGTTAATATGGGCCAATCCAGTAACGATGTGATCCCGACGGCGATCCACCTCTCCGCCGCTATCGCCGTGAATGAGTCACTGAAGCCTGCATTAGTCGCGCTACAAGCGACCATTGATCGCCGTGCTGACGAACTCAGCCATGTCGTTAAAACCGGGCGTACCCATTTGATGGACGCTATGCCTTTGCGGATGGATCAAGAGTTAGGGGCGTGGTCTAGTCAGGTGGGGCAAGCCATTGAGCGGTTTGACAGTGCGATGGTGCGGTTATGCCGCCTTGCCCAGGGTGGAACTGCAGTGGGTACGGGGATTAACGCGCCGGAGGGCTTTGCTGACTTAATGGCGAAAGAACTGAGCCAACAAACGGGCCTCTCTTTTGTTCCTAACGATAGCTTTTTTGCCAGCTTGGCTTCGCAAGACGCTGCGGTGGAATTATCCGGCCAGCTGAAAGGCTTCGCCTGCGTGGTGATGAAGATCGCCAACGACCTACGTTGGATGAACTCGGGGCCGCTGGCCGGGCTGGGTGAAATTGAGCTTGAAGCGCTGCAGCCGGGTAGCTCTATTATGCCGGGCAAAGTCAACCCGGTGATTCCCGAGTCGGCAGCACAGGCGGCGGCGCAGGTGATGGGGTTAGATACGGCGATCACAGTGGCGGGGCAGAGCGGCAATTTCCAGCTTAACGTTATGCTGCCGCTGGTGGCGTCTAATCTGCTCACGTCAATTACTCTGATGAGTAATACCGCCAAGCTGTTGGCTGAGCGTGCTATCGCAACTTTCAAAGTGCGTGAAGATAACCTGCAGGTGCCGCTGGCGCGTAACCCGATTTTGGTGACCGCGCTGAACAGTGTGATTGGCTACAACGCGGCCGCCGCGATTGCTAAAAAGGCATATCAAGGAGGACGGCCGATTATCGATGTCGCGGAAGAGGAAACGGACCTGGACCGCGCCACCCTAGAGCGCCTGCTTGATCCCACTGTATTAACGCAAGGCGGTGTGCCCGAGTAACCTATTCCATCCTATGCCTAGCGATTGGGTAAAACGGTTAAGTTTGCTGCGTCTCCGTTTTGCCCTTTTCAATGGTTTCGCTGGCTTCCTGGCGCTCTTCTTGACTGGCTTCTGGTGTTTCATGCTCGTTCTGGCGAGTAGGGCGATAGCAGAGTGTGGCCAGAATAGGGAAATGGTCAGACCCAAAGGCATCCAAGCGCTGCATGCTGTCCAGCGTAAAGTGCTCACTGACAAAGACGTGATCTAACGGCCAGCGCAGGACCGGGTAGTTAGCGTGAAACGTGCTGAACATGCCCCGGCCACGACGAGGGTCAAGCATGCCGCTGATGCGGCAGAAGCGTTGGGTGGTGCGCGACCAAGCAACATCGTTTAGATCGCCTGCGACCAGAGTGGCAGAAGGGTGGCGATGAATTTCCTTACCAACTAACAGTAGTTCAGCATCGCGCCAGAGCGACTTCTCGCTTTCACTGGGTGCTGGCGGACGCGGGTGAAGAGCGTATAGGCGGATTCGGTCGCCGCTTTCCAGCGTGACATAGGTACGGATAGAGGGAATGTCATCCTGAATCAGCCACTTTACCTCGGTCTCGCTGAGGGTTAGTCGCGAGTACATATGCATGCCATAAAGATTATCGAGCGGTATTTTGACGCTATTGGGCCACTTATCCTCTAACGCTTGATCTAGTTGATCCTGCCACCACTGGTCTGACTCCAGCGTTAGCACAATATCGGGCTGGTATTGCTCAATCATACTGAGCAGTTTATCCGCCTGGCGATTCGGAGTAAGCACATTGGCGATCAGCAGGGTGATTTTTTGATTGCTTGGCGCCTCATGGGTCGATTTCACTTGAACGGGCCAGAGACGCGTCCAAGGGATGATGTAACGCAGCTGTATCAGCAGGGTAAGCAGCGATAAGCCTGTCGATGCCATTCGCCATTTACCTGGCTCCAGCAGCATCCAGCTTGCTAGCGCACATACCCCAGCGAGTAAGGCAATCTGCAGGCGTGGAAACTCAAAACTGCGTATCCACCACCAGCGCAATCTTATGCGAGCAATTAACGTGGAAAGTAGCAGTAAAACGGCGATGCATCCTAGCAAAGGCCCTAGCAAAACCTACCTCCTTATTTCACGGGCGATCAGTATTAATCTATGTCCAGCTTAGTCCTTAGGTTTGATAAGTGCCGACATTATTCATAGAAACAGCGATAAGGTACTCGTTGGTAAGGGTGTGAAGAATAAAAACTACTTGCAATTCAGCTATGAAGCCGTAGAATACGCATCCGTTGCACAGCAGGACCATAGCTCAGTTGGTTAGAGCGC
>NZ_FODB01000053.1 GCF_900110265.1 Vreelandella aquamarina | reverse complement strand
GCGTATCTTTCGTTTGATAACCTCTGTGATGAGGTACACCGGCTACTCGATGGCTATGGCACTGAGTGCGCGATTAATTTTGAATAGGCACTTACTGGACAAACCAATAGGCGATATCGGCGAGGTTATCCGGTCGAAAAAGCCACGCAAACTGCCGGTAGTGCTCACCCATGATGAAGCCATGGCCATCACAAATCAGATGGGGGAAACAGATTGCCTGATTGCTTCCCTGCTATATGGTTCTGGCCTGCGAATTACGGAGGCCTGCCGGTTACGTATTAAAGATCTCGATTTTCAACAACAGGTCGTCACAGTTCGAGACGGCAAAGGCGCCAAAGACCGAACAACCCTGTTACCCGCCCCATTGCTGGCTCCGCTGCAATGTCATATCAATACTATTCGAAAAGCCTGGCGGGAGCAGGACAAAGCGTTTCTTCATCCTGTCAGCCTTCCGTTTGCACTTGCCCGAAAATATCCGAATGCAGGTCGGTCTCTGGAATGGCAATGGCTTTTCCGTCACCATCTATTAGCACCGATAACCTTGGCAACGTGGTTCGTCACCATCGGCATATTACCTCTGTTCAAAAGGCCGTACGCAATGCCGTCAAACAAGCTGGCATTGGCAAGCGGGCGGGTTGTCATACGTGCCGGCACACGTTTGCAACCGAGCTATTGAAACGCGGAACCGATATTCGCACCGTTCAGGATTTGCTCGGCCACTCGGATCTGCGAACTCCCCAGATCTATACGCACGTTCTTGGCCAGGGCTTTGCCGGGGTTCGCAGCCCACTCGGATAGCACGTCAACTCTCGGACTTTTGCGGCGCATATCCAGAAACCCCACACAGGCCCCAGCTCTGTGGTCCGGGCCGCGTCGATAGAAGCCTTTTTGCATGAGGCTATGACATGAGGCTACGATAAGGAGGCCGTAGCCCGGATGCCACTGCGGGCAACACGGCACTTTGGTACTGGCTCCCAAGGCGCGGGGCAATCCTCCCTTGTGTTGATTCACTTGCTGGCAGGGGCCGGGTAACTTGCCAGTGTCGGTCGGTTTTTTTATAACCGGTGAGCCATTGCAACTGCACCGTCACACAGAAGTTTTTTGCCGTTGCCAACCATAAGGAAACATCATGAGTGATCTGACAACCCTGCGGGATATTGTCGGCCTGGGGAACCAGGCGAGCCCGATCAGCGATTCCGCGCTGGTGATTATCGATGCCCAGAACACCTACCGCGAAGGTGTTATGAAACTGGATGGCGTGGAGCCCGCACTGCAGGAGTGCAAGGCGTTGCTGGAGCGCTTCCGGGCGGCGGGGCGACCGATATTCCACATTCAACACGATGCCGGTGCCGGTTCACCCTACGACCTCACGGCACCGATTGGCCAGATCGCCGATGTGGTAGCCCCGGTAGATGGCGAGCCGGTGATCACCAAAAATTACCCGAATTCCTTCACCCAGACAAACCTGGATGACCAGCTGAAAGCCGCGGGCGTGCAAAATCTGATTCTGGCGGGCTTTATGTCCCATATGTGCGTGAACTCCACCGCCCGGGGCGCCTTCTCGCTGGGCTACAACCCCACGGTGGTTGCCGCAGCCACCGCTACCCGTTCCTTGCCGTCCCGGGCGTCTGGCAAAGCCGTGCCCTCGGAGCAGGTGCAGGAAGCCGCCTTGGCTGCGCTGTCAGATCTGCCCTCGGCGGTGGTGCCGTCGGTAGCTGACGTACCAGACTGAGCACTATCGAGATACCTCGCCGTCTACAGGATGGTGAGGTATCCGTCAACTCGCTATCTTCCTATCATACGTTCATCAACTTAGTGCTACCCTCATTAAAGCTGTGATAAGGCCAGCCCGGCCATGACCCAGGATTGATGATGAGAGGTAACTGCATGCTTCGAGTTTCTATTGCCATTGCTCTGGGAGCATCACTGCTGGTTGGTTGTTCAGCATTCAGCCCTTCCGCGGCGGATAAAACCGACGCAAATTCCACCACCAGCACCTACTGGGTGAACAGCCTGAATGCCAAGTGCGTGGGCGTCGGCCCCATGCAATGTCTGCAGGTGCAGAGGGGCGAGGAGCTGTCTGCTGGTAAGTGGCAACTGTTCTACGCGCCCATTCAGGGCTTTGAGTACGTACCGGGCTATATCTACAAGCTGAAGGTGAAGGAAACGCAGCTACCCGCACATCAGGTGCCTGCGGATAAGTCATCCATTGCCTACGAACTGGTTGAAGTTCTGGACAAGCAGGCCGACAGCCGGTTGCGGCTGCACGATATCTGGGTGCTCGAAGCCATTGAGGGGAAACCACTGGCACTAACCAGCGAGCGCCAGCGGCCGCGCCTGGAATTCAACCTCACGGAAATGCGTTTCACCGGCACCGATGGCTGCAACAACGTCTTTGGGAGCCCGCACGCCGTCACCCCAGACACGCTGTCGATCGGCCCGATCGCGGCCACCATGATGGCCTGCGCCGATATGGCCACTGCAGACCGGTTCCGGCAGCGGCTGGGCAAGGTGGAGGGGTATTTGCTTGAGGGCCTGAAACTGCATCTGCAAAATGCCAGTGGCAAGACTCTGCTGTCGTTCCAGAAAACGGATTAGGCTCCGGAAAATTATGAATATCAGGTCCCTTGAAACCTTCTACTGGATAGCCAAGCTGGGTAGTTTTCGGGCCACCGGTGAAAAGCTGTACGCCTCCCAGCCGACCATATCTGCACGTATTTCCGGCCTGGAGGACGAGCTCGGCGTTAAACTATTTGACCGATCCGGGCGCAGTGCAGTGCTGACAACCAAAGGCCAGGAGTTGCTGGTTTACGCCGAAAAAATTCTTGAACTTCATCAGGAGCTTCTGGAGAAAGTCGCCGACCCGGACTCCATCCATGGCACCATACGATTAGGCGTTGCAGAAACCATTGCCTATACCTGGCTGCCCCGGCTGATCGAAAGGATCAACGAAACCTATCCCGCCATCAACCTCGAACTCGATGTGGATATTTCCGTTAGTCTTGCCGAAAAACTCATCCGGCGAGAAATCGACATTGCGTTTCTGATCGGTGAGGTACGGCATGAGGACTTTGTCACCAAACCGTTCTGCAGCTATTCCCTCACCTGGGTGGCCAGTGAAAAGCTGATGCTGCACGAAAAACCTCTGAGCGTCTCTACTCTGGCCCAGGTGCCTATCATCACCTACCCACGAATGAGTGAACCACACATTTACATTCGCTCGCTGATCAACCCTGTGAGTCGCTCTATCCAGATCCACTCAAGCTCCTCACTCTCAACCATCATTCGAATGACGGTCGATGGTGTTGGTGTCAGTGCACTACCCAGTGAGATTGTTACCAGCGAGCTTGAGTCCGGAAAGCTTCGAAAACTGCAGGTTGAGGCAAATGTACCTGATCTTGTGTTCAACGTCGCTTATACCACAGCACCTGGCGGCTACATTGTTCGTGCAATCGCCGATCTAGCGCTGAATCTGGTGTCATCAGAATCCCGGGAATTACGTTAGCCATACAACTGATCACATTTTTCAATCAGTTTTTATTCTAAATATCGATTGGAATTAATCATTTCGCTTGCCTTAGCTTAAGTAGAAACCATTACAAGGCGAAAAAAATGATCAGCGTTAATCCCTCCGAGGCCAGAGCGGTGCGACAAAGGGCACGAGATGGCAGCCTGACCGGCCCCACCGCCGGCCTGGCAAACGGTTTTGTTCAGGTAAATCTGGTAGTGCTTCCCGAGGCACAGGCCAATGGTTTCCTGCGTTTCTGCCAGGCGAATCCAAAACCCTGCCCACTGATTGCCGTTAGTGAGCCGGGGCAGCGAACCTGCGAATTGCTGGGCAACGATCTGGATATTGCACGGGATGTTCCGGCCTATCACGTCTACCGTCACGGTGAACTCTCCGGCACAGCAGGGGATGTCTCTGATCTTTGGCGCGACGACCTTGTAACCTTCGCCCTGGGCTGCTCTTTCAGCTTTGAACATGCACTGTTGCAAAACGGTGTGGCTGTTCGCCATATAGACGAAAGCCGCAACGTCCCTATGTTCAAAACCTCGATCCCGCTTCAAGCTGCCGGAGGGTTTTCCGGTCATATGGTGGTATCCATGCGCCCCTTCCCGGCGGCACAGGCAATCCGGGCCATTCAGATCACCACACGCTTCCCTCTGGCCCACGGTGCCCCCGTGCATTTTGGCGATCCGGCTCTGATTGGTATTCGTGATCTGATGAATCCGGATTACGGTGATTCCGTGTCCATCTATAGCAATGAGACACCGGTTTTCTGGGCATGTGGCGTGACCCCTCAGCAAGTATTGATGGATGCTGGCGTGCCTTTTGCGATTACTCATAGCCCGGGCCACATGCTGGTAACAGACATTCCCGAAAGCCAAGTCACCTTGCTTTAGCACCTGTTAAACAACAACCTGTTAAACAACAAAGAGAAAGAGAAGAGGAAATGACATGATGAACAAAAATCAGGTTTGCGCCGCAGCCACTGCGCTCACCCTTCTGATGGCAGGCCATGCCACCGCTCAGGACATTGATAACACCAGCTTTTCATACGTTGGCAGCTGGAGCAGCCTGTCGCTGTATAAAAACTTCGAGAACCCGTTCTGGAGCAATCATATTCCTGAGGCATCCGGCGGCAATATCTCTACCAACGTAACGACGTTCGATCAGATGGGGTTGGGTGGCGGTGAGGTCTACCGTCTGATGGCTCGCAATGTCATTGAGGTTACCTCAACGGTTGCCGACTACGCGGTTCAGGATGCACCTGAGCTGGAAGGGCTTGATATGCCCATGATGGCACCGGATGTTGAAACTGCCCGCCAGGTTGCCGAAGCCTACTGGCCGGTTCTGGACGAAGCATTCAGTGAGCGTTTCGACGGCGCCAAGGTGCTTGCAGTGGCTCCGTATCCTTCTCAGGTTGTGTTCTGCAATGCCGAAATCAGCAGTCTCTCGGATCTCGCAGGCAAGAAAGTACGCGCCAGTGGCCGAACAACTGCGGAGTTCCTGGAAGCTCTGGGGGCTGAAGGTATCACACTGAATTACAGCGAAGTGCCCGGAGCACTTCAGCGTGGCGTTATTGATTGTGCGGTCACCGGTTCACTTTCAGGCTACAGCTCCGGATGGTACGAAGTAGCCACTCACCTGTACCCGCTTCCAGTTGGCGGGTGGGATCACGTTGTAACCGCCATGAACGGTAAAAAGTGGCAGTCACTATCGGCAGACACCCAGGAATGGTTGCTCAAAGAACTGAAAGAGAACTACGAAGCAAAAGTATGGGCCACAGCAGTTGATGAAACCAAAGAAGGGATTGCCTGCCTGACCGGTGAAGGAGAATGCTCCCGTGGTGAGTCAGGCAACATGGTACTGGTGCAGGCAACGGAGAGCGATTTCAAAGCAGTTTCCCGCCACCTGGAAGAAAAGCTACTGCCAAACTGGGCCGACCGGGTTGATCAGCGCTGGGTTGATCGCTGGAATGAAACCATCGGCAGTGTCACAGGCTTGAAAGCCTCAAAGTAAATTTCATCATCCTGCAATAACTGAAGAACGGGTTGTGCGCGGCAACCCGTTCTGGAGAACCCTATGTTGGAACAGATAACTTCCGGGCTCGACCGGATTCTTCAGGGCGTCCAGTCCGGCTCGCTCTGGCTGGCCCGGGCCGGTGGCGTTCTGATTCTCCTGACAGTCGCTCTGGTGACCATGGAAATTTTGTCCCGTCAGCTGATCGGCCGCTCAAATTTGCACGCGACTGAAATCACCGGATACGTGATGGCTATCAGCACAAGCTGGGCGTTTGCCTACACCCTGATGCGCAAAGCTCACATCCGCATTGATGCTTTGTATGTGAAATTGCCCGTCAGCGCACGCGGTGTGCTTGATCTCATCGCCCTGTTATCTCTGGCCTTGTTCTGCGTTCTGGTTGTGGGTGCCGCATTCGATGTGGCAGAGCACTCCTATACGGGCGGAGCCCGCGCAAATACGCCTTTGGGCACACCCGTATGGATTCCCCAGGCACTGTGGTTGCTAGGTCTGGTGTGGTTCTCTGTCGCTGTCGTGCTGATGTCTCTGCGAGTACTGCTCGGCCTGCTCAGCGGCCAGATGAATGACGTACAGCGCCTGGCTGGCAGCCCGACACTGGATGAACAGATCCGCGAAGAGAACAAGGAAACCAACTGATGATTGTGCTAACTCTGACCGTTCTGCTTGTTCTTCTGCTGGTGAGTGTTCCGGTGGCCGCTACACTGATTGTGCTGGGGCTGTTTCTGGACGAGTTCTTCTCGCCGTTTCCCCTGGTTAATGCCATGGGGGATGTCCTCTGGACAGCTTCCAACAGCTTTCTCCTGATCGCCATTCCCCTGTTCATACTATTGGGCGAAATTCTGGTGCGCACCGGCATCGCCAAAGGAACCTATCGGGCATTGGAGAGCTGGTTTTCCTGGCTACCCGGCGGCCTGTTGCACGCTAACGTGGCCACGGCAACCCTGTTTTCCGCAACATCCGGATCCAGCGTGGCGACGGCTGCCACCATTGGCACAGTTGCCATCCCGCAAGGCAAAGACCTGAAGTACGACCAGCGCCTGTTCACGGGTTCCATTGCCGCAGGCGGTACTCTCGGCATTATGATCCCACCGTCGATCAACCTGATCGTCTACGGTTTTATGACCGAAACCTCTATTCCGCAGTTATTTGCCGCTGGGATGATTCCCGGGTTGTTGCTGGCACTGCTGTTTATTGTCGGAACCGCTCTGATCTGTTTATGGCGTCCTTCACTGGGTGGGCCGAGCACGCACCACTCGTGGGCTGAGCGTTTCTCAAGTTTGTGGCACCTGGTTCCGGTACTGCTCCTGTTCGGTATTGTTGTCGGCTCTATTTATGCTGGCTGGGCAACCCCAACAGAAGCTGCATCGCTGGGGGTTATCGGCGCCATGGTGATCGCGGCAGCAATGGGCAAGCTCAGCAAATCCGTCGTCATGGAAGCTCTCGAAGGCACCATGCGCACCACGGGCATGATCATGCTGATTATCATAGCATCCTATTTCCTGAACTTTGTTCTGGCCTCTGCAGGTATCACCCGGGAGCTTACCTCGTTTCTTGAGTCTGCCGGCCTTGGCCCCTACTCCACCCTGCTGATGATCATCGCCATGTACATCATTCTTGGCTTCTTCATCGAAACTCTGTCACTGATGGTTATAACCATTCCGATTGTGGCTCCAATCATTATCAGTATGGGTTTTGACCCGGTGTGGTTTGGCATTTTGCTGATTCTGCTGATCGAAATGGCGCTGATTACACCTCCGGTCGGGCTCAACCTCTATGTGGTGCAGGGGGTTCGTCAGGGTGGCTCGTTCAACGATGTCATGGTTGGCGCATTGCCTTACGTCGCCATAATGTTGCTAATGGCTATAGCCCTTGTCCTCTTTCCTTCAATCGCGCTTTTCCTGCCGGAACTGCTCAACTAGCCCCTTAACCAACGCATAACAACAGGAGATACGTGATGACAGAATTTCAATTTGCAGAGACTGGCGAAACCCTGAACGTTGAAATAAAAGAAATGATTATTGCTGGTTGGGCGGGGCGCGAGCAGGCTGGCATTGATGAACACATTGAAGAACTCAAGGCCATCGGTGTTGCACCCCCGTCAAGCACACCTCTGTTCTATCGGGTATCAGCAGGACTGGTGACCACCGCCAACCAGGTTCAATTTTTGGGCAACGAAACCAGTGGTGAAATCGAGGTTCTGCTGATCGGAACCGAACACGGCACCGTTGTTGGCCTGGGCTCAGATCACACGGATCGGGAAGCCGAAGCCTGGTCGGTCGCCCATTCCAAACAGGTGTGTGCCAAACCGGTAGGGCGTCAGATCTGGTGGCTGGCGGATGTAATTGACCATTGGGATAAGCTACAAATGGCCTCTTTCGCCACCATTGATGGCAAGGAAGTACCCTACCAGCAAGGCGGTGTTACCGGGCTACTGCATCCGGAGGATCTACTGCGTCGATTTGGCCTGGAAACAACCGAACTGGCACCCGGACAGGCTATGCTTTGCGGAACACTACCCGTGATCGGAGGTGTTCGCCCGGCAGAAACATTTCGGATGGTGTTAACGGATCCGGTCAGAGGCCGCTCTCTGGAGCATGCTTACAACGTTGAGACCCTGTCGGTGATAAAATGACACGACTCGAAACTACAGCGCTCAAGCCATTGCCAGCGGAATCTCTGGCAGACCTACTCACTGGCCTGGCCGCTGGCCACTGGCAAGCCGGTGAGCTACTGGATATCTGCCAGGCCAACATCGATAAAGGTGATCACCCGGATCGGCAGATTTATACCCGCCGGTTCGATGGCCAGGCAAAAGCCGAAGCCCGGGCTATAGACGGCTTGCGAGACGCCGGTGTACCCACTGGTGAGCTGGCTGGCTTACCGATCGCATTGAAGGTTCTGTTCGACGTGGCAGGAGAAGTTACCCACGCCGGTAGCCAATGGTGGGACACTCCAGCCAAAGCCGATGCGCTGATCGTAACTCGCTTGCGCCGTGCCGGGGCTGTTATTACCGGGCACACCAACATGACCGAATTCGCCTATTCCGGGCTTGGCATAAACCCCCATTACGGCACACCGGATAACCCTGTCGCTCCCGGCCGGATTCCCGGCGGCTCATCTTCGGGCGCCGCCGTCGCCGTGGCCCGATACATGGCCGCAGCGGCTATCGGCTCCGATACCGGCGGTTCAGTTCGTATTCCGTCAGCGTTCTGCGGCCTAGTCGGTTTTAAACCGTCGCAAAGCCGCATTCCACGCACGGGCTCCTTCCCGCTGTCCGATAGCCTCGACTCTATCGGCCCTATGGCTCGAACCGTCGACTGCTGTGCACGCATTGATGCTGTTCTGGCAGGGCAACCGGCGACACCTTTAAAGCCTCGTTCATTGGCTGGCCTGCGTTTTGCCGTCCCTACCAACTACATGCTCGACGATGTTTCAGCCGAAATTTCTGACGCTTTCGGCCGTAGCCTGAAGGCTCTTCGCGGCGCGGGCGCAATAATTGACGAGGTCGCGGTTCCGGTACTGGATGCCCTGCCAGAGCTATTGGAGGGCGGCGGTTTTACCGCTGCAGAGAGCTACCATCTGCACCGGGACTGGCTGGCAGCTTGCGGAGATCGCTATGATCCAAGAGTCCGTACTCGCATCGAGCGCGGTGCCTCTCTCACCGCCTCCGATTACATCGAGCTGCTGCACCGCCGACAGAATCGCAAACAACAGGCCGACCAGTGGTTGTCAGCCTACGACGGACTGTTGGCACCCACCGTGCCCATTGCCCCACCACGTTTTGAGGAACTCGTTGATGATGAAAGCTATGGCCAGCTGAACCTGCTGGTGTTGCGCAACCCGACCGTCGCCAACCTGCTGGATTTATGTGCCATTACAATTCCGAATCACCCGCAGGGCGCGCTGCCATCTGGGCTAATGCTGGTTGGCCGAAATGGAACGGATCGGCAATTGCTCAACACGGCAGCAGGCCTTGAGGGGATACTCTCAACCCTATGCTGAGCGTTCTGATTGTCAAACTGGTGGCAACCGCCGCAGTGGTGATTGGCGTGTCGGTGGCGGTTGGCAAGATGGGCCCCCGGCTTGGCGGCATTCTGGCAGGCACGCCGATTATTCTTGGCCCCGGCTACTTCTTTATGCTTCAGGAGCGCTCAACCGAGTTCCTGCAAGCCGCCGCACTGTCGACTCTGCACGCACTGATCGCAACGCTTATCTTCGCTATCAGCTTCGTGCTGTCCGCCGGGCGTTTGGGCGTATTCACCAGCCTGGCACTGGCAACGGGCAGCTGGATACCCGCTTCGCTTCTATTTTCATTGCTACCCGGAGGCGTATGGGGAGCCCTTCTGGCGTACGGCTTGGTGCTTTTGACGGCTGAGTTCATACGCCACAGGCTGCAACTAAGGCACACCGTCGTAATTGCTCGATCAGGCTGGTTCGATCTGCTATTACGGGGCCTGCTGGCTGGCATTCTGGTAAGTATTGCAACAACCCTGGCGGCGAGAACAGGCCCGTTCCTTTCCGGTATATTGGTGGGGTTTCCTGTGGGTTTGTTCACGATTGGCTGGACACTCTACGAGCGCTACGGCCCGGAAGTGGCAAGAGCAACGGTAAGCATGGCCCAGAAAGGCATGCTCAGCCTCGTAGCCTTTGCACTGGCGCTGGCACTGGTGGTAGACACTTTGCCTCCTATGGCCACGTTTGCCGTGGCATTGGCTGCCTCGATGGCAGTGAGCCTGGGAATTTTTGTCTTAAGCCAGTGGCGTTACCGCATGGTTAAAACAGGAGAGGCTATATGAGCACGCTTTTGATCAATGCCGATATGGGTGAAAGCTTCGGCCCCTGGGTCATGGGAATGGATGAGCATGTCATGCCCCACGTGGATCTTGCCAACGTAGCCTGCGGCTTTCACGCATCCGACCCTCACGTTATCCGGCGTACCCTGCGCCTGGCCAAAGCCCATCAGGTGAAGGTCGGCGCTCACCCATCCTATCCGGATCTGGTGGGTTTTGGCCGACGCTCTATTGCTTGCTCACCTGCTGAAGTGGAAGACCTTGTGCTGTACCAGATCGGGGCGCTGTCCGGGCTTTGTCGGGCTGAAGGTCTGTGGCTACATTACGTGAAACCCCACGGCGCACTGTACAACGATATGATCCGGGATCCGGCTTTGTTTGAAGCCGTGGTCAGGGCGGTCAAAGATTTCGATGCCTCTCTGCCCCTGATGACTATGGCCGCCTGTGACACGTCGATGGCACAGGACATTGCCGACCGATATGGCATAGACCTCTGGTTTGAGGCCTTTGCAGACCGCGCTTATGATCAGCACGGGCATCTGGTGTCCAGGCGGCAGCCCGGTGCCGTTCATGAAGACCCGAAGGAAATCCTGGCACAGGCCATTACGATCGCTAAAGGTGAACCACTCACCGCCAGCGACGGCAGCAAGATCGTTTTGCAAGCCGACACCTTGTGCGTGCATGGGGACAACAACGAATCCATTGCTGCCATCCAGTCCATTCGGGAAGCCATTCAGGCGCTTGGAAGCCAGACATGAACACAGGCTCCGTCACAACCCTGCCCCGGCTGGAATCTGCGGGCCTGGACGGCTGGATGGTAAGACTGTTCGATAGCATTGAGGAAACCAACCTGCCCTGGATCACCGCCTTGCTGCAGCGCTGCGAATCGGCGTTCGGAACGGCGGTGGTGGACCTGGTGCCGTCCTACACCACCTTGCTGGTGGTTTTCGATCCCGTGCAACTTAGTCCGTTGGAAGCGCAACAGAAGATCACCAGCCTGCTCACGGACCTGACACCGGAGGGCAGCTCCGGCACCAGCCAGATACATGAACTGCCAACGTTCTACCATGCCAGCGTTGGGCCAGACCTTGAGCGGGTCGCGGAACATACGGGACTGTCGGTGGCTGAGGTCATCGCGTGCCACAGCCAGAAAACCTACCGCGTCTTTGCCCTGGGCTTTGCGCCAGGCTTTGCCTTCATGGGCCTGACCGCCCCAGAGCTGGAATGCCCGAGGCTCGACACGCCCCGTAAGAAAGTCCCGGTGGGCAGCGTGGCCATTGCCGCGCGCCAGACCGCCGCGTACCCCACCGCCACCCCAGGCGGCTGGAACCTTCTGGGTCGCACCAGTGCCCGCCTGTTCGACCGAGAAAGAGAAGGTTTCAGCCTGCTGAATGTGGGCGACCAGGTACGCTTTGTTCCGGCCTCTCGAGAGGCGTTTGAACGTAGCGGAGGCGACATTACCCCCATGGAGGCATGCCAATGACCACCCTGCCCCAGAGCGACATCGCGATCCGGGTGCTCCGGGCCGGGCCGCTTGCGCTGCTTCAGGATCGCGGCCGCTTTGGTGTCCGACACCTGGGGGTCACTCAAGGCGGTCCGGCGGATCTGTACTCATGGGCCTGGGCCAACCGGCTGGCCGGTAATCCCTGGGGCTCGGCAAGCCTTGAAATCACCTTTGGCGGACTGCAACTGGTGGCGGAACGCGATCTTGATATTGCCATCGCCGGAGCCGATCTTGGCGCCACGCTGGAGGGCCATCCGGTTCCGCTTTGGCAACGGGTACGCTGGTCCGAAGGCCAGAAACTGACGTTTGGCACCCCGGTAAGCGGACTGCGGGCGTATCTGTCTGTACACGGTGGCTTTGCGGCTCCGCCAGCGATGGGCAGCGTAGCCTGTGTCGCCCGGGAGCAACTGGGCGGTTTTGATGGCTACGGCCGCAAGCTGGCGGATGACGACAGGTTAAGCACGTTCAAACCGGGTATCACCGCAGCACCGGGCATCACCCCGGCCCCGCCACATGCCCGCCCGGATTTCCGGGAGCCGCCGCAGCTCGACCTGCTGCCAGGTGCGCAGATTGCCGAATTCACCGGCCGCAGCCTGTTTGACGCTTTCAACACCTGGTGGCGGGTGGATGACCGGGCAGACCGCATGGGTGTGCGCCTCACCGGCCCCAAATTACAGTGCCGAATCCGATCGCTGATTTCAGAGGGCATCAACCTCGGAGGGGTTCAGGTGCCACCCGATGGCCAGCCGATCGTATTACTCAACGACCGTCAGACCATCGGAGGCTATCCGAGACTGGGTGCGCTTTCGCCGCTGGCCGCGTCCCGGCTGGCCCAATGCCTCCCCGGACAGGAAGTCAGGCTGCTCGCCCGCAGCAGTGAAGCGGTGCTCCGGGAATACCGCGCTTTTCTGGCCGGGTTCAAGGGCTGATTGCTGTATTTTCAACTCGTTGCCGAGTTTATCCTCAGCTGCTGCCAGTACAGGATCATTGATTGTTTAGCCCTTGATTGTGTGGTTTGGCCACTTTAAGACCGTAAAGCCCGACACCGCAGATGCCCGCCATGGAATCGCAGGTGCGCTTCGATAAAGCTCGCGATAAAGAAGTAGCTGTGGTCGTAGCCCTCCCGGAAATTGAGCTACAGCGGGTAATTGCTGATGCTGGCTGCGGTCTCAAGCGCCTCTGGCTGAAGCTGTTCAGTCAGGAAATTATCCGCATCGCCCTGGTCGACTAGGGCTGGTACGAACTGCCTTGCCTCGCGCATCAGTAGGCTAGCGTCGTATTCGGCCCAGCGTGAGGTGTCTTTGCCCAGGTAGGCTGTGAAGGCTTTCCTGCCCCATGGGCAATTTACCGGATTGCTGATCGGGCTGAAGGCCGATACGGACCGGTATCTTTCAGGGTTGCGAAGAGCCAGAACGAGGGCGCCATGACCACCCATTGAATGATCTGCAATCGAGCGTTGATCCGTTACCGGGAAAACAGATTCGATCAGTGCAGGCAGCTCATTCAGCACATAGTCGTACATGCGGTAGTTGGGATGCCATGGGCTTTCGGTAGCGTTCACGTAGAAGCCAGCGCCCTGGCCAAGATCGTAGCTTTCATCATCGGCAACGTCATCGCTGCGGGGGCTGGTGTCCGGTGCCACGATGGCCATGCCCAATTCCGCGGCCACACGATGGGCGCCAGCTTTCTGCATGAAGTTTTCATCGGTACAGGTCAGGCCGGACAGCCAATAGAGCACCGGTACTTTTTCCCCGTTGGCTACTCCTGGCGGAAGGTAAATCGCAAATCGCATTCTGCAACCCAGAGTTTCAGAAAGGTGACTGTACTGCTTGTGCCAGCCACTGAAGCTCTTGTTGCTGCTCAGGTTTTCGATTGTCATCGGGACCTCCATCGGTCGGCCACCTGCGGGGCAGGTGGCCGTCGCGATTACTTGTCGAAATGAATAACGCTGCGGATGCTCTTGCCCTCATGCATCAGCTCGAAGGCCTCGTTGATGTCATCAAGCCCCATAGTGTGGGTGATGAAATCATTAAGCTTGAATTCACCCTGCAGGTAACGCTCGACAATACCAGGCAGCTCGGAACGGCCTTTGACCTCTCCGAAGGCGGAGCCTTTCCAGACGCGACCGGTAACGAGCTGGAACGGGCGGGTGGAAATTTCCTGGCCTGCCCCGGCAACGCCAATAATGACCGACTCGCCCCATCCCTTGTGGCAACATTCCAGTGCGGACCACATGACATCGACGTTGCCGATGCATTCGAAGGTCCACGCCACCGTCAGTCAGTTCAACGATCACTTCCTGAATCGGCTTGTCATAGTCTTTGGGATTGATACAGTCGGTTGCACCAAGCTGTCGTGCCAGGTCAAACTTACTGTTGTTGATGTCGATGACGATAATCTGACTCGCCTTGGCCATGGTCGCACCAATAATCGCAGACAGGCCGAGACCGAAAATGGCCACCGTAGCGCCTTCTTCCACCTTGGCGGTATTCATGACCGCGCCCATGCCGGTGGTTATGTCGCAGCCGAGCAGGCACACCTCTTCCAGCGGGGCTTCCTTGTTGACCTTCGCCAGCGAAATCTCCGGCAGAACGGTGTACTAGGAGAAGGTCGAGCAACCCATGTAGTGATAGATTGGCTTTCCGTCCTTGTAGAAGCGGCTGGTGCCGTCGGGCATCAGCCCCTTGCCCTGGGTTTCGCGGATTTTCCCGCACAGGTTGGTTTTGCCGGACAGGCAGAATTTGCACTCGCCACATTCGGGGGTATACAAAGGAATCACATGATCGCCGACGGCAACACTGGTAACGCCTTTACCAATCGCCTCTAAGTTCCTAATCTAAAGTTTTCGAGCAACATCCATGCCAGGATTTCTGGCACGGACAGAACCATGGAAAAACGCTTCGTTGCCCCTCTCACTGAACCTGAACAACAGACGCTGACCTCCGCCTATCACCATGGCGAGAAGCGCGCTCTCCGCCGTCGGGCGCATGCCATTCTACTGAGTGACCAAGGCCATACGATTAACCAAATCAGTGAGATACTTCAGGTTCGCGGCGATGCCGTATCACGATGGTTCAAGCAATGGGAAGTGTCCGGTTTGGATGGTCTCATTCACTCAAGACCCAGCGTGACGAAACGGACTTTCGCAAAACGTAAGACCTGATGAAAGCGCTTCATGAGCGAGAGGACCAAGGCGAGCACGAGCTCTATTACTTTGATGAATCAGGTTTTTCATAAGCGTCGTCGGTGCCGTATGCGTGGAGCCCTATCGGCAAGCCTTGGGAAGTCACTGCCTACGCCGGCAGCCGAAGTGATCTGGCAACAGTTTTCCGGACACTTTTTTAAGCGGCTGCTCGTAGCCTCGATTCATAGTCCGCTGGACTCATATAATCGTTGCTGGAGTGCAGCCGCACCCGATTATAAAATACCTCGATATACTCGAAGATCGCCTGCCTCGCTTCCTCTCGCGTCTTAAAGTCCTCGTGATACACCAACTCGGTCTTTAGAGTATGAAAGAAGCTTTCTGACGGGGCGTTGTCCCAACAGTTACCCTTGCGGCTCATGCTGCACTTGAACTCATGCTGCTTGAGCAAGCCCTGGAAACTATCCGAGGCATACTGGCTGCCACGGTCACTGTGAACCAGCAGACCGGCTGCTGGCCGACGCTTAAAGATCGCCATGGTCAGCGCGTCGTTCACCAACGCTGTCGGCATCCGGCTATCCATGGACCATCCGACGACCGCTCGTGAGCAAAGGTCAATGAAGACGGCTAGGTACAGCCAGCCCTCCCGTGTCGGGATATAGGTGATATCACCGACATAAGCCTGATCAGGCTCTGATGCCGTGAAGTTACGATTCAGCAGGTTCGCGGCTACCGGCTTGTTGTGCTTTGAATTGGTCGTCGCTTTGAACTTGCGCCGCATCTTGCATTTAAGGCCCTCTTCACCCATCAATCGACCGATTCGACGGCGGCTGACGGTCTCTCCGTCTTCAGCCAGTTGCTTTTGAATACGCCGTGTTCCATAGGTTGAGCGGCTTTTTTCATGATGTTCACGAATACTGGCCTTCAACGCCTGATCATCCCGGACTCGCTGGCTGGACGGTCTAGTTCGCCACTCGTAATAGCCACTGCGAGAGACTTCAAACACTCGGCACATCAGGGCAGTGCTGAACGTGCCCCGATGCTCCTCGATGAAGCCGTACCTCAGTTCGATTCTTTGGCGAAGAAGGCCGCCGCCTTTTTTAACAGTTCCCGCTCTTCCTTCAGCCGAGCATTCTCACGCCGGAGTTGCTTCAACTCTTCATATAGGTGCTTGTCGTCAACCGCACTACTCGAATCACTCGTCTGCTTACCATGGAATTTATCGATCCAAGTATGCAGCGTGTTGACGTTAACGCCCAACTCGCGCGCCGACTGGGCGATCGGTTGATCGGATTCCACCGCTAGTTTGACGGCGGCTTCTTTAAACTCGGCTGTATACGAATTGCTTTTCTTCTGACTCATGGCACACACCTTGTGGGGCAGATAATATTATCTGCGTCTGTGTGTCCAGGAAACTATAACCACTTCAGATTTGATAATTGGATCGTGTGGTACGTGCTTTTCGCTGTCGTGCAGATCGTCAACACCGCTCTCGGCATTCGCGCAGTAGAATTACTCGCCTCTATCGCCGCACCTTGCATCGTCGCTATATCAGTCTGGATGTACTTCACTCTTAACGTGCTAGCCGAAACCAACGGCGTCAACATCTGGACGTTTGTTGGCGATCAACAAGTAGTGCCTTTAGCGCTATTCTTCGCCAATATGGCTTTTTGGTCAGCATTGGCAGTGGATATTCCCAACTTGACCCGTTTCCTGCGCACGCCAGGAGGACAACGCAGCTTCTTCGCCCGCAATCGCAACGTCTTCGTCGCACAGTTCTTGGCCTTACCTGCGACCCAGGCCTGGGTAGCGTTGATTGGTGGCGTATCCTTTATCGCGGCAGGTGACTGGAACCCTGTCACCGTCATTCAAGGCCAGGGGGGTGGCTTCACCATGGTGGCACTATTGGCCATGGTGATATTGGCTCAGTGGTCTACCAATAATGCCGCCAACTTGATTCCGGCTGCCCTTACCTTCGTCAATGCCGGTGCCCCTCGTATTAGCTATCCTGTCGCCTTGGTCATCGCCGGTATCATCGGCACAGCTTCCATGCCTTGGTTGATTCTGAACAATTTGTTTACCTTCCTCAGCTACTATGGCGCGGTACTCTCCGCAGTCGGCGGCATCATGGTCGCGGATTACTATATTTTGCGGCACCGTCGTCTTAATGTCCCAGCCTTGTACGATCCCGCCGGTCAATTCCGCTTTTTCAATGGCTTCAATCCAGCTGGCATTATCGCCTGGCTGGCGGGCGGGGCCATGGCACTCATATTCCTAGAGTACGCTTATGCCGTTGGTTTTATCACCGCGTTGGTGGTGTACGTGATACTGATGAAAACTTGGATCCTGCGTCATTATCCCCAAGAAGAGTTAGATAGCAATTTTGATGATCGTTTTCTGGCGACATCAGTAGGGCTTAACTGGGTTTATACCGAGCAGAAGCGCTTCGAGCGCCTGACAGCCGACGATATCCCTGCCTCTGCACTCAAGCGTGAAGATCGCTAAGCGGGCATTAACCATCACTACAGCACCAGTCGACCAACTCGGGGAACCTTTTCATGGTCTCTTACCCAAGCACTGCCCTTGCCATGGGCGAAGCCATCCAGCATGGCAAACTCGACCCTATAATACTGACGCGCCAATGCCTGGCGGCGGCTAAAGAGAGTGACGCCGTTTTTATATCGCTCACCCCGGAGCGCGCCATGTTCGAGGCCGCAGCAGCCGCTCGACGCCAAGCGCAGGGCGCTTCGCTAGGGCCGCTCGATGGGGTTCCTATCGCCTGGAAGGATCTGTTCGATATTGCTGGGGCAGTGACGACGGCGGGCAGCCGAGTGCTCACCGAAAAGCCCGCAATGTACGATGCCACTGCGGTTCGCCATGCGACAGCGGCTGGCATGGTATGCCTGGGCAAGACCAATTTGACCGAACTGGCCTACTCAGGCCTTGGGCTGAACCCGCACTATGGCACGCCTCATCATACGCCAGGCCAGGGAGAACCGAGGGTGCCCGGCGGCTCCAGCTCTGGCTCAGCAGTGGCCGTCGCCAAAGGTATCGTTCCTGCAGCAATAGGCACCGATACGGCAGGTTCGCTTCGTGTACCTGCCGCTTTTAATGGTCTGGCATCCTATCGCCCATCCCAGGCTCGCCATAGTCGGCAAGGCGTCACTCCCCTAGCACATAGCCTGGACACCATTGGTGTCATCGCTCAGTCCCTGGAAGACTGCCTGGCCATTGACGATGTCATGCGAGGAGAAGAGGCCACAACGCGGGAGCGCGCTGACCCCGAACGCACGGTCATCGTGCTGGATACCGCCTATCTAGACGACGAACGTATCGAAGAAGGCGTGCGGCAAAACCTAGAGCGCAGCGCCGAGCAGCTTATTAATGCCGGCTTCCACCTGATCAGACGAAAGCTGGCCAGCGTGAGCGACACTCTGCACCTCATTCAACATCACGGCTGGCTGGGCGCAGCAGAGGCTTACACCGAGTACCGTGAGCTGTTGGAAAGTGAAGCTGCAGAAGCTATGGATCCAAGAGTTCGGCAGCGATTAATTAATGCGCAGAAGATGGCACCGGACAGCATAGTGACGCTTTATCGCCAGCGCCGGTCACTTCAAGCGCAACTTCGCCATGAACTCGCCGGGGCGACGCTACTCTCCCCCACGGTTGCTCACACGGCTCCTCTCCTTGCCCCTTTGGAAGACAACCCAGAGCGTTTCGCTGAAGTGAATCTCGCCACGTTGCGGCTGAGCATGGTGGCAAGCCTGCTGGACTCCCCCGCTATCGCGCTGCCCAGCGGTGTGGACAAGAACCAGCAGCACACCAGCATCCAGCTAACGGCGCCTTGCGGAGAAGATGAGGCACTTATGCGCGTAGCGCTTGCCGCCAGCGATCACTTGGGCTTCCCGGCTGCCAACCAATAGGCCCGTTGCCACTCTGAATCAACTGTTAAAGGAGCTGTTATGTGCGGATTATGCGGTGTATTCGGCGGTGAAAACCACTGGAGTACTCACATCGAAGACCCTGAGCAGGCTCACTACGAGCGTCGCCGTGCCAGGGCCTATCGGGCAGAACTGATCAACCGCGTACTTAAGCCGCATCGCCTCGTGCTCGAAGATTTTCAGGCATCCAGTTTCGTGATCGCCAGCGCAACAGGCAAGCGCGAGATGGTTCAGGATCTAGGCGGCATCTGGCGCCAAGCCGAACTGATGACTGGGCGGGATATCGATCCGTTAGATGCAAATTTTCTGGCATCGTTAAACTAACGCTTAGATGTTTCTAGCTTGCCCCAGAGAGGATCCGATCAATGAACGACAAGACGCCACTGCTACCGGTGCACGTGATATCCGGCTTTCTGGGCAGTGGCAAAACCACCTTGCTCAAATCGGTACTGGCCAGTGAAGACTTCGGCGACAGCGCCGTACTAATCAACGAGTTCGGCGACGTGGGCCTAGACAACCGCCTGCTAGGTGAAATCGCCGAAGATGCCGTGCTGCTCTCCAGTGGCTGTGTCTGCTGCACCATTCGTGGCGAGCTGTCTGATGCGTTACGGCGCCTGTTGTCACAGCGCCAAGACGGCAAAATTCCGCCCTTCAAACGCATCATCCTGGAAACCACTGGCCTGGCCGACCCCGGCCCCATCGCCTCAACGATCACCGCTGATCCTGTACTGCGGCACCATCTGCGCCCAGGCACCAATCTCACGCTGGTCGACGCCCTCAACGCCACAGCCAGCCGCAAGCTCCAGCCGGTGTGGGAATCCCAGATTGCAGTCGCCGACAAACTCGTCATCAGTAAGGTCGACCTGGTCGATCAAGCCCAGCTTGATGAGGTTCAAAGCCTGATTGACACCATCAACCCGGCAGCGCAGCAATTGGGGCAGGAGGCCTTAAAACAGGCCAGTGATGAGCTATTCGGCAGTGGGCCGCATATTGACCACTACAGCTACTCAGAGGTAAAAACATGGCTTGGGCCCTGGCGTAAACCGCCAGCACCTGACGCGGCCTCGCACCTTGGAGATGTTCAGTCATTCCGCCTCTGCTTCGACGGCGAAGTGGACTGGACGTGCTTTGGCCTTTGGCTCTCGATGTTGCTCAACCGCCATGGCAGCCACATCATGCGCGTCAAAGGCGTGTTGCATGTAAAAGATGATACCCGCCCGGTGATCATACATGGTGTTCAGCACACCATTCACCCGCCAGAGCACGTAGACGCCTGGCCTGAAGACGACCGCATTTCAGAGCTGATTTTCATCACTCATGGCATCACTGCCAAGTGCGTGACAGACTCACTGAATATCTTCATGAATGCCGTTAGCAACCACCCAAGCCCCAGGATATTCCATGCATGAAGCTGCATCCCCTAAACCGCTAGCCATGCCCTATGTGCAGCGAGGTCCGGTCACGCTAAGGGTGCTCGGCACCTCGGTAACGCTGCTTGAAATCATTCGCAAGCGTGCTCGGGAAGACTTGGGCCTTCGCCTCACCTTTGAGGTTCTTGATGGTGTAGCCGCGCAGCAAGCGGGAGTGCTAACCCCGGATAGCTTCGATATTTATGATCAATGGTTTCACAACGTAGACTTCGTGTGGCCCGCTAATGCGATTCAACCCATTCAGGTGGATCGCATTAAACACTGGGACATGATCAATGACCTCCCCAAGACCGGTAGGCTGACACCCCACGCTCCCCTGGGTGCAGGTAGTAACCCGGTCAAGCTACTCTATGTCCAACCCGATGGCAGTTACGGTTCTCGCCCCAGTGGGCATATCACCATGCTCCCTGTTAGCCACAATGTGGACAGCTTCGGTTATCGCACAGACATGCTCCCCAAAGGGCTGGATATCAACAAAGAGAGCTGGAGCTGGTTGCTGGACAAGCGCTGGAAAGGCATGGTCAGCCTGCAAAATGACAGTGCCATCGGCGCTATTGACGCCGCGCTGGCAGCCAAAGCAGCGGGCCTAGTCGAGTTCGACAATCTAGGTAATCTCAGCCTGGCAGAGATTGACAGCCTGATTGACTGCCTGATCAATCTCAAACGTCAGCAACACTTTCGCGCCTTCTGGAGCAACCAGGATCAAGCATCTTCCGATATGGTGCGCGGCCGGGTCGGCATCGAAAGTCTGTGGTCGCCCGCCATGACGGATCTCAAAAAGCGCAATATCAAGGTGCACATGGCGGCCCCCACAGAAGGCTATCGCGCCTGGTACGGCGGCATGTCCATCTCACGGCATGTGAAGGGGCGAACGCTAGATGCTGCCTATGACTACCTCAACTGGTGGATTTCTGGATGGCCCGGTGCCGTCATGGCCCGCCAAGGCTATTACATTTCCACCCCCGAACTGACCCGCCCTCACCTTTCCGCTGCAGAGTGGGACTTTTGGTATGGCGGCAAACCTGCCGCCAAGAACCTTCCGGGCCCCGATGACACCTCAGACCTGATCCACCGTGGCGAAATTCGCGACGGTGGAGACTACCAGACAAGAATGAGCCGCATCGCGGTGTGGAATACCGTCATGGATGAACATAACTATTTGGTAAGGCGCTGGAATGACTTTATGTCGGCTTGAGTTCCAGTGCTTGATCTAGCCTTTAGACTCTTCTCATCGGCTTCTATCGCACAGGCATCTCACAGCGTGATGACCATAAGCACATGCTCCCCCGCCTTTTGGTTCTCACGAACTTACGCGGGGGTTCTTGTTTGCTCGGCATTTTGCCTCTGACCACCAGCTCCATCTAATAAAAACTAAATTTTCTGCGCACCCACCAACGCTGAAAAATATTAAGAATCCAAAATCAGCAAGCCACGAAGAAGCGTTGAAAAGCAAAGCTTACGAGTCCCATCCTATTTCAGTGCCTTGTGCTAGGCTAATTTGAGTAGAGAGATTAGATCATGGTAATTATAATTAGAGGAAATACATGTCTACGAGCACCCCAGCAGGGTCTATCTCCAGCATGCGCCTTAAGTTCGAAGGCCTACACGCAGATCAGCATTTACTTGATGCAGTTGAGTATTCTAAGACTATAGATGGAATATCTAGACTCTATAATTTAGTCGCTCACTACTGCATGTATGGCAGTATCCTTCAGCCTAGAGCAAAAACCGAATTTAAATGTTACTCACTGCCCGCGACACAAGGGTCGTACGAATCATTACTGGTTATTCTTCCAGTGGCAGCGCATGATATATTGGCTTTTTCAGAGATATATAAAAACTCTTTTGACTGGCTTGTATCGCGAATCATTGGGTTCATCAAAGACAAGCTGTCTGGGCAGGGTAATATGAACGAATTAGTCCATGTTTTAGAGAGAAGGGCTAAAGCTGACGGAGACCTTAACGTCTTGTTGTCAAATGGGCTATTAAGAGCGAACGACAGCCTTGCCTCCTTACAATCAAAGCTAATCGACACATTACCTGCTCTCGTTTCGGCTGCTGAAGGCAATATGAGGAAGGCTGTTACTCCAGTAGGGTCTTCATGCAGAAAAGTAACTACATTTCATGATCTTGATGATCCTGTGGTAATAACAGAGCCAGAAGCTGTTGCTATTCGATCGGAGGAGGAGCTAAAGGTGGGATCGCCCGGTATATTTCATATTACGAGATTTCACTCTCTAAATGTTGATACGGGGACGTGCATAATCGAAGCTAATGGATACGAAGGTCATATCAAAGGAAAGGTTTCAGATATCGCACTTTCAGAGCCAGGCAACCCGTACTCAAGCTCACTGAACGATCATTCGTCGCTCAAGGTTAGGGCAAGACCAGTTATTAGAGAAGATAAACTGTATAGACTTTATATTACCGAGCCTGCATAAAGTCTTTTTTGATTTTTTGGGATTCACTGCACGCCTGGATTGGTAATGATTGCTTATCTAGGCTTGATACAACCTTCTTCGAATCTAGAGGGTGCAGGATGAGCCGGACCGCGCCTTATAGATAATTTTAATTAGCAATTCGATTAATTAACTAACACCCTCTCGACCTATAAGAAAACCACCAATATTCATAATTGAGCCTTTAGGGGAAGTGGGCTTCAAGTTCCTCTCATGATAAAGCTCGAACCAAGTTAACTAATATCGCTAAGTTTTTTATTCCGTTTGAAAACATCCGTTGAGATGCCAAATCGGTCGGAAAGTCCACAAATTTGCCGCCAGTTAAGATTACGTTTGCCTGACAAAATTGACGAAACAACAGACTGAGCGCCGATTTCCGGCAAATCATTTTGGGTAATGCCGTGTTCTTCCATCAGATAACGCAGCACATCAGTCTCCCCCGCGACAGGCATGGGGCGTACATGCTCATCATATGCCTCAAGAAGATCACCAAGGCGCACCGCAAGGCTGGATAAATAATGATTTTCATCATCGCCAACCAAATTTAGAATTTCATCAAGAGCTTCTACTTTCTCGTCATACTCTTCCTCTGATTCTGGCGCAGAGAGAAGAGGTGCAATGTACTGCCAGTGAGTAGCTGCTTGATCAAGAACGGCATTCATATCTTCACTCCTTCCACTTACCCTTGTCATATTCAGGATGATCGAGAATATGGCGGATAAAAACGCGCTTAGCGCGATAATGCACAGTTGCTATCAATCGAATCTTATTGCCACCAATGTCAAAAACATGGTGGCTTCCCACCTTATCAGTTGCCGGAAAAATTTCTTTCAACTCAGCAAAGCTCTGGGGTTCGCTAGCCTTCATGATGCGAAACCATGCATCTAAGGCAGTGGCCGACTGCGGCCATTTCTCCTTTGCTTCCCAAATACGTTTTTGTGTGACCACATGCATATGCAACCCCTTTCGCTGGCTGCATTATAATAGCAAATCGCCATACATAGCAATTTGCTATTATAGTTTTCTTAAAAATCTAACCTTGGATGCTCTCCACAACATACGCACCTTGTCCGATAGCAGCCAAACAAAAAAAAGGCCCACGATTTCTCGTAGGCCCTTTTTCACAAAATTCTGGCGCGCCCGGCAGGAATTGAACCTGCGACCTTCGGCTTCGGAGGCCGGTTTAAGCCGCACAAGCATCGCTCTTCCCCACCGTAAAAAAACCAATAAACAATATTTAAAACAACAAGTTAATTAACATGCCAATGCATTTCAAATCTTCTCTATCACACCCATTAACGCCATTCTGTGCCCTTCATTGTCAAAACGTTGGCACACACCGTGACTTTTCTGTGTCCTGTTTTCTACCAAATTTGACCTCTGGTCACCGCGCACTACGGACTCCTTTAATTGATTCGGCTACGCGTAGAACGCCAGCAGTACCTCTGCCAAAAACACAGCTCCATATGCGCCACCTGCCCTTATCGCCACCGTGCTAAACTGTCCTGTGTTTCATCGGTTCAGCATTGGAGGCCAGCATGCCAGCTGCTCATCGTCGTAAGCTGCCTATAGGCATTCAAACTTTTTCGGATATCCGAGAAGGCGGCTATTACTACGTCGACAAAACGCCGTTCATTGAAAAGCTGGCGAACCAAAACAAATACTATTTTCTCTCCCGCCCGCGTCGCTTTGGCAAAAGCCTGCTGCTAGATACCCTGGGCTGCCTATTTGAAGGCCGCGAAGCGCTATTTTACGGGTTATATATTCACAACAAGTGGGACTGGCAGCAGCGGTACCCGGTGGTGCGTTTAAGCTTTGGCAATGGAGTGGCGGCTGACAGAGAGGACCTAGATGCGAACATTCGATATCAGTTGTAGCAGCAGCGTGCACGTCTGCAGATTACGTCGACGCCTCCTAAGCGTATTGCGGACGACTTTGCTAGCTTGATTGAGCAAGCGCATCGTGTTCACGGTCAACGCGTAGTAGTGCTGATCGACGAGTACGATAAACCCATCCTTGATAATATTCTCGATAGCGATAGGGCGCGCGAACTGCGCGAAGGTCTGAAAAACCTCTATAGCGTGCTGAAAGATGCCGCCCCCCACCTGCACTTTGTACTGCTGACCGGCGTTTCCAAGTTCAGCAAAGTCAGCCTGTTTTCAGGGCTGAACAATCTGCGCGACATCACACTCTCATCTGACTATGCCGCTATCTGTGGCTATACCGACCACGATGTGGACACGGTGTTTGCGCCTGAACTGCCTGGGCTTGACCGTGACGAGATTCGCCGCTGGTACAACGGCTATCGCTGGGGCGGGCAAGACGTGCCCAGCGTTTACAACCCGTTTGATGTATTGCTCTTGTTAGAAGAGCGGAAATTCACCCCTTACTGGTTTGAAAGCGCTACCCCTACGTTTTTAGTAGAACTGCTAAAAAAACGCGGTGTGTTCACTCCTGCCTTGAGCCAACTGCAAACAGAAGCCGAATTATTAGGCCGCTTTGATGTCGACCATATCGCCACCGAAGCGCTCTTGTTCCAAACGGGCTACCTGACCGCGCATGCTGTCGAGGAGCCGATGACCGGTTATTGGCTCTACACCTTGGGCTACCCCAACCTTGAGGTGGAAGCCAACCTTAACCAAGCGCTTTTACCTGTGCTGGGTGTGCAAGCCCCCCCTCGGGAGCGGCTTACGCTGTTCCGTAACTTGCAAGCGCACGACCTCCAAGGCCTGGAAACCCACCTCAAAGCGCTTTATGCCGGCTTGCCACACGACTGGTACCGCAACAACCCCATTGCCCAATACGAAGGCCATTACGCCAGCGTGTTTTACAGCCACTTCGCCGCGCTGGGTGTGAATGTGACGGTGGAAGACGCCAGCCACCACGGCAAAGTGGATATGAGCATAGACTTTAACGGGCCTTGCAATTACCCACAAATCATCAGCTACATAAGCATACTGTTGATAAAGTAAAGCCCGATGTGTTTTTTTGGCTTCTCAGTTCGTTCGATATGATAAGAGGTATCAATATGGGACAACACTGGGTGAACGAGGAAATGACTGGCTGCGACTTGGGGGACGCGCGACTGAATCAAAGGTTGGCTGTCATGCTGGAAGCACTCGGTGATCGGCCAGACAAATCACTACCCACCGCCTTTCAGGACTGGGCCAATACCAAGGCCGCCTATCGCTTCTTCGCGAATGAGAATGTCAGCGAGGACAAGATTTTGGAGGGACATTTTGCCGCCTCAGCTT
>NZ_FODB01000078.1 GCF_900110265.1 Vreelandella aquamarina | reverse complement strand
CTTTCACCCCCAAGTCATCCGGCCAACCACCACGGCGGACCGGATAGCGCCTAATTGGCGCTGCGCGCCATGCCTGGCGCACCACCATAAAAAAACCGGCCCCAAAAGGGGCCGGTTCATTATCTACTACAGGTGTTACAACTTTAAGCTTGGTTTAACCAAGGCTTAGAAGTGGTAACGAGCGCCAGTCAGGTAGTAAATGTCGTCGCCGTCAGCGCGCTCAACGCTAACAGGGCCGTCGCCGCCACCGATGGTGACGTCGATGGACTGCTGGTCACGCTGGTTCAGCTCCAGGAACACGTCGAAGTTACTGGAGACTCGGTAGTAAGAACCCAGGGCCCATGCAGTACGGTCATCGCCATCAGCACCGTCTTCGCTTACATCGTAGATGTCAGCAGTGAACGCCCACGGGCCAGTGGTGTAAGTACCACCCAGACCAACTTTGTCGTAACCGTTGCCGAAACCTTCGTCGCTGTGCTCACGGCCTTCGTAGCCCAGGCGAACGGAGAACTGGTCGTTCACGTCGTAAGAACCGATCAGGCCGCCCAGCATTTCGCCGTTACCGCCGCCACGAACTACGTCTTCAACGAAGCCCAGACCTACAGTGAACGGACCTTGCTGGTAACGAACACCACCTTGCGGTGCAATTACGCTGCCTTCTTCACTTGTACCAACCACGTTGCCATCAGTATTCAGGCGTGGACCTGTTTCCTTCAAGCCACGCTCGCTGTAGTACTTCAGCTGCAGGAATGCAGTGAAACCTTGCAGGTCAGGCGTGTAGTAACCGATAGAGTCGCCGCGAGACTGCTTCGAATGACCAGCGAACTCTAGGTCACTATCAGCGAAGATGTAAACGTCGAACGGCTGAGATACGAACTGGCTGTAGAAGCTGTCAAAGTTACCAGCTTGGAAAGTACCGTACTGCTTGCTTTGCAGACCCAGGTAGCTCTGGCGAAGTTCGTTGAAACCACCATCGGTGGTGTTCTCATCACCATCAAAGCGCCATTCTAGACGACCGAAAGCCGTCAGGTCAGACGTCACTTCCTGGCTCATGCGCAGACCCAGACGAGAGAAGACGTCTACGAACTCAGGGCCGTTGTCGATTGCTTCGTTATCAGAGTTGAACTCGGGGCCGCCACCTTCGATACCCATGGCGATACGGCCGTATACGTCCAGACGAGTGCCGTCTTGGTCATATACGGTAGCTGCTTGTGCTGCAGCGGAGGCGCCCAGGGCACCAACAATAGCAGTCGCTAAAAGTGTCTTTTTCATGATGTAGGTTCCTTTAACTAGCTTACTGTTTCGATCGTTATTACTGGCCTTCGTAGAAGCCAGCAAGTGGCTTGCGGGCCATGCTCTTTTTCTCATCCGCCGGTTTTTCCCGGTGGTATGCGACATGTCCTCAACAAAGCCTTGTTATAGTCCAATGCTCGCAGGTCAAACTCTATACCGGGATTCCAGGGAACGCAATAGAAAAAAACAGTGTTTTTTTACGATTTGTGTTTTTTTATGGAACCCACAACACGGACTCGGGTCTCAGCGGCCTTCGAATTTTTGCTGCAGGCCTTTGAGCTTCTCTTCCATGGTAAGCGGTTTTTTCTGCTCACTTTTTTCTGGAACGGGCGTTCTCGAGGGGAGCTTCTCATCGTTTGGCGATGAGTTACTCGCGGCTGGCTGCGCTTTATTCGTGCGACTTTTCGCGGGGGGAGCCGGACGCTCCATTCGTTTTTTCGTGGGCGCTTCTTGTCGCCGCTCACTGGCATGTTTCGCGGCTTCTTTGTCCACCTTGCCGGCAGGCTGGCCATCTAAATCGACACGCTCTGCTCCTTCACGCATGGATTTGATATAACGCGGCAAATTGACGTAGTTGGCTAGCGCCCGACGGATCAATTTACTCGGCCAAGGCTCGCGCTCGGCCAAATCCTGGTGAATCCCCACTTTCAAAGGTTTGGTGTGCCCTTTGAAGAAGGCATGTGGGTAACGCTGATACCACTGCTTCAATAACGCTTGCGGCGAGGGTTGCGTGACGGCTTCTGGCGTTACTGGCTCGCTGACCGCCGCTGATACGTGCTCGGGTGCTTCGTTCGGCGCTTCTTCTGCCGCCGCGACATCGGTCTCGTGTTCAGCGGGCGATGCCGTAGGCTCCCCTGGGGGGCGAGTCGATAGCGCGGCTAGCTGCTGTTTCAACTGCTGATTCTCTTCGCGCAGCGCAATGAGTTCGGCCTTGTTTTGTTCGAGCCGTGTTTCTAACGTTTCTAGTAGATGCAGTACGCTGGCGGCCATAACCCCCTCCTTTGCCCTTGGTCAGTCGTTGACACGCTCATACACGACGAAGTCATAATTTGACTGCCCTTCTGCGGGCTGCCCGGCGACTCGCTGAACTTCTTGCCACTCTTCCGTCGAGAACGCGGGGAAGTACGCATCGCCTTCCACTTCTATATCGACTTCCGTGATGTAGAGACGTTGGGCAAACGGTAAGGCTTGACGGTAAATCTCGCCGCCGCCCATGACCATGATTTCTTCTGCCGCTTCGATTGTCGCCTGCTGATCGGCAAGCGCTAACGCAGCCGGTAGCTCATGGCATACGCGCGTGCCTTCTGCACTAAACTGGGCATCCCGAGTCACGACGATATTGAGACGATTGGGCAGCGGCTTGCCAATGGAGGCGAAGGTTTTACGTCCCATGACCAGCGGCTTGGCCTGGGTCATACGTTTGAAGAATTTCAAATCTTCAGGCAAGTACCAGGGTAGCTTGCCATCGACGCCAATGACGCGATTCTTGGCCATGGCGACGATCATCGCAACGGGCACCAGCGGTTCATAGGCGGTGGCTTGCTGACTCATACGGCTACCTTTGCTTTGATATGCGGATGGGACGCGTAATTTTCGATCTGAATATCATCGAAGGTGAAGTCGAATAGGTTCGTGACCTCTGGATTGAGCACGAGCCTAGGCGGTGGCATGGGCGTGCGGGTTAGCTGCTCCTGCGCCTGCTCTAGATGGTTGCTATACAGGTGGGCATCTCCAAGCGTGTGAACGAATTCCCCCGGCTGTAAGCCCGTGACCTGGGCCACCATGCTCAGCAGCAACGCGTAACTGGCGATATTGAACGGCACGCCGAGGAAAATATCGGCACTGCGCTGGTAAAGCTGGCAGGAGAGTCGCCCGTTGGCGACGTAGAACTGAAACAGACAGTGGCACGGCGGCAGCTTCATTTCATCCACTTGGCCTGGGTTCCAGGCCGAGACAATTAACCGCCGCGACTGCGGGTTGGTGCGAATTTGCTCTAGCACATTGGCAATTTGATCCACGCTGCCGCCCTTGGGGTTTGGCCAGCTACGCCACTGGTAGCCATATACGGGGCCCAGGTTGCCCTCTTCATCAGCCCACTCGTCCCAGATACGCACGCCGTGCTCTTTCAGGTAACCGATGTTGGTATCGCCCTTCAGAAACCACAGCAGCTCGTGGATGATGGAGCGCAGGTGCAGCTTCTTGGTGGTCAGCAGCGGAAACCCACGGGAAAGATCAAAGCGCATCTGGTGGCCAAACACCGAGCGCGTACCCGTACCGGTACGGTCACCGCGATCAACGCCCTGTTCGAGCACAGTGCGCATCAGGTCCAGGTAAGGCTGTTCAAGCGCAGGCAATTCGTTCGACGTGGTAAGCGAAGGCGTTGTAGCAGTCACAAGATTTCCAGATTAACAGCGAGTATGAGGCTGTATTCTAGGCCGCCCTAAAGGCAACGTCTATGTTAAGGGTGGTGGGAGGGAGCTTTAGCTCGCGATGATGCAGGCACAAGTGCCTGCCCAGACAGTCGCCCAATGAAACTGGCCTCCCACAGGCAAGCTTGGGCGGCTACTCAGGCTAGCCTGAATCCACGGCTCTACCCAGCCACTTTTCTGCTGCAGGAAGGGGCTTCTTGTGGGAGGGAGCTTTAGCTCGCGATGATGCAGGCACAAGTGCCTGCCCAGACAGTCGCCCAATGAAATTGGCCTCCCACAGGCAAGCTTGGGCGGCTACTCAGGCTAGCCTGAATCCACTGGCTCTACCCAGCCACTTTGCTGCTGCAGGAAGGGGCTTCTTGTGGGAGGGAGCTTTAGCTCGCGATGATGCAGGCACAAGTGCCTGCCCAAACAGTCGCCCAATGAAATTGGCCTCCCACAGACAGGTTTAGGTGGATACTCTGAGCGCCACATCCGGATCATACCTTGGCGTCGATGGGCTTGCCTTTTGACCAGAGCATCAGGAGGAGTCCGAGAATAATCATGGGTAGGGTGAGGAGCATGCCCATGGTGAACCAGCCAAAGGCGAGGTAGCCGATGTGGGCGTCGGGCATGCGGACGAATTCGACCATGAAGCGGAAGACGCCGTAGCCCAGCAGAAACAGGCCGGAGATGAACCCGCGCGCACGAGGTTTGGCCGAGACCCACCAGAGGATGACGAACAGCACGGCGCCTTCCAATACGGCTTCGTAGAGTGCCGAGGGGTGACGCGGCTCTGGGCCCATGCCGGGAAAGGGCATGCCCCAGGGAAGCGAGGTCACGCGGCCGGGCAGCTCGTGGTTGATGAAGTTGCCGATGCGCCCAGCCCCCAGGCCAATCGGCACGAGCGGGGCGATGAAGTCGGTGAGGGTGAAGAAGGCCAACTGCTTGCGGCGGGCAAATAGCCAGGCGGCCAGCAATACGCCCATCAAGCCACCATGGAAGCTCATGCCGCCATCCCACACGCGGAAGATCCAGAGCGGGTCGGCCATCCACTGTTCTAATCCGTAAAACAGCGCGTAGCCCAAGCGACCACCGGCGACTACGCCAATGGCACAGTAGAAAAGCAAATCGCCAATGTCGTCTTTGTTCATTCCTAGACGCGGGGCACGTTTGCAGCCTAGCCACCACGCCGCCACGAAGCCGACCACGTACATGAGGCCGTACCAATGCACTTGCAACGGGCCGAGGGAAATCGCAACAGGGTCTATCGTTGGGTAGTTAATCATTCACTTTCTCTAATCAAATAAAAGAAACGCTACAGTGTGCCAAAGCGCCATTACGCCAGTATGAAGCGTAATCCCACCACAGCGAGCAGAGCAGCAAAACAGAAACGCAGTACATCGGCAGGCAGCACATGGGCCAAACGCACGCCAATACGGGCAAACGGTACGCTGGTGGCTACGATACCGATAAATGCTGGCCACATAACAAATCCGGTTGCCCAATGCGGCAAGAGCGGGTTCCCCCACCCCACCACGATAAAGGTCACCGCCCCTACCACTGCTATTGGTAAGCCACAGGCCGCAGAGGTTCCCACCGCTTGTGTCATAGTGGCACCGCAGCGAGAGAGCCAAGGCACTGTCATGGCACCACCGCCTATACCGAACAGCGCAGAAATCGCTCCAACTACGCCACCCGCAATGGCCATTGCTACTTTTCCAGGGGCAATAGTGCCGGGTTTCGGCGTAAGCCCGATGACCATTTTGGTAGCTAATAGAAGTACGAAGACGCCAAAAAGCGTACCCAGCACGGTGCCCGACAAGTTATCAGCAATAAACACCCCAGCAATCGCGCCTAGCATTAAGCCGGGCAGCAAGGCCATAAACCAAGCACGATGCACGCTACCTTTACGAAAATGCCCAAGGGCTGAAGAAGCGCCGGTAATGACGATAGTGGCAAGCGAGGTGCCAACAGCAAGGTGCATAGTGATCTCAGGGGAAATGCCCTGTAGCCCGAAGGCAAACACCAGCACAGGAACAATAATGATCCCGCCACCAACCCCAAATAGCCCGGCCATCGTGCCAGCGACTGCCCCTAGCGCCAAGTAACTGGCTAAAATGGCTGCAAAGGTCATTGGCTCGGCCTCTCCAGGGCGTGAGGCAACCATTTATTAATCATGCTATGCAAGGTATCCGGTTGATAGGGTTTGGCTAGAAGGTCATCCATTCCAGCGGCTTCGTAGGTATCTCTGCCCGCGTTATCGACATTGGCGGTCAACGCAATCATCACACTGCGCTGCTTTTGATTTGATTGCTCAAACTTACGCCAACGGCGAGTCGTCTCAAGCCCATCGAGAGTGGGCATAAAAATATCCATAAAGACTAAATCATAAAAAGTGGACTGCTGGCGTTCTAGGGCTTGCTCACCGCTACTGACACCTTCCACCTTAAGGCCCTGGGACTCTAACATTTGCCGCGCCAGCATTAAGTTTACCGGCCCATCGTCAACGACCAATACGCGAGGCCGGTGCTCACCGCCCCCTGATAAATCGTCACTGCTTGTCTCATTCACACTCTGCTGCACGAAATTAGCTAATAGTGAGCGGATATCAGCAAGGCGTTCACGCAGGTGGGTAACGTTCTGGCGGCTGGTCTCAGACGCATCCTCCGTTAGCATGCTGCCAAGGTGCTCAAACAGGCTATCGGCTTCTCGTTGCATCAACGTTAGGTAGCCTGATTTAAGCCGAGACTCCTCTCTTGCCCGCTCCCTGCCTGCCATTAAATGTTTGAGTTGCTTCTGCTGGTGATGCAAGTCATCCAACAACGCTTGGTCACTCCTAGCATGACCATCCTGTGTGACCACATGACTCGCTTTATCAAGCGTTCGAATAACCCCTTCTAGCTGGTCGTTCGCCAGGGTAAGCCGCTGGCAGGGCTGTTCATCGGCCTTCGGCTCAACAAGCGCCGGTAAAGAGTTAAGGGCCACCCTCCTGCGCAGCTCGTCAATACGCTGCTCAAGCTCGCTAAGCCCCTGCGTGAAGAGTGTGTCCTTATACTTGCTCCGCGCTTTGATTAACATTAAAAAAACGCCTACATTCATGCAGCTGCCCAACAGAAGGGCAAGCATTAGCCACACCGTGGTTGCCCATGACGCTTGGCTGGGTGACATTAGCCAGATAACGGCTCCTACCAACACACATAGCAGGACAAGCGCGGCCTGAACCAGTAATAATGGCCATAGAACTGGCCAGATAATGGCATTCCAGAAGTGCTCTCGCTGATAGCGTTGTGTCATTCGCGATGTCCCAGTTGGCAGGGCGTTAGGCTAGTAGAGATAGCCCGCATCATTAATCACGGCGCGAAAGTCAGTGTACGTCTCCACCGGAAGTGTGTCATGTCGCGCCACTTAAGTATGCCCCGAATAATGCCTATTATGAGTCATTTATGTGTTTAATTACGTTTCGTTGGTCACCCGATAGCCACACTCCTCTACGCTTAGCGGGTAATCGTGATGAGTTCCATGCACGCCCTACTGCCCCACTGAGTGCGTGGAGCGACAAAGCACTGCTGGGTGGCAGAGACTTGGAAGCGGGTGGTACATGGCTGGCAGCAAATCGATACGGCATTGTGGCGGCACTTACCAACGTACGCGATACCACCTTACCCACGCCCCCTAACGCGCCCAGCCGAGGCGAACTGGTGGCGGGGGTACTTAGCAGTGACAACCCCGCCGCATGGCTAGACACCATGGCGAGCCACCAAGCCGAGCGCTACGCTGGCTTTAATTTATTAGTCGCTACCACCCACCAATGCTGGCACCTGCACCGGGGAAGCGATGGCATATCCCTTGTTAATGTGCCGCCCGGGGTTCATGGGCTTTCCAATGCCAGTTTGAATACACCTTGGCCTAAACTACAGGCTGTACGTTGCGCTATGCAGGGTAGTAATAATCACCTATGGCGGCCCGCCACGCGACAGGCGCTGCAAAACCCAGGGCAAGCCGCCGATCACTTGCTACCCGATACGGGGGTTGGCGTTACTCTTGAGCGTCAGCTCTCAGCGGCTTTTATCGTCGGCGAGCAGTACGGCACCCGCGCGACTACTTGGCTGACGCTCAGCCACCGGGGCGATGTGGCTATCACTGAGCAGCGCTTTGGGCCGCTCGGGCGCTTTACTGGCGAAACGACACTTACGGCGCTATGCCAACGATAGTAGCTTATTAATCACGAGGGGGCAGTAGGTGCGACAACTGCCACTCATCCAGCCGTTTATTAAGATGCTCATGGACCAGTGCGGGCGTATCCAGCCGCATGATCTCTTTGAGCAGCGTTTGCGCATCAGCCAGCGTGACCCGACGAATCGCGGCACGCACTTTTGGCAAGCTGGGGGCGTTCATGGAAAGACTGGTAAAGCCCATCGCCATCAACAGCAGCGCGCCTGCTGGGTCACCCGCCAGCTCACCACACAGCGAAATAGGCTTATTCAGCCGCTTCGCATCCTGAGCCAGCTCTTGTAAAGCGCCAAGTAGCGCGGGATGCAGCGCATCGTACAGGCTAGACACCCGCGGATTGTTACGATCCACCGCTAGCAGGTACTGGGTAAGGTCATTACTGCCTACCGAGAAAAAATCGACACGCTTAGCCAGCGCGTCCATTTGATAAATAGTCGCGGGCACTTCAATCATGACCCCCACTTTTGGCCGCTCAACCTTAATACCCTCTTCGCCCAACTCTAAGATGGCGCGATCAAGCAGCCGTATTGCCTCATCGACCTCCTCCACATTGGTGATCATGGGGAGCAGCACGTAGAGATTGCCTAAATCGTGGGAGGCTTTAAGCATGGCGCGCAGCTGTACCATCAGAACTTCAGGATGATCCAGGGTAACGCGCATACCCCGCCAGCCCAGGAACGGGTTGGCTTCCTCAATCGGGAAATAGGGCAAATCTTTGTCGCCACCGATATCTAGAGTACGCATCACCACCGGCAGCGGCGCAAAGCCTTTCAACTGCTCGCGGTACATGCGCATCTGCTCTTTTTCACCTGGGAAGCGCTCGGTAATCATAAATGGCACTTCGGTGCGATAGAGCCCCACCCCGCCAATGCGGCTTTTCAGCAGTGCAGAGGCATCCACCGCCAAGCCAGTATTCACCATCAGCGGCATTTCATGGCCGTCGGGGGTTCTACTGGGCAGATCCTGTTCATGCTCCAGCACTTCGCTGAGCACTTTCTCTTCGGCAATCAGGCTAGCGTAGCGGGTTTGCAGCTCGGCGGCAGGACGCACAAATAGCCGCCCCCGGTGGCCATCTAGCACCACGGGCGCACCGTTCAGGCGTGGCAGCGGCAGGTCTACCATTCCTAATACCGTGGGAATGCCCATGGCACGGGCGACAATCGCCACGTGAGACGTACTGGAACCACGTACCGACACCAATCCTTTTAGCTTGTCGCGCGGCACTTCGCCCAGCATGGCCACACTGATTTCATCGCCAACTAAAATGGCGCTGTCTGGATAGGTTTCCGGCGTGGAAGGCGTATCTTCTTGCAGGTGCGCCAACACGCGACGGCCCAGGTCGCGAATATCTGCTGCCCGCTCGCGCAGGTAGTCATCATCGACACGCTCTAGGTATTGCACGTGGCGGCGAACGACATCGGCGAGCGCCCCCGGCGCCCACTGGCCTTCGCGAATGCGCTTTTCCACCTCTTCAGAGAGCGCGGCCTCTCCCAGCATCTGTTGATAAACATCAAACAGCGCTAGCTCCTGGGAAGAGATCCGGTTAACCAAACGCTCTGCAGCGGCACGAATTTCATCGCGGGTTTTGCCGATGGCCTCTTTTAGCCGGGCAATTTCGTACTCTTGGTCGCTGGGAATCAGATCTGGAACGCTGTTGAGATCGGCCGGCGGGGTAATCACCACGGCTTCGCCCATGGCCATGCCGGGTGAGGCCGCGACCCCTTTGAACATCGCCTGGCCACCGGGTAGCGCGGGGCGAGTGAGATTACCGGTGGCTAAGGCATGAGCCAGCACGCCCGAAAGCTGTGCCGCCATGGTGACCAGGAAGGCTTCATCTTCGTCATCGTAGCGGCGCTTTTCCGCCTGCTGCACCACCAGCACCCCCAACATGTGGCGCTGGTGGATAATCGGCACCCCAAGAAAGCTTGAATAACGCTCTTCACCGGTCGCTTCAAAGTAGCGGAAATGGGAGTGCGACTGGGCATCTTCCAAGTTGAGCGGCTCGCTGCGCTTGGCCACCAGCCCCACTAGGCCTTCCCCCAGCGGCAACACGACACGACCCACGGCTTGGGTACGCAGACCAATGGTTTCCATCAGAACCAACGACTCCAGTTCTTTATCGTAAAGATAAAAGGAGCACACGTCGGTCTGCATGGCTTTGCGTATGCGGCGCACCATGGTCGACAGCGCGGCGTCGAGGTTCCGTGCGCCATTCACTTCTTGAATAACGCGTCGCAGCACCTCAAGCATGGACGTTTTCCTATTCACTATTATTTGCCTCGCTGAGGGATTGTCCGGCTGGGCTAACACTGCTTTTATCCTGCAATGATGCGCGCGTTATCCTTCGTTATCTTGTGCCAAGCGCTGCACGCGAGGAGAAAGCTCTCTTAGCGCACGCCGATAGACCTCTCGTTTAAACGGCACCACTTGCCCTAACGGGTACCAGTAGCTAACCCATCGCCAACCGTCGAATTCCGGCTTGGGCGTGGCCGTCATACAAATACGGTTTTCTTGGCAACGAATTTTGAGTAAAAACCACTTCTGTTTTTGGCCAATACACACTGGCCTTGAGTGGGTACGAATCATGCGTCGTGGCAGACGGTAGCGCAGCCAGCCCCGGGTGCAGGCGACAATATCAACATCGTCGGCGGTTAAGCCGATCTCTTCGTGGAGTTCACGAAAAAGCGCTTGTTGTGGCGTCTCGCTTGCCTTAATGCCTCCCTGGGGAAATTGCCACGCATTTTGCCCTACACGACGCGCCCAAAGCAGCTGCCCCTGGCTATTGGCAATGATAATGCCAACATTGGGGCGAAAGCCGTCAGCGTCGATCACGGACATCACCTTCATAAATTTTCAGTTATGCCCATTTTTCCACAAGGGAGACAAGCGTATCAATACAATATCACGCTAAGTGGTGAAACCTAGGTGACTCTGCGATAATCCGGCGCTTTGTATCCGACGACCAACGTCCAACATTAACCATAAGGGGAGCGCCGTGAGTCTGGCCATTTTCGATTTGGACAATACGCTGCTATCCATCGACAGCGACCATGCCTGGGGTGAGTTTCTGGTGGAGCAAGGCGCAGTGGACCCGGTGGCCTACCGCGAGGCCAACGAGCGCTTTCTCGCCGATTACAACGCGGGCACTCTGGATATGGCGGCATTTTTGGAAATGGCGCTGAAACCGCTGGCTGAAAACACGCCGGAGCAGCTGGCGGCGTGGCACCAGCAATTCATGGCCAGCAAAATCGAGCCGCATATTCTGCCCAAAGCCGAGGAGCTGCTGGCCCGCCACCGCACCAAAGGCGATACGCTGCTGATTATCACTGCCACCAACCGTTTTATTACCGGCCCCATTGCCGAGCGCTTAGGTGTTGATGATTTAATCGCTGTAGAGCCGGAAATGGTCGATGGCCGCTATACTGGCCGTGTTGACGGCGTGCCCAGTTACCGCGAGGGTAAAGTCATCCGCCTACAAGCGTGGCTAGAAGCCCAAGATATCACCATGGACGGCGCGTGGTTCTATAGCGATTCTCACAACGATCTACCGCTACTTGAGAAAGTTGATCACCCGGTTGCCGTCGACCCAGACGACACCCTGCGTAAAGTGGCAGAAGAGCGCCATTGGCGGATTATGAGCCTGCGGGATTAAGGTAAGTGTCACGCATTTCGTGAGATGGCGACAGCCGCCTCGATATCACCACCGTAATTCATCCAACCTAATGCCACCATCGGCACCCCTAGAGGGGTGCTTCGCGGGTGCGCTCCGCTTACGCCGCGCTACAAATTAG
>NZ_FODB01000051.1 GCF_900110265.1 Vreelandella aquamarina | reverse complement strand
CGACGCCGGTAGCACCGTGGCAGACCACCAGACCTCCCAGGGTAAGACGCGCGACCTTCCTCCCACCTACCCGCCGCATTTACTATCGCCCCTTCCGGATAGCTATGGGGCTTTGAGGATCATTGCACTCTCGCCCGGGTGCGATAGCCTCGTATGCGATTTCTGTTCGTCGGGCCGGGAGTTTGCCTTCAGCTTCCTTCGGATTCTGCCTTGCGGCAGACACCCTTGCTGTTCAGCTAACGGTTCCCGCTATCAGGGTCCGTAGGGGACTTTCACCCCCAAGTCATCCTGTGAGGCACCACCCTCAGGAATAGCGCCAGTCAAGGCGCTGCGCGCCATGCCTGGCGCACAACAAAAACGCCGCTGCATCAGCAGCGGCGCTTAAACGGCTAACGCAGGCGATTAAACGGTAAAAGTGGCTTCTTGCTGGCCCGTTTTCAGGTCGCCGGAGCGCACTAGCTCATCGGTCACGCGGTCGATGGCGCGTTTGGCGCGGCCGATCATTTCGTCTACTTCGCCACGGTTGATAGTCAGCGGCGGTGCAAAGCCAAGAATGTCGCCTTGAGGCATGGCGCGGGCAATCAGGTTCTCTTCCATGGCCGCAGCCGCGACACGCGGGCCCACTTTCAACGCGGGGTCGAAGTGCAGGCGCTGCTTGGCATCCGGAGAGAATTCCAGCGCAGCCATCAGGCCAACGCCGCGAACATCACCCAGCAGCGGGTGGCCTTCAAACGTCGCTTTCAGCTGCTGCTGGAAGTAACCGCCGGTTTCTGCCGCGTTGCCCACCAGGTTTTCGCGCTCGATGATATCCAGGTTGGCAAGGCCAGCAGCACAGCCCAAGGCGTGGCCGGAATAGGTCCAGCCGTGGCCGATGGGGCCGAATTCACCGGTGCCCTGCTCAAGCACTTTCCACACTTTATCGCCGACAATCACGCCAGACAGCGGCTGGTAGGCGCTGGTCAGGCCTTTGGCGATAGTGATCAGGTCAGGCTTCATATTGTAGTGGTGGCTACCGAAGTCGGAGCCGGTACGGCCAAAGCCACACACCACTTCGTCGGCAATTAGCAGCACGTCGTACTTATCCAGTACCGGCTGAATCGCTTCCCAGTAGCCTTCCGGCGGCGGCACAATACCGCCAGTGCCAAGTACTGGCTCGCCGATAAAGGCGGCAACGGTGTCCGGGCCCTCTTCCAGAATCATCGCTTCGAGCTTATCCGCGCAATAGGCAGAGAATTCCCGCTCGGTCATGCCGTGCTGCTCGGCGGCGCGCAGGTAGTAGTGCGGCGCTTCGGTATGGCGGATGGTATCGATGGGCAGGTCGAAGTGGTCGTGGAACGCCTTCAGGCCGGTCAGCGAGCCAGACGCGATGCCAGAGCCGTGGTAACCGCGCATACGCGAGATGACCTTTTTCTTCTGCGGGCGGCCCAGTACGTTGTTGTAGTAACGCACGATTTTGAGCTGGGTTTCGTTGGCGTCAGAGCCGGACATGCCGTAGTAGACCTTGGACATGTTGAGGCCTGCGATTTTCAGCACGCGCTCGGAAAGCTCGATTTGCGGCTCGTTGGAGTGGCCTACGTAGGTGTGGTAGTAGGAGAGCTCAAGCGCCTGCTTGTAGATAGCTTCAGCCACTTCAGTGCGACCATAGCCGATGTTCACACAGTAAAGACCCGCAAAACCGTCGATGAACTCACGACCATCTTTATCAACGATATTAATGCCTTTACCACCGGTAATAACACGGCCCGGTGCGTCGCCGTGGGCGAAGTCACGCAGGTGGGTAGAGGCGTGGAAGGTGACTTTACGGTCGCGTTCGATCAGATCCTGATGCAAGCTCATAACGTTCTCTCTGTACGATAAGCCTCCCCATACTTGGGGAGGGTGTTTTATCTTTGGTGACTGACTTAATGTTGGGCACCTAGCGGTGCCTTCGCCCGGCGGAGCCGGCCTCCCACAGGGCCTATTCAAGCACCTCAGCGGATGTTGTGGGAGGGCCGCTTCAGCGCGCGATGCTGTGGTTCCTAAACCTAGCTGCCCGACACCGAACCCAGTGCCCCCAGGCAGTAGTACTTCGTTTCCAGATACTCATCGATACCCGTCGCGCCACCTTCACGGCCAAGGCCGGACTGCTTAACGCCGCCGAAGGGCACGGGCGGGCCGGTCATCTTCACGGAGTTGACGCTCACCATGCCGTACTCCAGTGCGCGCATCAGCTTCCAAATACGACGAATATCATGGGTGTAGATGTACGCGGCCAGGCCGTATTCGGTGTCGTTGGCCATCTCGATCACTTCGTCGTCGCTACTATAAGCGGTAATGCCGGCCACCGGGGCAAAGTTCTCTTCCCGCCATACTTTCATTTGCGGTGTCACACCGGTCAGCAGCACTGGCATAAAGAAGTTGTCGCCCGGTGCTTGGCTTTGGTCGCCCGCGATCATGGTGGCGCCTTGGGAGATTGCGTCGTCCACAATCGCGGCTGCTTTTTCGACCGCTTGGCGGTGAATGAGCGGGCCAAGATCGACTTCGCCGTGCAGGCCATTGCCCACGGTGAGGGCCGCCATACGCTCGGTGAACTGGGCCACGAACTCATCGTGAATCGATTCGTGTACTAAAATCCGGTTAGCAGCTAGGCAGTCTTGCCCAGCGGTTTGGAACTTGGCCGCTACCGCAGCATAGGCGGCCTCTTTCGGGTCCATATCTGGCCCGACGATAAACGGCGCGTTGCCACCCAGCTCCAGTGAAAGACGCTTCACGGTGTTAGCGCTTTGCTCGATGAGCAGGCGGCCAACGCGGGTGGAGCCGGTGAACGAGAGCGCACGAATACGCGGTTCGCTGCACAAAATCTTGGAGACTTCCGCAGGCTCGCCCAATACCACGTTGAAGATGCCTTCTGGGATGCCCGCTCGCTCGGCAAGTTCTGCCAGCGCCAGCGCCGAGAACGGCGTTTCGTTGGCAGGCTTCACAATCACCGGGCAGCCTGCGGCCAGCGCGGCAGCGGCTTTGCGGGTGATCATCGCCAGCGGGAAGTTCCACGGCGTAATCATCGCGGCAATGCCCACCGGCTCTTTAATGGTGCCGAGCGATGCATTGGGAATGTGGCTCGGGATGGTCTCGCCGTAGGTGCGCTTGCCCTCTTCCGCGAACCAACGCACGAAGCTTGCGCCATACTCTACTTCACCACGGGCATCGGGCAGCGGTTTGCCCTGCTCCAGGGTCATGATGGTCGCTAGGTCTTCGCGGTTGGCTTGAATGAGGTCGTACCAGGCCAGCAGGCGTTCGCAACGCTCGTCGGCGCGCAGTGCCCGCCAGTGGACAAACGCCGCTTCGGCGGCATCCACAGCAGCGGTAATCTGCTCTGCTTCCAGCAGCGGAATATGGCCAATGGCTTCGTTGGTTGCCGGGTCGTACACGGCCTCTTCACGGCCACCTTCGCCATGGGTCCACTTGCCGTTCACGTAGGCGTACTGCCGGAACAGGCGCGGATCTTCCAGGCGTTTAGCAAGCGTGGTCGATAGTGTGGTCATGGGCACCTCCCCAGGTTGCAGCCAATACGATGAGGCCTGCTAGAGGCGACACACCGTGCACATCAAAAGGATCATCCATCGCGGCTCAAGGGTCGCGCTAAATCGATGTGTCTAGCGTAAGGGAGAATCGCCACGAAGTGTTTTTGAAAGCGCCGGTGTTTTCCGGCACTTTTTTTGTGGCAAGACGTTTTATGATGGTTTTTTTTGGCCGCAAGGCAAAGCGGCTAAAGCGCAGCGCTGGGGTCGATGCCAATCGGCTGATGCTTGACGGTCTTCGTCACGATATACGTAAAGTAGCGCTCAATGCCCACCTCCGATACCAGCCATTTATCCATCAAGCGCTGGTAGCTATCGATGGTGCGGGCTTCGAACTTCACCAGATAATCGACGCCACCGCCGACGGCCACGCACTCGGTCACTTCGGGAGTTTGCATCACCAAGGCTTCAAAGCGGGCAAAGCTTTCGGCGTTGTGCTGCTTGAGCTCGATCTGCACCCATACGGGGTTGCGCGGCACCAGCACGTCAGCATTGATGCGCGCGGTATAGCCTTCGATCACACCGGCTGTTTCCAGCCGCTTTACCCGCTCCCAGCAGGGGCTGACCGAGAGGTTAATCGCCTCGGCCAGCTTAGACTTGGTGATTCGCCCGTCCCGGGAGAGGATATCGAGAATTTTGAGATCAAAACGGTCCAGTTTCATCATACCGAGGGCTACGCCTCTAGCCGTTCAACAACATCGGCAATCACCGCTAGAGTGTCCCCCATATTGATCAGCGACGGCGCACGGCGGGCCATGAGAATACCATCGCGCTCGGCTTTGTACGCCACCGGGGCGGTGCCGCTGCGGGTCATATCGTAAACATAGGCGATGGTTTGGCCCTTCTTCACTTCGTCGCCCAGTGCCACCAGCAGCTCTAATACGCCCGAATGCTGGCTCTGCACGTAGCAGCTAGCATCCGGCATATCGAGGTACATTTGACCGCCTTCGGGCATCTCCACGTCACCGGCTACCAAACCGTAATGAATTAAGAAGTTTCGCACGCCACGCTCGGCAATCGCCATGCTTTGCGGCGTAGAGGTGCCGCCGCCGCCCAACTCCGTGGCCACAAACACTTTGCCCTGGCGCTCGCAAGCGGTGTCGAAAAGCTTTTCGGCATCTAGCTCAAACATCACCATGGCGTAAGGTGCACCAAACGCTTTTGCACCTTCCAGGGCGGCCTGCTGTTGGGCTTTGTCATCCAGCACGTGGGAAGCGCCAAACGGCAGAATATCCAGCGTGCGGCCGCCAGAGTGCAGGTCGAGCACCACATCGCTCATGGGCACCAGCACGCGGGTGAAGTAGTCGGCAATTTGCGAGGTCACCGTGCCGTTAGGGTCGCCAGGAAAGCTGCGGTTCAGGTTGCCTTTATCCATGGGTGAGGTGCGTTTGCCCGCCATCACCGCTGGGGTATTCATGCAGGGCACGATGATCACGCGTCCGGTCACGTCTTCCGCTTTCAGCGTCGAGGAGAGCTTCAACAGCGAAGTGATGCCCTCGTACTCATCGCCATGGTTGCCACCGGTGAGCAGTGCCGTGGGGCCTTCGCCATTTTTTACTACCGTGACGGGGATCATCACCGCGCCCCAAGCCGACTCATCGGTGGAAATCGGCAGTTTTAAAAAGCCGTGCTGCACGCCATCGGCGTCGAAATCAACGGTGGCGGAAATGGGGCTTGGCCGCAGTTGGTTCGGTTGAAGCGTCATTGTGTTTCCCTTGTGTTATCACGCGGCTATTTGACGAACAGCTGGCGGGGGAAATTCGCCAGGGTTTCACAGCCATCTTCGGTTATTAGGATACTTTCGGTAATCTCCAGGCCCCAGTCATCAACCCATAGGCCGGGCATGAAGTGGAAGGTCATGCCGGGCTGCAGGATAGTTTCATCCGAGGGGCGCAAACTCATGGTGCGCTCGCCCCAGTCGGGTGGGTAAGAGATACCGATGGGATAACCACAGCGGGCACCACCGCGGTCAAAGCCATATTTATCCATCGCCGCACCCAGCGCCATGGCAATATCTGCCGTGCGGTTGCCGGGTTTGGCAACCGCTAGGCCATTCTCGATACCTTCCAGCAGCGCCGACTCCGCACGGATAAAATCAACCGGTGGCGTGCCGAGAAACACCGTGCGCGACATAGGCGCATGGTAACGCTTAAACACGCCCGCAATCTCGAAGAAGGTGCCTTCGCCGGTGCGAAATGGCGTATCGTCCCAGGTTAAGTGGGGTGCGGCTGCATCTTTACCGGTGGGCAACATGGGCACGATGGCGGGGTAATCACCGCCAAATACTTTGCCGTTTTCATCGACAAAGCCCTCAATACCCACGCGATAAATCTCCGATACTAGCTTGCTCTTGGGCAGACCAGGCTCAATCACCTCAAGAATGCGCGAGTGCATCCCCTCGACGATTCTGGCCGCTACCCGCATATAAGCAATTTCTTGAGGCGACTTGATCGCCCGGCACCAGTTCACCAGCGAGTTGGCATCCATAAAGCGCGCATGGGGCAACTCTTTCAGCAGGCTTTGATACGCTTTAGCGGAGAAGTAGTAGTTATCCATCTCCATGCCCACCACACCGATATGCCAGCCACGGTCCGGCATAATCGACTGCGCCAGATACTCCATCGGGTGCATATCAGGGTTCTGGACGTAGTAATCCGGATAGTAGGTAATATTATCGGGATGAATCCAGCAGGTGCGCAGTGCACCATTGGCATCCATCCGGCGGCCGAACCATACGGGTTCGCCTTCCAGCCCCACCAGCACGCACTGGTGGACATAAAATGACCAACCATCGTAGCCGGTTAGCCACGCCATGTTGGAGGGGTCGCTGACAATCAATACGTCAATACCACGACCGGCCATTTCAGCACGCACCTTCCACAGGCGGTTTGCATACTCTTCACGAGTGAAAGGCAGGGAAACCTCAGTCATCGGGCAACTCGCCATCAAAGATCACTAAGAACCAGCGCATGCCCTAAGGCTCACTGCGCTGGGCCACAGGATCGACCTGGCCACCGCCGCTGCTGGCCCGCCAATGTCGTCTTAAGGCGATACTAGCACCCCCCCTTGGCTGCCGGTCAAAGCCTTTATTACAAAAATTTCATATGCTGTTAACGTTAGCTTTATCTACACGTTGACAGCGTTCTCCATAATGCCCTCAGGTTGCGGTATTAAGCTCCTCTCGCCCATGATAGTCAGCATGCATTATTAACTGAGTACAAGGAGATAACATGAAAGTCGTAGTGCATATTGATGACGCGGCCCAGTGGCAGGCCGCTATTGCAGAGGCGCTTCCAGAGGCCACCGTGCTTACCAGTGATGCCCCCGCCAGCGAACGGGCCAACGCCGACTACCTAGCCGTGTGGAAAGCGCCCGCTCACCTCCTGCAAGAACAAACGCAGCTAAAAGGCATTATTAACCTAGGGGCTGGGGTCGATTATTTGCTGAAGACGCCTGGGCTCCCCAAGGATGTCCCTATTGTGAAGCTACGCGATGCAGGCATGAGCGAATTGATGGCCGACTATGTGCTTTACGGCGTGCTGAACTTCTACCGCAGCATGGACCGCTACGCCGCTCAGCAGCCAAATGCCCAGTGGCAGCCCCATGCGGTGCCGGATAAAGCGAACTGGCCGGTGGGTGTATTAGGGCTAGGCGCTATCGGCAGCTATGTGGCGAGCGCGCTTCAACAGGCTGGGTTCCCGGTGCTTGGCTGGAGCCGTACCCCCAAACAGATCAGCGGCGTGCGCTGCCTGCATGGCGAGGACGGTTTAAACGAGCTACTGAACCAAGCGCAAAGCGTAGTGACCATTCTCCCCGATACAGCGGCTACCCAGCACATTCTTAACGCCGAACGGCTGGCACAACTGCCGAAAGGTGCCAGCATCATTAACCCAGGCCGTGGTAGCTTGATTGATGAGCAAGCGCTGCTGGACGCACTTGGCCATGACGGCCAGCCAGGGCACCTGCGCGGAGCACTGCTGGATGTTTTCCATGAAGAGCCGCTACCGGCAAACAACCCGCTCTGGCAGCACCCTAAGGTAATCGTGACGCCACACATGGCGGCCCCTACGCCGTTGAACGACGCCATTGATCAAGTGATTTCGTACCTGCACGCCTTTGAGGCGGGTGAAACCCTGGCTACCGTTAACCCCGACATGGGCTACTGACGTTTAACGCCACGCTCGTTATACTCGCCCACGGAACCAAGCGCTCGCTAAAGGCTCTTAGGAAGACACACTGTAGGGAGGAGGAGCCTTTGCAACACACATTCGCTCGTAACACACGGCACGGCCTATTGGGCGCTACATTGACTGCCGCGCTGATGACGAACAGCGCCGTCGCGCTTGCCGATGACAGCGCTTCCTTGGCCTCTCCTCAGCCATTCGAGGCGCAGTACCGGCTTGAAATTCGCGGCTGGCCGAGCGCCAACATTACCCATACGCTCACGCATGAAGGCTCGCATTGGCTGAGCGACATGAGTTTCTCCATTGCCGTCGCCCGAGGTAACGAGCGCAGTCGTTTCTACATCGATGATGGCGACACACACTCTTTGCTTTATAACAGCAGCTACTCTCTCTTCGGCGTCGGCGACAGCTATCAGCTCAACCAAGACGACATTCCCTCCATCGATCGTCAAGCCGCCCTGTTCGACCTCTCCCGCCGGGCTGGCACCGAAGGCTGCACCGAGAGCAACCCCTGCGATATCGACTTCGTGGATCACCGTGGGCGCGACGAACACTTCCAGTACTTCGTGAACGAGCCCACTACAGCCCGTGTGCCTGCCGGTGAGTTCGACGCTAAGCAGGTCACGCTGATTGATGCCGAAAAGCCTGACCGGCATTTGCTGATCAACTTCCATCCTGACTGGCCGGGGCTCATCCTCTCAGCCACCTATGAAAAAGAGGGGCGCCGACAAACGACACTCACCATGACCCACTTCAACCCCGCCGGGGGTAACGCGCCCTAAATGCTCTCTGGCCTATTGATCGTTTTACTGCCGCTGTTTTTGGGCTACTTGGTACGTGTCCGTTCGACCCGCTTGCTGAATCTGATTAACCGAGCCGTCAGCGGCTCGGTGTACCTGATTCTGCTGTTTATGGGCGTGAGCCTCGCCGGGCTTGAGAATTTAGGCAGCCAGCTCTCTCGTCTGGGTGGCAATGCCCTACTGCTGTTTACCATCACCACGCTGTTTAACTTAGCCGCACTGTGGTGGCTTTCTCGGCGAGTGCGGCTCAGCGCGGGCGGCTCTCCGGTAGTGAAAGATGCCCCCACCAGCAAACTCGCCGCCATGCAGGGCTCGTTAATGCTGGTGGGCGTGGTCGCAGCGGGTGTCACTGCGGGGCTGCTGCTTGGACCTATGGTTGGCGAGGCGCTGTTCACCACCGCCGACTGGCTGGCAGAGTGGGTGCTCTACGTGCTGCTGGTGTTGATTGGCTGCCAGCTGCGCAATTCGGGCATGCCGCTCAAGCAGATTCTGCTCAACCGTCAGGGGCTCGCCATTGCGGTCACCCTGGCGCTCAGCTCGCTGTTGGCAGGCTTGGCCGCCGCCCCCTTGCTCTCGCTGAGTTGGAACGAAGGCCTGGCCATGGCCTCAGGCTTCGGCTGGTACTCGCTTTCCGCCATCCTGATTGGCGACCAGCTCGGCCCGCTGATGGGCGGCGTGGCGTTCTTCAACGACCTGACCCGCGAGCTGCTGGCGTTCATCCTGATCCCGCTGGTCATTCACCGCCATACCGCACTCGCCATCGGCTACGGCGGGGCGACCTCCATGGATTTCACTCTTCCTGTTATCCAGCAGCACGGCGGCGTGGCCTGTGTGCCCATTGCCGTGGTTAGCGGCTTTATCCTCTCGCTGCTGTCGCCTCCGCTGATTCTGTTCTTTCTTTCGCTTTCGGGTTAGCACGCACGGGCGCTCCTTGGTTAGGATACGCAGCAAGCGCATACCCTCTTTTATGACCAAGGACGCCCACCCGCCATGCTCAACGGAATCTGGTTAAGCTTCTTTATTGCCGCCTTTGCGGCATCGCTCTGGCAGTGGCTGGTGGGTGGCGATAGCGAAGTGTTTGCCCGCTTGGTGCAGTCGCTGTTCGATATGGCGAAGGTGAGCGTCGATATTATCTTGGTGCTGCTGGGCACCATGACGCTGTGGCTGGGGTTTCTTTCCATTGCCGAAAAGGCAGGGTTGATACGACTACTGGGGCGGGTACTCGACCCGCTTTTTAGCCGCCTGATGCCCGAAGTGCCCCGTGGCCACCCGGCCATGGGGCTGATTAGCATGAACTTCGCGGCGAACATTCTCGGCCTGGATAACGCCGCCACGCCGATCGGTATCAAAGCGATGCATTCGCTGCAAAGCCTTAATTCCAGCAGTGAGACCGCCAGCAACGCTCAAATCCTGTTTTTAGTGCTTAATACCTCGTCGCTCACCCTGCTGCCCGTCACTATTTTTATGTACCGCGCCCAGCAGGGAGCCACCGACCCGACGCTGGTATTTTTACCGATCTTGTTAGCGACAAGCGCCTCTAGCCTGGCTGGGCTGTTGGCGGTAGCGGTGATGCAGCGTTTAAAGCTCTGGCACCCTGTCGTGTTGGCCTATTTAGTGGCGGCTGCGTTAGCGTTAGGGCTATTGATCACTACTTTAGCGGGGATGTCCGCTCAGGCGCTGGCGGCGGCCTCAACGCTGGTGGGCAATCTGACCCTGTTTAGCATTGTGATGATGTTTCTAGTGGTTGGCGCGCTTCGCGGAGTGAAGGTGTACGACGCCTTTATCGAAGGGGCTAAAGAGGGCCTGAGCTTTACCATCACCCTGCTGCCCTACCTGATTGCCATGCTGGTCGCGGTGGGTGTGCTGCGCGCCAGCGGCGTGCTGGATGCCGGGCTTGGCGGTATCCGCTGGCTGGTTGAGGGCATCGGCTGGGACACCCGCTTTGTGGATGCGCTACCCACCGCCTTTGTGAAACCGCTCTCCGGCAGCGGCTCCCGCGCCATGATGATCGAAACCATGAACACCTTTGGTGTCGATAGCTTCCCTGGGCTACTGGCGGCCACCTTCCAAGGCAGCACCGAAACCACGCTTTACGTGCTGGCGGTTTACTTCGGTGCCGTAGGCATCACCCGCATTCGCCATGGGTTGGGATGCGCCCTGGTCGCCGATATAGCAGGCATCACCACCGCCATTCTGGTGTGCTACTGGTTCTTTGGCTGAATTGCGCGAAGAGTGTTGTACCAAGCCAGGCCTGCCATGAAATTTGGCGCAGCGGTGCAGTTGGTTGCACTCACTGCGCCAATTGCTGCACCAAAGTGCATCACATAAAAACGGTGCGGGCCTTTTAAGGCAACGCACCGTTAGGGGACTTACAAAATTCACTAACTGTTCTTTTAAGACTAAACAAAACTCCTCATCAGTATTGGCGCCTAAGAGGAAGTTCTGGCTTCGGGCAAGTCGTTCTTAGCCCATCAATATGCTCGTGCAATCCTGCGGGAATCGTCTGCCACATTGGATCGAGGATGAAATCGATACCTTCGCGTCTCGCAATTTTTGCAGCAGGTACAAAATCAGCGTCACCAGCCATAAGCACAATTTGATCAACTTGCCCTTTTAACGTCAAAGAAGTGACATCAACTCCTATACGCATATCGACCCCCTTTTGCCGAACATCAACGCGCACATCATTCTCAGTCAAATCATCAAGCGATATTTTATGCTTTAGCAATGCTTTGATTTTTTCAGGTTTAAGTGTCCACTGAGCATCATCCGAAAGATGGCCCAGACGGACTGCTAATTTGCGTTTCCCCAACAAGGCTTGATGCAGCTCTTTACGAAAAAGCGCCTCTGGCGTTTTGGAAAAGTCGATGGCTTTCCCTGAAATAGGGTTATGCATCTTTTTCGATAGGGGCGGGCAGTCGTAGAAAAAATTCTGTACAAATCACGCCGTTGATTCGTTTGACTGTTTCCATGGCGGCTCTTCTCATGCAAGTGACTTACCGCCCACCGAAACAAACAATCAGCTGCTCTTTTTCCATCATACGCATTGGAGGGCTCTATGCGCCTGAAACGCTTAATAAAATAGCCACCATCAATCAATATTGCTGTAGGCATGGCTTTTTTCCTTCTTCAAACAAAAAACGCCCTAGGGGTCGGCTTATCCCGAGATATGTGGGAAAGCTTACTGCCTAAGGCGTGGATAATTTCTAGCTTACGGAGTACTTAATGCCTCGTCAACCCCAATCGCCTCTACAGGTTACATGCGCGCAATACCCGCTTTTGCCGCTCGCGCTGCGTGAAGCTTCTTGTAGCTTTCGATCAGGCGCTGGTGGCGATCCAAGCCCTCTAACTGCATATTGGTGGGCGTGAGGCCGTGGAAGCGTACGCTGCCGTCTACTGAACCCACGACCGCCTCCATAGTCGCTTCGCCGAACATGCGCTTGAAGTTGGGTAAGTAGTCGTCCAGCGCCAATTCGTCGTCCAGCTCAATCTCCAGTACCGCGTTCACCGCCTGGTAGAACAGGCCGCGCTCAACGGTGTTGTCATTGTACTGGAGGAACATCTGCACGCAGTCAAGCGCCTCTTCATGGCGGCCAAGTGCCAGGTAAACCAGCAGTTTCAGCTCCAGAATGGTCAGCTGGCCCCACACGGTGTTCTCGTCGAACTCGATACCAATCAGCGTGATGATATCGGTGTGGTCGTCCATCTGGCTCTCTTCCAGCCGCTCGACCAGATCAGTGAGCTGGTCGTTATCCAGGCGGTGCAGATTGAGAATGTCCTCGCGGTAATCCAGCGCCTTGTTGGTGTTATCCCAAATCAGATCTTCAATGGGGTACACCTCGGAGTAGCCTGGCACCAGAATCCGGCACACCGGCGCGCCCAGGTCTTCGTGGACCGCCATGTACACTTCCGCGCCCAGCTGTTCAAAAATGCCAAACAGCGTATTGGCCTCTTCTTCGTTGCTGCCGGAGAAGTCCCATTCACTGAATTCAAAATCAGGCTTGGCACTAAAGAAACGCCACGACACCACGCCGAAAGAGTCGATAAAGTGTTCTACGAAGTTGTTCGGCTCGGAGACGGTTTGCGAGTTAAATGTCGGCAGCGGCAGGTCGTTAAAGCCTTCAAAGCTGCGCCCTTGAAGCAGCTCGGTCAGGCTGCGCTCCAGCGCCACTTCAAAGCTTGGGTGGGCACCAAAGGAGGCAAACACACCGCCGGTGCGCGGGTTCATTAGCGTCACGCACATGACCGGGAATTGCCCACCCATGGAGGCATCCTTCACCAGCACCGGGAAGCCTTGGGCTTCCAGGGCGTTAATGCCCTCTACAATGTTCGGGTACTTGGCCAACACTTCTTGGGGTACGTCGGGCAGGGTCAGCTCCTGTTCGAGAATCTCCCGCTTCACCGCCCGCTCGAAAATCTCTGAAAGGCACTGCACCTGAGCTTCCACCAGGGTGTTGCCCGCGCTCATACCATTACTGAGGAACAGGTTCTCGATCAGGTTGGAGGGAAAGTAGACCGTTTCTCCGTCGCTTTGGCGCACAAAGGGCAGCGAAACGATGCCCCGGTCTTCACGGCCCGAGTTGGTATCGATCAGGTTCGAGCCACCCAGCTCGCCTTCTGGGTTGTAAATCGCCAGGCAGTGCTCGTCGAGAATGCCTTCCGGCAGCTCGTCATTCGGCCCCGGCTTGAACCACTTCTCATTGGGGTAGTGCACGAATTCGCTGTTCGCGATCTCTTCACCCAAGAATTGATCGTTGTAGAAGAAGTTGCAGCTCAAACGCTCGATGAACTCGCCCAGCGCCGAACAGAGCGCGCTCTCTTTGGTCGCGCCTTTGCCGTTGGTAAAGCACATGGGCGAAGCCGCATCGCGGATATGCAGCGACCACACGTGGGGCACGATATTGCGCCAGGAGGCAATCTCAATCTTCATGCCGAGGTCGGCCAAAATACCGCTCATGTTGGCAATGGTCTGCTCCAGCGGCAGGTCTTTGCCTTCGATGTAGGTGCTGCTCCCCTCCGGCGCGCCCATCAGCAGCGCTTGGGCGTCCTCATCGATGTTCTCGACCACTTCGATCTGGAACTCGGGGCCGGTCTGAACGACCTTCTTCACTGTACAGCGGTCGATGGAGCGCAGGATGCCTTCGCGATCCTTTTCCGAGATATCTTCCGGCAGCTCTACCTGGATTTTGAAGATCTGCTTGTAGCGGTTTTCCGGGTCGACGATGTTGTTTTGCGACAGGCGAATGTTCTCGGTGGGAATATTGCGCGCGTTGCAGTACACCTTGACGAAGTAGGCGGCACACATGGCCGACGACGCCAGGAAGTAGTCAAACGGGCCAGGGGCCGAGCCGTCGCCCTTGTAGCGAATCGGCTGGTCGGAGATGACCGTAAAATCGTCGAACTTGGACTCCAGGCGGAGGTTGTCGAGATAGTTAACTTTGATTTCCATAAGCGGGCGTCCGGAGTAATGAGTGTGCCTGAGCGCCAACGCATCAGGCGAATGGCGGCCATTATCCAGTTTTTTGCCCGCTTCGTCTTGGGCAGTCGCCTGAATCGCTTATTGCGGCTCCAGCAAGAACGGCAGCGACTCCTCTAGCAGCAGGTCAGGAATCTCTTCGGCGATATAGTGCCCGCAAGGCAGCGCCTTGCCCTCTACCTGCGTTGCTACCTTGCGCCACTCGCCCAGGGCATCAAAGCAGGCTTCAATCGCCCCTTGGGCACCCCACATCACGTTGATGGGGCAGGTCAGTTTCACACCCGCATCAATATCCGCTTGATCGTGCTCTAAATCGATAGTCGCGCTGGCGCGGTAGTCACCGCAGATGCCGGTGGCCGTGCCGGGAAGCGCCAGGCAGCGCTCGTACTCCGCCAGCGCTTCTGGGGCGAACGGTGCCATGCCCGCGCTGCGGGCGCCCATCACACTTTTTAAGTACTGAGCGGGATCGGCTTGAATCAGCATTTCTGGCAGCGGCTGAGGGCGAATCAGAAAGAACCAGTGCCAGTAGCTGCGGGCGAACGACTCGGTGGTGCCACGGTACATGGCCAGCGTGGGGGCGATATCTAAAAGCACCATGCGCTCGATGCGTGCTGCGTGGTCTACCCCTAAGCGGTGTGCCACCCGCGCGCCACGGTCGTGGGCCAGCACCTTGAAACGCTCGAACCCCAGCGCGCTCATTAGTTCGGCCATATCGGCGGCCATGGTGCGCTTGGCGTAATTGAAGTGCGCTGCGTCGTCGTCGGGCTTACTGCTGTCGCCGTAGCCGCGCAGGTCGGCGGCAATCACCGTAAAGTGCTGGGCAAGCGTGGCCGCCACTTTGTGCCAAATCATATGGGTCTGCGGGTGGCCGTGAAGCAGCAGTAGCGCCGGGCCGCTGCCGCCCATCCGATAGGCAATATCGACGCCGTTAACGCGGCGTGTCTGTTTTTCAAGCCCTTCAAACATGGCTAGCTCCTCGCGGATAGATGATGCTCTTCATTCGACGACTTCTTGTAACCGTTCGATCAGAAAGTCTTTCAGCGCGACCACCGCGGGAGTGAGCGACAGCCGATGCGGGCAGACGAGATACAGCGGCGCGGGCTCGGTAGGAAACGCAGCCAACAGCGCCACCAAGCGGCCTGCATCGAGGTCTGCCTGAACATCGAGGCGAGATTTATAGGCAATGCCCTCTCCCGCCAGCGCCCAGCGGCGCACACACTCGGCATCGTCGCTCACTCGATTGCCCTGCACGCTGATACGCTCACTGCCGAACTGCCACTGGTTGTGCACCCGCTCACCCAGGTTGAAGCAGAGGCAGTTGTGCTGGCATAGCGCCTCCGGCGTGGCAGGCTCGCCGTGGCGCGCGATATAGCTTGGCGCTGCGCACACTACCCGGTGGTTATCGCTTTTTAGCGGCAGGGCTACCAGGCTGGAATCCTCCGGCACGCCGTAGCGCAGGGCAATCTCCACCGGCTGGCGAAACAGGTCACTCACCCGGTCACTCACCCGAAGCCGCAGGCGCAGCTGCGGATGCCGCGCCATAAAGCGATCCAGCCAGCCCAGCAGCACGTTGCGGCCCAGATCAGACGGCATGGAGAGGCTGAGCTCTCCCGCTATCTCCTGGCGCTCGCGGTGCAGCTCTTTTTCCCCTTCGGCAAGGGCGCTCAATGCCGTTTTCGCGTGCACTAAATAGTGCGCCCCGGCGGGCGTTAGCCGCAAGCTGCGGGTAGAGCGCACCAACAGCCGCGTGCCTAGCGCGTCTTCAAGCCGTTTGATCGCCACGCTAGCCACCGCTGGGGTAATCGCCAGCTCCCGCGCGGCGGCGGAAAGGCTGCCGTGCTCGGCAGCATAGACAAACACGTTTAGGTCATCGGTACGCATGGGTCGATGGCGCCCTTATTTTCAAAAAAAATTGGAAACTGTTAGCTACATTAGCCCTCTTTTTCATAAAACGACACCCAGGCATGATGTCGCCATTCATCATCGCTTGGAGAACGACCATGAAAGCATTCGCGTTTACCAAAAGCCTGCCAATCGACCACCCAGACGCCCTGCACGCCGTCGAGCTACCGCTGCCCACACCCGAGCCCCACGATATTCGCGTCGCGGTGAGCGCGGTTTCCGTTAACCCGGTGGATGCCAAGGTGCGCAAGAGCGCGCTGCCCGAAGGCGGCGAGCCTCGCGTGCTGGGTTACGACGCGGTGGGCGTGGTCGATGCCGTGGGCAGTGCGGTCACTCGCTTTCAGCCGGGTGACCGGGTGTGGTACGCGGGCAGCATCGCACGCCAAGGCTCCAATGCTGAGTACCAGTTGGTCGATGAGCGCATCGCCAGCCTAGCGCCGAAGAGCCTCTCCGACGCCCAGGCCGCCGCCCTGCCGTTAACCGCCATTACCGCCTGGGAACTGCTGTTCGACCGCCTAGAGCTGGGCATGCGCGACACCCAAGGCAAAACCCTATTAGTGGTAGGCGCTGCGGGGGGTGTTGGCTCGATTCTGATTCAGCTCGCCAAGCAGCTCACCGATATCACCGTGATTGGGACAGCCTCTCGCCCGGAAAGCCAAGCCTGGATCACGTCGCTCGGCGCCGATGCGGTGATCGACCACCACCAACCGCTGGATGAAGCGCTCAACGCCGCAGGCTACGAGCAGGTGGATATGGTGGTCAGCCTGAACCAAACCGACCACCACTTCGAGGCGATCATCAATGCTCTAAAACCTCAGGGCAAGCTGGCGCTGATCGATGACCCGGAACTGATCGATGTGCGCAAACTCAAGCTCAAAAGCCTGTCACTGCACTGGGAGCTGATGTTCACGCGGCCGCTGTTTACCACCGAGGACATTGCCAAGCAGCACGACCTATTGAGCGAAGTCGCCGCCATGGTGGATAGCGGCCGTTTAACCACGACGCTGGGCGAAGTGCTCGGCCCTATCAATGCCGATAACCTAACGCGCGCTCACGCGCTGATCGAGAGCAATCGTACTGTGGGTAAGCTGGTGTTAGAGGGCTTCTAACCACGTGCACCGCTTATTTTAAGCAGGTGTGAGGGGCGAGCCGTTGCACTCTTGGGCGCAAGGCGGCACATTAGCCGCCACCGCCCAAGAGTCACGCCTATGCACGATGAATTTGTGGCCAATTTGCGCCTGCTGTGCAGCTACTACCCCTCCATTATTGCCGACGTGTGCCGTCGCCTGCCCATCAACCGGGCGCAGTTCAACCGCCACCTCAGCGGACGCTACTACCCCAGCCATGCCGCGCTCCAGCGTATTTGCCACTTTTTTGGCGTCACGCCGGACGACATTGCCCTGCCCCACCACGATTTTCGGGCGCTGGTACAAACCGGCCAGCTCAATGCCGACACCGCGAGCACCTCTCTGCTCGCCGCCGTGAACAACGACGTGTCTAGCGGTGATTACCACTTCCGCGCTCGCCATTGATGTATCGCCTGCTAGCGTGGCACCAGCACTTGATCGAACAAAATGGCCTCGAAGTGTTCCATAGGGGCCAGAGATTTGAGTGTTTTAGCCCGCAGAATCGCCCCTTCCCATCCGGAGAGAATAAAGCTGGCCAGCGCCTCAGGCGGGATGGCGGCATTGATCGTGCCGTCGGCTTGGGCTTGGCTCAAGCAGGCCACAAAGCGTTTTTCCCAACGCTGAAACACCAAATTCAGGGCATCACGGAAGGTATCACTCTGGCCGGAAAGCTCCTGACCGAGATTACCGATCAAGCAGCCGGTGATGTGATCGCAGTCGAGCATATGGGCGCGCCCGGTGGCAAAGTAGCGGCGCAAACGCTCCAGGGGCGGCAGGGCGGGGTCTTCCAGCAGCGCCGCTAACGACGCATCGTAATCGTCGGCAAAGCGCTCGATGACCGCCAAACCGAAGTCTTCTTTGCTGGAAAAGTAGTGGTAGAACGAGCCTTTGGGGACACCGCAGGTTTTTAATACAGCATTGATACCCGTCGCATTATAGCCCTGCTGGGCAATCAGCTCGGCACCAGAATCAATGAGTTTGTCGCGGGTGGCGGTGTTTTTCATAACGTCATACAGACCAGGGAGTCTATGGCTTTTCACATGAATGATGGCAGCTATTACTTGCTGCGTCAGCGTTTGGTGCAAAAAAGCCCCGTCACGTCGGGTTGCACACTTTTTGCACAAAGCTTACCTAATCGCTGCGTGGCGATCGGTGATGCTAGCATGATACGCGCTCTTTTCTGGAATTTTTGCTCTCAGCCAACGGATAACACCCGTCCATGACCCCCTCTCGCTCTTACGCTTTTTCTCAGCAAGGTCGCATCGGCTTCGGTGCGCTGGCAGCGCTATTGGTGTTTGCCGGTGGTTTAGCCCTCGCTTGGTGGATCGTTAGCCAGCCGCCACGGGTCGAGCGCCGCCCGCCGCCTCCGCCAACGCCGCCCGTGGTCGATGTCATCACCACGGAACAGCAGGTGCAGTCACCCACGCTGAACGGCTTTGGCCGCGTTGAGGCAGAAAAATCCACCGAGCTTGCCAGCCGCGTAGCGGGCCAGCTAGAGCGCTTTGGTGATGGCGTGCTGCCTGGGCGAGTCGTGGAGCAAGGGGAGCCTGTGGCCCACATCGACCAAGCCGACCTGCGCTTAACGCTAGAAGACGCCGAAGCCCAGTTGGCGAATGCCCAGGCGCAGCTCGCCTTAGAGCAGGCCGAGCAGCAGCGCGCGCGCAGCGAGTACGAATCCTTTGGCCGCCAGCTCAGCGCCGAACGCCGCGCGCTGGTGCTGCGTGAACCACAGCTCCGTCAGGCCCAGGCTCAACTGACCCAAGCCCGCGTGGTGCGTGACCAAGCGGCGCTCAACCTAGAGCGTGCGACCTTAACCGCCCCGTGGCGCGCCATGGTGCAAGAGCGTTTGGTGGGCGCTGGCAGCCTGCTGAGCCAAGGCACCGCCGTGGTGAGTTTGGTCGGCGTCGAGCAGTTCTGGGTGCGCGCCTCGCTGCCGGGCGAAACGCTGGATTGGCTCTCGCCGGGGGGGAGCGTCACGCTGACCAGCCAAGGCTGGCCAGAAGGTGCCTCTCGGGAAGGCACCTTGCTCTCTATTCTGCCCAACCTCGAAGAGAACGGCCTGCAGGCCCAGCTGTTGATTGCCGTGGATGATCCGCTGGCGCTCAACCAGGACGGCCCCGCCCTGCGCTTGGGAGATGTGCTGCGCGTGGCGTTTCATACCACCGCCGAAGAGCCCTTGATTGCGCTGCCCTCAGCCGCACTACGCCCCGGCGAGCAGGTGTGGTGGGTGGATGACGAGAATCGCCTGCAGAGTACCCAGGTCACACTCGCCTATCGCGGCCAGGAAGAAGTGCTGATACGCAGCGGCCTGGAGCCCGGTCAGCGGGTAGTGACAGCCGGGCTGGCCCAACCCCGAGAGGGCCAGGAAGTGCGGATTCGCCAGCGTGGCGATACCCCCGCTCAGGATGAGGGAGCGGCTCAATGATGCGTAAAGGCCCGCTGGCGTGGATGGTCGATCACGGCGTCGCCCCCAACCTGATGATGGTACTGTTTATCGTCGGCGGGTTAATGGCCTCGCTGGCGATCAAAAAAGAGGTGTTTCCCGAATTCGAGACGGAAATCGTCCAGGTCACCATCAGCTATCCGGGCGCTACGCCAGAGGACGTCGAGCAGAGCCTGCTGCTGCCGGTCGAGGCCGCGATTGCCGATGTGGAAGGCATCGATGAACTGACCGCCAGCGCCAGCGAAGGCAGCGGGGTGGTCAGCGCCACGCTGATTGATGGCGTGGACGTGATGCGGGCGTATCAGGATATTCAGCAATCCGTGAACGCCATCACCACCCTGCCCGCCGCCGCCGACCCGCCCCGCTTCACCCTGGCAGGCCGCTCGCGCAGCGTGGTCAGCCTTCAGGTGTATGGCAACGTGGGCTTGGCCGCGCTTCACGATGCGGCCGAGAACGTACGCGCCGAGCTGCAGGCCACCAGCGGTATTTCCCGCGCCGAGCTTTCCGGCAACCGCGAACGGGAAATCCAGGTTCATTTGGATGACGAGGCCATCGAGCGCTACGGGTTGGATCATCAGCAGTTGGCGAGCCGCATCGCCGAGGAAGCGCTGGACCTTGCCAGCGGCCAGCTCACAACCGACGCGGGTGAGTGGCTGATTCGCTACCAGGGGCGGCGCAACAGCGCCGAGGAGTTTGCCGAACTGCCTATCTTAACCACAGCCCAGGGTGCGCCCGTTATGCTCGGCGATATCGCCAGAGTGAGCGAAGGCTTTGCCGAAACCGACCGGGAGGAGTTTTACAACGGTCAGCCAGGGCTATCGGTAGATGTGTATCAAATCGGCGACCAAACGCCCACGAGTATTTCTAATGCGGTTTACGGTGAGTTAGAGCGGCTGCAAGCCAACCTGCCCGATGGCGTCAGCCTGGACGTTTCACGGGATAGCTCGGAAGTTTACGAAGACCGCCTCAGCCTGCTGCTGAAAAACGCCTGGATGGGGCTAGCGCTGGTACTGATTTTGATGGCGCTGTTTTTAGAGGCGCGGCTGGCCTTTTGGGTTACGCTAGGCATTCCCACGGCGTTTTTAGGGGCCATGCTGTTTCTACCCTGGGTCGGCGTGTCGCTCAATATGATGTCGATGTTCGCCTTTATCATCGCCCTCGGCATCGTGGTGGATGACGCCATCATGGTGGGCGAAAACATCTACAGTTACCGAGAGCAGGGCTACTCGCTGCGAGATGCGGCGGTTAAAGGCGCTCAAGAAATTGCCACTCCGCTGACCTTTGCCATCCTCTCCAATATCGTCGCGTTTCTACCGCTCTTGTTCCTGCCGGGATTTCTGGGGCTGATTTTTGCCACCGTGCCGGTGGTGGTGATTACCGTGTTTATTATCTCGCTAGTGGAAGCGCTGTTTATTCTGCCCGCCCACTTGGCCCACGCCAGCAAGCCCCGCCAAACGCCCGCGTGGCAGCGGCCCATCGAAGCGGTGCGACTCAGTATGCAGCGCGGTTTGCATCACTTCACCTATCAACAGTTTGAGCCTCTGTTACAGCGCGCGCTCAATCAGCGCCTGCTCACGGTCTCTATTGGCGTCGCCATTCTCTGCGTGACCATGGCCTGGGCGATGAGCGGGCGGTTAGGTTTTTCTCTGATGCCTCGGGTCGAGTCTGATCAGGTGCAAGCCACCGTCACCTTGCCGATTGGCAGCCATATCAGTGTAAGTCGCGAGCTAAGCCAACAGCTCCTCGATGCCGCCGCACAGCTCAGCGAGCAGGAAGAGACGCTCACCTTCAACAGCACCCGCAGTAGCCTAGATGGTGAAAGCCTGGAAGTGCGTTTGGATATCGCGCCGGAAAGCCTGGATGCCTGGCCTCCTTCTCGCATTGCCCAGGAGTGGCGGGATCTCACTGGGGATCTGTTAGGCGCGCAGTCAGTGCGCTTTGAATCTGACTTTGGCGGCCCCGGTAGCGGGGCGGCGCTGAGCCTGCGACTCTCCCACCCCAATACCCAAGTACTAGAAGACGCCGCCGCAGGTTTGGCAGAACGGTTGACAGAGTATGGCTTAACCGATATCGACAGCGGCCTGGGCGATGGCAAGCCACAGCTAGAGATGCGTCTCTCCGCCGAAGGTCGTTCACTCGGGCTAACCGGCAGCGACCTCGCCCAGGCGCTGCGCGGCCCGCTGCAAGGAGCCACGGCGGTGGAGCAGTTCATCGGCCGCCAGGAGGTGAGCGTGGAAGTGCGCTTGCCAGAGCAGTCGCGCAACAGCCTTAGCGAGCTGTACCGCCTACCGGTCAGAACCCCCGACGGGATGAGCGTGCCGCTCTCTAGAGTCGCGGATATCACTCTGAGCCAAGCCTCTAGCAGCCTGCAGCGTATCGATGGGCGGCGGATTATCACCGTCACTGCCGATTCAGAGGGCGACCAAGCGATTAACCAAGTGCTCGCCACCCTTCAAGAAGAGGTCTTTCCCACGCTCAGCAACACCTGGCCAGGGCTTGAAGTGAGCATGGGCGGCCGCCAACAGGATACCGCCGACAACCTCGCCACCCTGCGTAACGCCATGTGGCTGATGTTAGCCGCCCTCTATGCGCTGCTCGCTATTCCGTTCAGAAGCTACCTACAGCCGCTGTTGGTGATGGCCGCAATTCCGTTTGGTATCGTCGGTGCCGTGGGCGGGCATATGCTGATGGGCTTTGGGCTGTCGATCATCAGCCTATTAGGTATGCTAGCGCTCTCCGGCGTGGTGATTAACGATGCGTTGGTGTTGATCGACTACGCTAACCGTAAGCGACGGGAAGGCATGGCGCCTCGCGAAGCGATTGTGGCCGCCGCCACCCGACGCTTGCGGCCGATTATGATGACCACGCTGACCACATTCCTGGGGCTTGCGCCGATGATTCTGGAAACCTCACGCCAGGCACGCTTTATGATCCCCATGGCGATTTCGCTAGGCTTTGGCATGCTCTTCGCCACCCTGATTCTGCTGCTGGTAGTGCCCTGCCTCTATTTAGGGCTGGAAAACCTACGTGAACGGTTAAGCGCCCCGCGCCAGCCTAGCCAGCAGGGCATAAACTAATGAGTAGATGGACCCGACTGCGTCAGTGGCGGCCCTCACGGCTGGGGCTAAAGCTGTTTGTGGCAATTTTAAGCGTTAACGTGGCCATCGCGGCGAGCGTGTTTCTGGCGGTCTCTTACAGCATCGACCGCGGCTTTCTTGAGTATCTCAATCAAGCCCAGGAGCGGCGGGCCACGCTGCTTGCCGATGGGTTGATTACCCGCTGGGAAACCCAGGGCGACTGGGCTTGGTTAGAAGCGTCGCCTGGTCGCTGGCCCTATATTGTGCGCTTTGAACTCGGTCAGGAGCATCGTGACCGTCCATCGCCTCTCGGCGAAGCTGAGGATTTTGCTCTGCGCGATAGCAAAGGGGGTTATGTTGTACCACCTGCGGATGCACCGCGTGGCTCAATGGGCTGGCGCTGGCTAACGCTGTATAGCGATATGACCCCAAGCGGCCAGCGAGAAGCGATTGGCGCGCTGGGTTTTCGCCCGCCGCAGGAGATGATGGAGCGCATGGAGAGCCGCTTTCTGGAGCGCCAGCAGCGTAACCTAGTGCTAATCGTGATCTCGCTAGGGCTGGCCTCGCTGCTGCTGGCAGGCGGGCTCTCCTGGTGGCTGGGTCGGCGCACCCGCGCCCTGGCCGGGGCTACGCTGCGCTTAACCGAAGGCGACTACCACACCCGCCTGCCAGAGCGTGGTAAAGACGAGCTTTCCCGCCTTGCCCGAGATTTCAACGTGCTGGCCGCCACGCTTGAAGCCAGCCGTGAAGCCCGCGCCCGCTGGGTCTCGGACACCGCCCATGAGCTGCGCACCCCACTGGCCGTGCTGCGGGGTGAAATTGAAGCCATGCAGGACGGCATCCGCCCGCTGAACCAGGAAAACTTAAGTTCGCTGGCTCAGGAAGTGGCTCAGCTAGAGCGCTTAGTAGCCGATTTACGCCTGCTCTCCCAAAGCGATGCGGGCGCGCTGGATATCCAGCTTGCCCCCATGAATCTCAGCGAAAGCCTGGAAAGCCGCCTGAACGACGCCGACCGCTGGCTGGAAGAGAGCGGCCTGACCCTCACCACGGCCCTGGCCGATGATGTGATGATTCGTGGCGATGCCCAACGGCTGCGCCAGCTGTGGAGCAACCTGCTGGATAATAGCTGTGCCTACACCCAGCCGCCTGGCAAGCTGAGTGTTTCCCTTATCTGCGAACGGGGCGACGCGGTGATTACCTGGCAAGATAGTGCCCCCGGAGTTCCTGAAGAGGAGCTGTCACGTTTAACCGAGCGGCTCTACCGGGTGGAGGGTTCGCGCAACCGCGCCAGCGGTGGCAGCGGCCTGGGGCTTTCTATTGCCAGCGCGCTGGTAACGGCTCATGGCGGCACGCTCACACCCAGCGCCTCGGCGCTGGGTGGCTTAACTTGGACCCTACGGTTGCCACTGTTAACCGCCTCTTAAACGACCATAAGCGAGCTGACTATGTCTCAGAGTGATTCACATCCCGACGCATTACCTCAAGATGGTTTACCCCAAGACGCTTCCCTGCTGATCGTTGAGGATGAGCCCAAAATCGCCCGCCTCATGGCCGATTACTTACAAAGCAATCATTTTGCGCCCAGCATTATCAGCCACGGCAATGAGGTGATCCCCTGGCTCACTCAGCATTCGCCTGAACTGGTGCTGCTGGATGTTATGCTACCGGGCAAAGATGGCCTGACGCTGTGCCGGGAAATCCGTGAACAGTGGCCCAAGCTCCCCATTATCATGGTCACCGCCAAGGTAGAAGAGGTAGACCGGCTGCTGGGGCTAGAGTTAGGCGCAGATGATTACATCTGCAAACCTTTCAGCCCTCGTGAAGTAGTGGCACGTGTTAAGGCCGTGCTACGCCGCAGTCATGCCGCTGCACAGGCAGCACCCACCACCACCGCCCCCAAAGCGCCCATCACGCTAGATGAAGAGGGCTGGCAGGCACTGGCCGACGGCCAAGATTTAGGCTTAACAGCGGTCGAGTTTCAGTTGCTGCGTGTGATGATGCAGTCTCCAGGACGCATCTTCAGCCGCGAGCAGTTGATGGATCATATGTACCGTGATAACCGAATCGTTTCCGAGCGCACGGTGGATAGCCATATTAAGAAGCTGCGTAAAAAGATCACGGAAGCCCTCCCCGACCAAGAAATTATTCGCTCGGTTTACGGAGTGGGTTATAAGTATCAGCCGGAAGGATGAACCACTACTGCTATTGAGAAGGTCATGGTTGTTGCACACTTTGTGCAAACGATTTACACCAAGCCCGTTAATACTGACATCGTCAAATTACCATGTATTCATTAGAAACGAGGTATGCCATGAAGATGTCACTACGTCAGCTATTTGCTCCTGCCCTGCTCGCCGTTGCCCTTACACCGCTGGCCTTTACCGCCCAGGCAGACAACCATGAAGGCCGTGGCATGGACCGGGAAGCGATGATGGAGCGCATGGAAGAGCGTCGCCAAGAAGTCTATCAACGCGCAGAACTGAGCGAAGAGCAGCAAACGGCGCTTAATGAAGCACACGCTGAGCACCGCGAAGCCATGCTTGCCCTGCGTGAAGAGCATCAAGCCCGTGTCGCTGAGATTTTATCGGAAGAAGAGCAGCAGGCACTGCGTGACGCTATGCACGAGATGCATGCTGAGCACCGCCACGAACGTGGACACGGTAAGCGCGACCATCACGGTGACTCGGCCCAGGAAATGGATGCCGAGGAAACGGCTACCGAGTAAGCGTTTATTTAGCGTCAAACCCACCCTACACGCCCAGCCTAGCTGGGCGTGTTTGTTTCTATACGCCTGTTGGCGTCTTTTTTACCGCCCTGATGCGTTAGCCGTTGGCTTGAAGTGAATGCCTAAACCGCGTATTTTATTTGAACGTTCATTCAAAAATAACGTATCACTCATCTTTGTCTTAACAACAGGAGTCCGCCTCCATGGCGAAAGACAACCCCGTTCTCCCCTCACGAGACCGCCTAAACCCCGTGGTTTTCCACGGCAGCGTCGCGGGGATTCTCGTGTTTCTTATCGTGACGATGCTGTTCACCGAACAAGCAGGTGCCTTTTTTGATGCGGGCCTTGCCTGGGTAAGCAAAACGTTTGGCTGGTACTACATGCTAGCGATCGTGGCCTACCTCGTGTTTGTGGTGTTCATCGGTATGTCGCGCTTTGGCAGTATTCGGCTTGGGCCCGACCACTCCCGCCCTGAGTTTTCGTTGCTGTCGTGGTCAGCCATGCTGTTTGCTGCTGGCATTGGTATTGACCTGTTGTTTTTCAGCGTAGCCGAGCCGGTTGCCCACTACTTGGCACCGCCCGACTTAACTCCTGAAAGCCAAGAGGCCATGCGCAACGCCGTCGTGCAAACCTATCTGCACTGGGGCCTTTCCGGTTGGGGACTGTACGTGCTGACGGGCATGGCGCTGGCTTATTTCAGCTACCGCCATCGCTTGCCGCTGGCTATTCGTAGCGCGCTTTACCCACTGCTGGGCAAGCGCATTCACGGCCCGATTGGTAACGCGGTCGATATTACGGCGGTGATTTCTACCGTGTTCGGTATCGCCACCAGTCTCGGTATTGGGGTGATTCAGCTTAACTACGGCTTGAACTATATGTTCGACGTGCCGGAAACCCTGACGGTCCAGGTAGTTCTGATTGCGCTGGTAGTTGTTCTAGCAACCATTTCGGTGGTGACTGGCGTTGAGAAAGGTATCCGTCGCCTCTCCGAGTTCAACATGCTGCTGGCCCTGGCGCTGATGCTGTTTGTGCTGTTCTCTGGCGATACTCTTGTACTGCTGGATAAAGTGGTCAACAACGCAGGCGACTACCTCTCAGGCTTCGTTGCTGCCAGCTTCGATACTTACGCCTTTGCCGATGAAGGTGCCCAGGAGTGGAAGATGTGGTGGACCATCTTCTTCTGGGGCTGGTGGATCGCCTGGACGCCTTTCGTCGGGCTGTTTCTGGCGCGCATCTCGCGCGGCCGTACCATTCGCCAATTCGTGGCTGGCGCTCTGTTCATTCCGCTCTCGTTCATGATGGTATGGATGTCCATTTTCGGTAATAGCGGTATCGAGCTGGTGGCCAATCAGGGCGTTGTCGAACTGGGTGAGCAGGCGCTGAACTCGCCGCAAACCACGCTGTATACGCTGCTTGAGTACTACCCCTATGTGGGCATTACCGCCGCCGTCGTGACCGTTCTGGGTATCGTGTTCTTCATTACCTCAGCGGACTCTGGCGCGCTGGTACTGGCTAATTTCACCTCGATTTTAAGCGACGTGAACCACGATGCGCCGGTGAGGCTGCGTATCTTCTGGTCGGCAGTGATTGGCCTGATTACCGTGGCCTTGCTGATGGCGGGTGGCTTAAACGCGCTACAAAGCGCAGTCGTGATTACGGCGCTGCCCTTCTCGGTGGTGATCTTCGCCATTATGGTGGGCACCTATAAAGCGCTGAAGCTGGAAGGCAGCAAAGCCGACGCTCGCCGTATGATTGCAGGCGGTGCCCCCGGCGGCGACTGGCGTGAGCGTTTGGACCGCGCGCTGGATACCTCTAACCGCGCAGGTGCCGCCGCGACCATTGAGCACTCGATTCGCCCCGCGATGACCCAGTTTGCCCAAGAGCTTGAGAGCCGTGGCCAAACCGCTAACGTCACTGAAGAGCAGGTTGAGGGTGAATCCCTACCCAACCTAATGCTGCAGGTCGACTTTGGCGACGCCACCAGCTTTGTCTATCAGGTATGCCCGCATCGTATGCGTACACCGAACTTCATTCCCGCGGACGATGATTTCTACGTGCGTTTAGATGTGTACCTTGCCGAAGGTGGCCAGGATAAAGACCTCAACGGCTACACCCGTGGTCAGGTGATCGGTGATCTCGTGGCAGAGTACGAGCGCCACCTACAATTCCTTGCTCTGGCGGGTGGTCATGCGCAGGCAATGCCTGGCACCATCGGCGAACCGCCTGAAGATGCGCAGATGTAAGTAGCGCTTTACGTACAACGCGTAAATCGGGTAGGGGCCGGGGTCACCCCCGGCGCCCTCCCACACCACCGGGCATACGGTTCCGTACCACGGCGGTTCATGAAGAACGACTAAGCC
>NZ_FODB01000071.1 GCF_900110265.1 Vreelandella aquamarina | reverse complement strand
GACGTCGCCGATACCGGTTTGCACGGTGCGCTCCGGCAGGTAGCCGTTGCGGACGACGACACGGCGGCCGTCTTCCAGCGTCTTGTCGGCATATTGCTCCAGAAACGTGCTCAACTCCGCCTCCACGGCCTTGGCGATCAGGTCTCGGGCCCCTTTGCGCAGCAGCTCATGCAACGGATCAGTAGCGCCGGTGTCTGGCTGCGTCACGGCTTGGAGAGTAGAATTGCTCATGGCGTATCCGTCCTATGTTGGTTGTGATCTGGCGAGATCAATCAACAGGATACGCCACCCTCTCTACTGCCCTCCATACACAAGAACTGAGCTTAACTCTCTGTTTTGGGGGCCTTTGCCTATCCACTTCCAGCGCGATAACTTGATGGCGGGAGTTTGGCGCCTACGAGCACGTTTAGCCATGCCTTACTCCTTACTTACGCGGTTAATCTCTTCAAGGCTGGTGATACCTTGCATGACTTTTAATAGGCCGCTGCGATGGAGACTGGGATAGCCCTCCCTGCGGGCCTGCTGGTCAATTTCTAGCGAATTAGCATCGCGCATGATGAGCTGACGCATCGATTCTGTAATGGGAACAACTTCATAGATACCAATCCGCCCTTTGTAACCTTGGGTGCAGTGTTTGCAACCCACGGCTTTATATAGGGTGGCTTGGTTAATTTCCTCGTTGTTTAGCCCCTCTTTTTGAAGCGCCTTACGCGGTATTTCAATGGGCTCTTTGCAATGATGGCAAAGTTTACGCGCTAAGCGCTGTGCAATAATTAAACTAACGGCACTTGCAATGTTGAAGGACGAAACGCCCATATTGGCTAATCGTGTGAGTGTTTCGGCTGCCGAGTTAGTATGCACCGTAGAGAGCACCAAGTGGCCGGTTTGGGCAGCTTTTACCGCAATGTCCGCTGTTTCCAGGTCGCGTATTTCTCCCACCATCACAACGTCCGGGTCCTGGCGAAGGAAGGCGCGCAGGGCGCTGGCAAAGTCGAGGCCGATCTTGGGTAGAATGTTTACCTGGTTAATGCCATCTACTTTGATTTCTACGGGGTCTTCAGCCGTACAAATATTGCGCTCTACTTTATTAAGGATATTAATCCCCGTATAAAGCGAAACGGTTTTACCGCTGCCGGTCGGCCCCGTCACCAAAATCATGCCCTGGGGCTGCTTAAGCGTATGTTCATACAGAGCGCGCTGCTCATCGGTGAAACCTAACTGCTCAATGCCTAGCTGAGCCGCCGTAGGGTCTAAAATCCGCAGCACCAGCTTTTCACCGTATACCGTAGGTAGCGAGTTAACCCGAAAATCGAGAGAGCGCGTTCGCGAGAGCTTGAGTTTTATCGCACCATCCTGGGGTAGACGGCGCTCCGAAATATCCAGCCGAGCCATAATTTTAAGGCGAGCCGCAATACGGTGGCGCATGGCAAAGGGCGGTCTAGCAACTTCAATCAGCATGCCATCAACGCGAAAACGGACGCGGTAGAGCGTTTCATAAGGCTCGAAATGAATATCAGAGGCCCTTTGGCGAATGGCGTCTAATAAAATCTTATTAACAAACTTAACGATGGGCGCATCTTCGCTACTCTGCGACGATTCCTCAAGAGGAACTTCGTTGCCGTCACTGTTTTGTACAATGTTTAACGAACTCACCGCGTCGTCAATGCCATCCAGCTCATCCAGCATGCCGCGTTCGTTCTGGGCGAGATAGTTATTAAGTGCAACGGTGATTTGATCCACCGGGGCAAGCACACCTTCTATGCTTAACCCTGTGGCAAACTGGAGCTCATCTAGCTGGGTAAGCGTTGCCGGATAAGGAACCGCGACGGTCAGGCGGTGGCCATGGCGGGCCAGGGGCAGCACATTAAGATTTTGTAATACTTTAACGGGGTAGTCGGCGGCGGGTGGCAGCGTAGTAAGGCGCAGCGCCTCAAGGTCAATAACCGGAAGACCATACTCCCATCCCGCTGCTACGGTAGCTGCAATAGGGTCAGCTAGCCCGCTTTCAATAACGTGTTGAAGCAGCGAAATTTCGAGATCAGAGGCCGTCGACTGTGCGGTGGCCGCTTGTGCATCGCTTAACACACCGTGTTTAACCAACCGCTGGGCAATGCCGCGCAGGCCGCCGTGAGCAGCCGCGTGGCTAAGTGTCGATTCAAAAGAGGGTTGAGACATGCACGACCTGTGGTAGCAAAGTAGTCAGAATGCGCTTACTTGTACCATACTAAGGGCACTGGCGGCACCACGCTTTTCTAAGCGCACGCGTTCGTACGAACGAATGAATTAATGAGCCAAATGTAGTTGAAAAAACACTGTGTGTAAGCTAGTGTAACTAATATACATTAATTTTGCTTGGTAATAGTTACCAAGCAATATCTCCAAGGAGATTTTTAGATGCAGACAACTGCAAAAAACGCGTTTCGCAACCTCAAGCAGGGCGGTTTCACGCTTATTGAGCTAATGATTGTGGTAGCAATCATCGGCGTATTAGCATCCATCGCAGTGCCGCAATATCAGAACTACACCGCGCGTGCCCAAGCGAGTGAAGGGCTTTCTGTGACGGCGGGCGTTCGCGCCGACGTCGCAGAGCAGCATTCCTTAACTGGCTCAATGCCTCAAACAGGTGATTTTGATGATGCTACTAATCTCGGCATTACCGGTCGTTATGTAAGAAATGTTGCATATAGTGGAGGTGGGAGTAATGAAGGAGTAATTACTGTTACTTTCAACGATGATAGCGCTCTTGGTAATGGGAAAACCATGAAAATTTCAACTAGTAATCCGCAGTCAGGTTGGGTATGTGCGGTTGGTGACAATGATCCAATAGAAGAAAATCATCTACCAGCCGGCTGTAAAGACTAATATCAACGAATAAAAAAAATTGTAAAAGGGGCTGTTTTGACAGCCCCTTTCTTTGGGAGGAAAAGTGTATGAAGGGAACTCAACGCGGTTTCACCTTAATTGAGCTGATGATCGTTGTGGCTATTATTGGCGTTTTGGCCTCTATTGCTATTCCGCAATATCAAAACTACACCGCGCGTGCGCAAGTATCAGAAGCCTTCAATTTGGCCTCCGCTTACAAAACTGCCATAAGCGAATACTATTCTGTGAGAGGTCGGTTTCCTGAGAGTAATGAAGATATAGGTATGCCATCTGATGGCAATCGAAGTGGTAATGGCGGTGAAACTAGTGATGACCGCTATGTTGGCTACATCGGTGTTTGGCCGGCCGCTGGTGATTATGCTGCACGCGTTGTGATGGAGATGAGCGATAACGCGAATAGCGCGATAGCCGGAAAATGGGTTGTGATGGAGTCTCAGTTCTCTGAAGGAGCGATTCAGTGGAGTTGCCGGACGACCACAGGAGCAGGTAATGCCATGGATGAAAAATACCTACCTGGCTCGTGCCGCGATCAACGGGATTAATAGCAATGTGGAAAGGAACTCAACGTGGCTTTACCCTAATCGAACTGATGATTGTGGTGGCTATTATTGGCGTGTTGGCCTCTATCGCGATACCTCAATATCAGAACTATACGGCACGCGCTCAGGTATCAGAGGCGTTAAATGTGTTAAGCGGCATCAAGTCTGAGCTAGCAGAGCGTTACGCGTTCTCTGGCAACTTCGGTACGGGGCAAGATACTGGTATGGAGGAGCTGGTTTCGCAAACTCGTTATATCCAGGATGTGGACTACTTTTATCGGGAAGATAAGGTAGCTATCGGCATTCGGATGAGTACGGAAGGGCATGTGTCCAAAGATATTCGTGGTCGCCGGTTACGTATTGAGCTTGTGGCAGATGAAGGGTCAATTAAATGGTCCTGTATGTCGGCTAGACAAAATGGTATTGATGAGAAGTATCTTCCTGGAAGCTGTCGGGATAGCGCCTCAACTGATTTTTGATCTTCACCATTTCCTGCGCATTGTTGTTCTAAACTAAAGCTCCCTGATCACAGTGGAGCTTTTTTATGAGCCGTTTACTACATCAACTCTTGATCGGCGCTAGCGCGCTGTTGCTAAGCAGTACCGCGTTGGCCCAACCCGCCCATGCACCAGCTCACGGCGCCCGGGATAACGCTTCCCAGGCAGAGCGCTACCGAGGCGGTGAGGGTCGCTACGAAAGCGATTCGCGTCGTTCCCTGAGCGAGGGTTATGTGGATTTGCCGCGCATTAACGAGCGCGAACTGTTGCGCTTGCTGCGCCGCCACGATGCCCCCCGTGCGGAACCACTGCCCCCTGGCATCCAGCGCAATTTAGAGCGGGGTAAACCTTTGCCGCCCGGCATTGCTAAGCGCTTTGACGGCCCCATTGCCCATGAGCTGCCCCGTTACCCGGGATACGAGTGGGAGCGTGTTGGCGCTGATGTGGTGTTAATTGAAGCCGCGACTCGTGTAGTGGTCGATGTGTTGGTGGATGCTTTGCGCTAAGCCGTTCCCATGTGTTGGGGCGTTATGGTAATGCCATGGATCAACGCTTATGCTGAGAAACAACAAACACCCCACTGAGGAGCGAACATGGCGGTTTATACCCTGGAAGCGCGGCTGGCACTGGCCATAGAGATTGCCGAAGAGGCTGGGCAGATGATTCGTAATGCCCGAGAGCAGCAAGGGTTTAGCCAGCGGCTGAAAGGAGGGATCGAGCTAGTTACTGATGTGGACGTTGCCGTCGACACGCTCATTAGCCAGCGCCTGGAGGAGCACTTCCCAGAGGAAGCAAGGTTAAGCGAGGAGCTAAGCCCGGAGCATGCGCTGCATACCCCCACCGAGCAGCTCTGGGTTGTGGATCCGATTGATGGCACCGTTAATTTTGCCCAGGGCCTGCGCCATGTAGCGGTATCAATCGGCTGGATGGAGCAGGGGGTAGGTAAAGTAGGCGTGATACATGCGCCGTTTTTAGGTGAAACCTTTAGTGCAGCAGAGGGCCTAGGCGCATTCTGCAATCAGCAGCCGATTCAGCCGAGCGGCGCTGAGACCCTTGAAAGCACGCTGGTAGGTACCGGCTTTCCCTATCAAAAAGAGCAGCGTAAAAAACTTCTGCCACGCTTAGAAGCAGTACTCACAGGCTGTCAGGATGTCCGGCGTAATGGTTCAGCGGCATTGGATTTGTGTGATGTGGCCTGCGGTCGTTTAGATGCCTACTACGAAAGCGTATCGCCCTGGGATTTTGTGGCGGGTTGGGTCATTGCTCGCGAAGCAGGCGCGCGGGTCGGGCATTTAAGCGAGGTGCCTGACGGTGTACCGGCAGACCTCTACCCGGAGCAGTTGCTAGTAACTACCCCTAAGGTTTACGACGCCATGGCGTCCTTATTAAAAGCAGCCGACCACGCTTAGTGGCAAGCGATTGAAAAGAAAGCGCAAAAAGTGCTTTTCATTTGGCGTATAAAACGCTAGTATACGCACCGTCTTGAGGCAAATGCCAAACAGACATCGGAGTGTGGCGCAGCTTGGTAGCGCGTTGCAATGGGGTTGCAAAGGTCGCAGGTTCGAATCCTGTCACTCCGACCAAAAAAGACATATAAAACGGTCACTTAGCGAATCACGCAGTGGCCGTTTTTTGTTACCTAACGTTCTAGGTGACATATAGGTGACAACCGTCTGGAATTTCCGCGTTTTAGGGGCATTTTGACAAGCCGTTGCGCACCTCCATAAATGTTGCGTTTTGTTGCCTTTACCGTTGCGTTTTGCTCGGCGCTGGCAGGTACTACGAAACTTTCGTAATACCCTGCGTTGAGACTTAGACCAGCAATCTCTTGTGCTTTCGCGCATCCAAAGTGCGCGGAATCTCTGCGCGAAGTTGTGCGCAAAGTGCGCACTCAGAATGCGCACCAACTGTGCGTACTTTTCCCTCTGCACTGCGCACCGACAAAAAGCCCCAGCGAGTGCCGGGGCGTTGGGTGCTGTTGTGCTGCTTTAGTGAATCCGGTGCGGTGCGGGCGTCCGCTGTATCCGGTCGGTTATCCCGCGCTGCTCGGCGTGTTGTAATAGCTCGGCCTCGCTGACTTCCAAGGCGTGTGCAATGTCGGCCAGGGCATACACCGCTTCGCCGCTGTCGTCGTATCCGGCAGGCTTCAAGCCAGGAAAGAACGTGTCCATTCCCTCCCGTAGCGTCTCAAGGATCGGCTGGCGCAGAAAGGGCGGGTGCTGCTTGTCGTAGGTACGGCTTATCATCGCGTCGGTGTCGTTTGGCGTCACACCACCAAAGAACTCACGGCGGGCCTTGCGTTCGACGTTATCCAGTAGCGCGGCAATATGGCTGGCGAGCGGCTTCTGCAAGCGCTCCGGGGGCACGCACAGCTTATGCGCGGCCCATACCTGTCCGGCGGTTAGGTGATCCAGCGGTTGCCCATGGGTAGCGGCTTGGGTCAGTGCTTCGCGGGTAATGGTCATGGCATTGGCTCCTTACGCGGCGGTGGGTGGTAGGTCGTCATCCAGCATGGCGTTCACCAGCCCTTGCAGGCGGGTAAGGCGTACACGCACTAGGGCGGCCAATGTGCCCGGTGGTAAGCGCTGCTCGATGGTTTCCAGCGTGGCCGCGCAGCCCATTAGCGTCGCTTGATCGGGTGTTGGTTCCAGCGCCAGCCATACCGCGTTGGCGCTCTCTGCTAAGTCGGTGTCGATACTGCGCAGGCTGGCCGCAAGGCGGCGTGCTTCGGTAGTGGCTTCATCCAGCATGGCGGCTACCTCCCCGTAGTTCGTTGTTAGCGGCGCGTCTGCCTGCATTGTCGCGGGCGGCTTCCCGTGGCTCTGCATCGGCTGATTGCTGCCAAGTGGTGACGTAGCGCTGTGCGGCTTGCAGGGCATCCCGTGGTGGCTGCATTCCAAGGCAGCGGTTCAGCAGCCGTTCATCTTCTGGTACCAAAGCGCAGTGCTGACGAATCAAGCGCAGCCATTGCGGGGCATGATCGACGACGGGGGTGGTGGCGGTTGCCTGAGGGATAGCGGCCAAGGGTGGCGGCAAACTAGGCCATACCGCTTTGACGGCTGCCAGCGCTTGCGGATCGCTCAGCAGGCGGCGGCAATGGGCGCGGGCGGTAGCGTCATCCGGTGCGACTTCAAACACGTCATCCAGTACCACGGCCAACTCGGCGGCGGCTTCCCGTGTTAGTTGGGCCATGGCCTCACGCGCCAGCGCTTCCACCAGCCCAAGCGAACGGCCAGCCGCTTTCAGGCCGCCAATGATGGCGGCAATCTCTGCCTGGGTAGCGGGCACCTGTTTAGGCTTAACATCCTGCTTACCTATTTTGTGGTGTCCACGGGGGCCATGGTGTCCACTTGGCTCAACCATGCGGGTTACAGCGTGGACACGGGGTGGACACGGCGTGGTGTCCGGTGTCCATTTGGCGGTGTCCGTGGTGCCTGCGTACTGCTGGTATAAGTTCTCAAGACTCATATTCGCCCCCTTCATCCGGTCGTACGGCATATAGCCGTGAACGCTTTCCGTTGATCTGTACTCGCACAGAACGCTTGCCGCCTTCGCGCTCGGCTATCCAGCCTGCTGAATCCAGTGCATCTAGCCCCCGTCGTGAGTCGAACCCACGTAACGCTTCTTTCAAGGCTTCGTTCGTCAATAGGTAAACGCGGCCCTCCGGTTGGTCACGCCAATAACCAGCCCGGTTGTGTACGGTGTGGGTGTGCTTGGGGTCTCCGTCCACGTCGCTAAAGCGGCTGTCTCCGTGGCGCTCAATGAAGGCCCGGACACTGATCAGAATTTGCTCATGCTCGGTTTGCACACCGCCTTGAAAGGTGCGCCAGCCCTTTAAGGCAATCTCTGCTGCGTCTAAGGCTTCCCCCTCGCGCCAGCCTGTTAGGCCGTACTCGGTGGCCAATTCCCCGGCTAAGCCAATCAGTACCAACGCCTTAGCAGCACGGCCTTGTAAGGGGTGATCGGTAGCAAACTTAGGTAGGTCGGTAAACTTGCTCACCATGGCGGCAAGGTCACGACGCTCCTTTACCAGCCGCTCAATGAAGGCGGGGCCAAGGTGGCCGTGGTGATGGGTGACTTCACTCTTTAGGTGATCGGCAAAGGCGCGCCCATCGTTTAGGTGGTGCAGGTGATCGAACGCGCCATACTTCCGCTTGGCGGGAATGTCGAGCAAGCGCACGGCTTGGCCCGCTTTAGGGCGTTGGCCTGCTTCGCTCATATGGGCAGCCAGGGTGCGCTCCCCGCTGGATAAGATCGCAATGCGCCAGCGGTGGGGGCGTCTTGCAGTACCGTTGCGGCTAGCACGTGCTTTCCCGGTGCCATTGCCCAAGGCGTAGATGGTCGCGCCAATTTCGCGGCCATCGGCCTCGCCTATCTCATCCAGTATTAAGCAGGTGTCGCTCAGCGCAGCGGCCACCCCCTCTAAGCCGTTACCCGTAGCGCGCCAAGTACGTATGAACTCAGGGCCACCCCATACGCTGGCGGCGACTTCTAGCGCTGTCGTCTTGCCGTTGGAGCTATCGCCCACCAAGTGAATGCCCGTTGACTTGCGGTGTGTTATATCCAGCAGTGGGCCAGCCAGTGCAGTAGATACCGCCAGGATCAGCAGCGGGTTATCACGGCATAAACTGCCAATATGCTCACGCCAGCTAGCCAATGTTCCGGCGTGGGCGTAGTCGTCATGGGTGCCGTACTCGCTTTGAAAGGTAATACGGCGGGAAAGCTCCACACTGCCCAAGGTACGCCGGGGCATGACAAACACGCGCCCACCTTCTAGCTGGTGCCAGCCTACGCGGGTGGCTGCTATCACTCGCTCATCGGGCAGGCATTGAGCTAGGTACTTGTTCAGCAGCTTGTAGGCATCGGGGTTTATCCGAAGGCCCATGTTCAGCAACTCGCCGCGCATTTCTTCACCGCTGCCCTTCAGCAGGTGCAGGGGCATCGCCCATTCACGCCAGCCCCCATAAGGTGACTTGAAGCGCAGCAGTAGCCCGTGGTTATCGTTGCGCTCGTCGTGGGTGGCTGCTCTGCACTCCAATGGCCCGCATATCCAAACATCGTAAGGCTCTGGGTCGCCATCGCCTTTTGGCTGCCGCTGGCCGTGGAAGTAGAGGCCGGGCATACCGTAACGGGTATGGGTTAAGTAACTGGCAAAGGCAGGTCTAAATGGCTCGCGTAGCTTAGCGGGCGGGGTGTCCATGCTGTCCGGTTCCACTTCTTGCCCAAGGGTGGTGGCCTCGTCTTGTGGACACGGGCTAGGGGGTGGTGTCCGTGTGGTGTCCACGCTGGAAGCCGCGTGGTTGTCACGGTTGGACACCATGGCCCCGGTGGACACGTCATTTTGGGCAGGGGCGTGATTGTTGCTGCCATCCAGTCCGAACAAGTCCAGGTTATCGTCTGGTTCCCAGCTCATAGGCCACGCTCCTGACGGCACAGGGCTACGTCTGCGAAGTCTGTACAGCGCTGGCAGTCAGCGCAGAAGGTAGGCATTAGTACCTTGGCCCCAATCGCGAGTGCGGCCAGACGGGCCTTGGTGGCTCCTGGGTTGCCATCGGTGAAACGGTCGTCATCGGCGGCCAGGGTGATCTTCACGTCATCCGGTAGGCGCTGGCGCAAGCGGCGGGCCACGGCTTCCAGGTTGTCCGCATTGCGAGCCACCACCACAGGCAGCCCCATAGCTTCGTGAAGGGTGGCAGCGGTTGCCCAGCCCTCAGCAATCAATACGCGCTCAGCGCCAGACAGCTTGCCCACCAGCCCGGCCACGCCTTTGGCACGGCCACCAAACAACGCCTTCTTGGCACCGTCCGGGTAAATGCGCTCAATGTTGACCAGCTCTCCGTCATAGAACAACGGCACCATCAGCATCGTGTCACGCTGGCGTAGGCCGTAGGGTGCCAAGCGCTTCTTGGCGAGGTAAGGGTGTGACGGATCGGCAGCGCCAGCCGTGGCCCACCAGCGGCGGGCCTGCTGGGCAGTCTTGGCTTGCTGTTGGCGGCGCTCTGCGTCTCGCTGCTCCCGTGCCCGCTGTGCGGCTAGACGTGCTTCGGCAGCGGCGGCGGGGTCAGCCTTGCCGCCCGTGGTCACGGTGTGCTGCTCTCCGGTGTGCCAGAAGCCATAAACGGCCACTTCCAGCGAGGGGCAGACGTACCAGCCGTTACGGTTGCCCTTGGCCTTGTCGGTGGTGTCGAAGCGGTGAACGGCACCATCGGCATGGATCGCCAGCCCGGTCACGCCATACGCGGCCAGGGCGTCGCCTAGCGCCTGCTCAATGCTGGTATACTGGCGACACTCTGACTTGTGGTTAATACCATGCCCCCGGCGCTCACTACGCCGGGTTTCTTTTGCCGTAATAGCGGCCATACATTCCCCCTTCAGCCTCCCGGCTGTAGCGAATCCAGTAATTCAGTCACCCGGTGCCCATGTTCACGGCCTGCTTGGTAGGCGTCATGCTCGGCGGTGCCCGGCTCGAAAGGTGCTGCTTTGTATTGGCAGTGACTCACGCGCTCATCAATGCGAGTAGCTAAGCCCAAACGGTAGGGAAATGAACGCGGCGCACTGTGCGCGGCGCTGGCTTCGGCCAGCTCCAGCGGTGTGAAGGGTAAGCGCTTAGCATCCATGAATGGCCTCCCGGCGTTTGCCTTGCCAGTCCTTAATGTCGGCGCGGTGCTTCTTGAGCGCAGCGACGGCATTAGCGGCATCGTCCGACCAGTGGCCGCCTGGGATCTCAAACACATCATCCACGCCTGCAATGGCGAGGAAGCGTTGGCCGGGCTTCGGGTTGGGATACTCCACCACGATGTAACACGGCACGGGGGCTTGCTCTAACGCGGCCAGCTCGCAATCAGCACTGACAACATGCGGGGCATCATCAGCAAAGGAATAGACGGTGATCGGGGTATTCATGCTGAAACCTCCTGCTTACCGAGGAAGTAGCGGCTCTCGAATGAATGCGACCAGCAGATAACTTCCTGCTCATCTCTATCCAGTTTCAGAACGCAGTTGCGCTTATTGGCGGTCGCTTCATCTATGAAAGGCTCATGTCCTGGGTGGGAATAGCGCATCAAGGTAGGGAATTGCGCTGCTATATCCCGCGACAAGCTCCACGAAAGGCCAGCATCATTCCACGAATAGCAGCCACGATAGATCGTGATAACGTCTGGAAGGTTAGCCAGCGCTTCACGCTCTTTCGGGGTCATCATCAGCGCAATGTGTTCAGGACTAGCATTCCCGAGAATCTTTGCCAGGTCAGCACGGTAACGCCAAATGTTGTCGCAACAATCCCAGTTATCTCCCAGCACTTGAAACCAGGCGGATAGATCATTAGTTGCTGGGTTGTAGAGCTTCATCAGTTCTGGCAGTCGAGTGTATGAGTCGCAGAACTGAATAGCGCTTTCGATTTCATCCACGGTCAGGTTGATATTGCTCACGCCACGCCTCCAGCGCTGCGCTTGGCAGTCTCTAGGGCGCGGGCTTCCAGGGCTTCAGCTTTTTCGATGTGGTGGTTGTAACGCTTTAGGCGGGTGCGAGCGCTGCTATCAGCGAACAAGGCGGCTTTCGCCATTGCACGGTGGGCAGCAGCACGGCTGGAAAAGTTGCGGGTAATGAGATTGGGCAGGCTTAGTGATGCCATGGGTAGGTCTCCAAGTTTTGTGGAGCCATCCCCGACTGTCGCCAAACAGTTAATGGGGGTGGCTGTACGCAGGTTGGCGAACCGGGAAACTTGGAACCCGGCAGACTTTGCAGTCTCCCACGCACAGCCACCATAAACGCGAACAGTGGACGCAAAAAAAGCGCCTGTTTCGCGGTGGGCGCTAGTGCGCCAAGTTTTGATCCGGTCGCCAAACCAGGCTGACGATTTTGCGCCAGCTCGTGAAGCATAGCGGCGGGCAGTAGCAATGGTCAACATTAAGCTACCTCTCGACGTTTTACATTTTCCTCGGCGATGCTGCTCACGGCGTCACCGTCGCGTAACCATTCCAACACATCAGCCAGGCGATAACGGATACTACGACCACGGCGCACAAACTTAGGCGCTGGGCGGCCAAGCAGTAGGCCAGTGATACGGCTTTTGCGGGCGGTGGCAGGCTGCGCGGGTATCAAGTGCGGGAATACGGCGCGTTCGGGCAGCTCGATTAAGGCGGGGTCAAAGCCTGCACGATAGCGTTCAAGGGCGCTATCTAGCAGGGCGGTAGGGGCTTGGGTTTTGTCAGTCATTGCAGCGTCTCGTTGTTGCTGGGGTACGCTGCTAATGGTGATCTTTAATCTAACGAAGTTGGTGCAGGTGCAAAATGCAGATTGCAAATTACCGACGTTTCTTTCTCTCCCACGCCTTTATGGCGTCTCCAACATGACTCTTTAGCTTGCGTTCCCCCATGTTGGTAACGTCATCCGGTATGGCGTTGAGCATGTCTTCAACAATGCGGGTGGCATTCGGTTTTGCGCCATTTCGATATTCTGGCCCGTGCTGATTGGCGTATAGCTCTGCTAGCAACCCAAATGATTCCAGAATGCGCAGTTCGTCAGTAATAGATTTACTGAATGCCAGTGAGGTGTCAGCGCCACTTAGAAAGTCAGGCAACTCCACCTCAGACCAGCCAAGCGATAATAACCATCTGGCAAGCTCTGAACGGCTTACATCAAAATCAAAGTCAAAATCACCTTCACTAGAAGCCAAGACATCAAAATCAATACTGTCCACCAGATCGTAAGCGATTAACTCATAGAAAATAGTGCTGGTCGTTATGCCAATCTGTTTACCAGTAACATCTATGTCCTTTGCTATCGTATCTTCTTGTGGCTCAGATAAGCGCTTCCAAACCCTTATAAGACCTTTATCTTCTTCATCTGAAGGTTGAATCTCGCCCTTAATAACAGCCCTTTTCAACCTGCCAAGCCACGCGGTAGCGCTAACCAGTTGCTCTTTTTGTCTAACCTCTCTCTCGTAAGCCCATCTGATAGAGGCAAACGGCCCCCACAGCGCATCATCCAAAGCCAGCGTAGGGCAGTCCGGGTCTACCTCCCAAGGATCGATACCTGCTAATAGCAAGCATGCGTTGTCTATACGGATATGGCTTTGTGATCGCCAGATATTCATTGGTGTCATACAGCGCTACTCCTAACGCTTGCACTCCAAGTAGGTTGGCTGGCTAACGCGGTGGAGTTATCCGCGCTTTCGGGTGTACGGCCCTAGCCAGCCAAAGCGTGCAGCAGTGGCCGCGTTACTCTTCTAGCGTGAGTTGGCGTACATGGATGCCCATAGCGGTCGCCAGCTTCTTTAGGGTGGTGTGGCGGGGCTTAGCGTTGGCGCTTTCCCACTGGGCAACTTGTGCCTGGGATACGTTCAAGCGTCTTGCTAGCTCGGCTTGTGTGACGCCAAGGTATTCACGCCAGCAGCGGGTTAGCGGCACATCATCGACCAAGTGGCGGCTGACAATTTCGTGAGGCAGCGTCAACGCATCCACTTCCCCGGCACGCTCTACCAGGGCAGTAAATTGCTCTAACGGCAGCACGGCATAGCGGCGGCCTGCCTGTTCGCTAATCTGGTAATCAATAGGTGCGTTCATCGCGTTTTTTCACCTCCTCGATAGAGACCACTCGCAGGCCCGTTTCCACATCGAAAAGCACGCGATAACGGCCTACACGTAGGCGATATTGGTACTGGTGGCGGGTGAGGGGCTTAATGTCGTGGGTCTCTTTACACTCTGGCCAAGTGGCTAGGCTGCCCACCCGTTTAATGACCATGGCGCGGTCAGACGCATGTAACTTCTTGGCTTGTTTGGCCGCTTTGAGCGTCCATTGCACTTGATAGGTCATAAGGTTTTATAAGTTTAGGCGTTGGTTGAGACAACGGCAAGCGCTGGCAGCGTTTCTTGTGTAGCGTTCGGCGTCTGCTTTACCAGTGTTTCTACAATGTCGCGGGTGTGATCTGGGCGCAGGTGGGCGTAATGCTGAATGGTGGTCTGTATATCGCTGTGGGCCATGAGTTTAGAAACGGCGAGTAAGTCAGCTCCCGCCATCACCAGTTGAGAAGCGAAGTTGTGGCGCAGGGTATAAAGCACCAATTCATCAGGTAGCCCGGCAAGCGTGCGCACTCTGGCCCATGGCTTCTGCATGGCTGTTCTATCAAAGCGCTTTCCTGTTTGCGGGTTGGGGAATACTAAGCCGTTTTTGGGCTTGCCTTGCTGTTCATGCCAAACATTCAGCACATAAGCGGCAGCGCTGGAAAGCGGAAAGGTCATAGGCTCAGCGTGGTGGTGCGCGGTTTTCTCTATGGTTTTGCGGATCGTCTTAAACGCTAAGTTGACGTGCTCCCAACGCAGGCCCGTAATATCACCTGGTCGAAACCCGGTGTAGTACATGGTCAGCACCCAAGGCATCACATGATCCACATACGTAACGTGATCCAGGTCGGGCAGGTAGGCTTTGCCATGGGCGCGGCTGTTGCGGCGCTGCTCGCGCTTTTCCTGTTGATAGGCTTCAAGGCCAGCAAACAGCGCTTTCACTTCATCCGGTTCTAAGTAGCGACGTTGGCTTGCCTGCTCGGCTAAGTCGTCATCATTCAGGGCTGGGCGCTGTAAGTTCACACGCGCCAGCGGGTTGGTGGGAATCACGTCACGTTCAGCGGCATGGGCGAGAAGGCCGCACAACGCATCAAAGGAGCGCTTAAGCGTACTAAATGCGCGTGGCTTGTCGGCGCTCTCCTGCTCGGCCTGCCAGCGCTCTACATCTGCACGGGTAATATCGCCCATTGGCTTTGCCAGCCAGCTAGAAAAATCCTTCTCGATACGGCGCAAGGTGCCTGCACCATCCTTGCGGCGCTTTTGGTAGGCAGTGTAGGGGCCATTAAGGTAAGCGCGGAGCGTTTGCTGCTGCTGGCGTTGGCTTTCTACTTTGGCGGCTTCAATCGCGGCGCGTGGGTCGCCGCCTTGTGCCACGATACCCAGCGCTTCGGCAGCATCCCGGCGAGCTTGGGCCAGCGTCAATGCGCCATAGGTGCCTAGCGTCATCATACGGCGCTTACCTGTTTTGGTGCGGTAGTAGAGTCGAAAGGTAAGGCCGCGTTTACCATAGCGCACATGAAAGCCGCCTAGCTCGGTATCCCAAACATCACCAGAAGGCTGTTCACGCGCCAGCTTTTCGATGCTTTTGGCGGTCAGCTTTATACGGGTTTCCGTGCCTGCCATGGTGCGCCTCATTTTCTAGGTGACAAATAGGTGACACTTAGAGGATATATCTAGGCACATTCAGCAACAAGCGTAAACTAATGTTTGAATGGTAAGTGTCTGTATTTTAGAAGTATATTTGCTTTCTTTTGTTGATGATTGTTTCTGCTAATATACCGGGTAAACGCAATGGGGTTGCAAAGGTCGCAGGTTCGAATCCTGTCACTCCGACCAATACTAAAACGGTCGCTTGCGTTTATCGCAGCGGCCGTTTTTTATGGTGCGCCAGGCATGGCGCGCAGCGCCAATTAGGCGCTATCCGGTCCGCCGTGGTGGTTGGCCGGATGACTTGGGGGTGAAAGTCCCCTACGGACCCTGATAGCGGGAACCGTTAGCTGAACAGCAAGGGTGTTCGTCGTGAGGCGGAATCTGAAGGAAGCTGTAGGCAAACTCCTGGCCCGACGAACAGGAACCGCATATGAGGCAGCCACATCTGGGCGAGAGGGCCATGAAACTCGAAGCCCAATAGCTATCCAGAAGATGTGGAAGTAGATGCGGCGGGTAGATGGGAGGAAGGTCGCGCGTCTTACCCTGGGAGGCCTGTTCGCCTGCCACTGGCT
>NZ_FODB01000099.1 GCF_900110265.1 Vreelandella aquamarina | reverse complement strand
TTTTGGCAAGTACCGCATTGTCCTCAACAATCAGAATTTTCATTTGTAAGCGCCGTTTTTCGAGGTGGGAAAGTTTCGCCAGTCTGCCATGGATTGTACCAGTAACGGCAACTCCCCAGAAAAACAGCAACCCGTTAAAAATGGGGGGTTACCGGTCGACTTTTCAGTTTGATTTCAGTTGCACCTGGTAGGATCAATAGTCGAGTCACGAACGCAAGAAGCTGTATATACATGGTTTTAGGGGCAACCTATGAGCGATAGACATTTCTATGCAGGTGTGTCCAGATTCTGGTGCCCGATGTTTCTGAAGAGTCAATGTTCACCATTTCCGGAATTGTTGTTGAAACATCGGGCACGATGGTTATAGCCACGGGTGTGTCGGCCAGGATGAAGAAGGTTCCCTTTAAAAGAATAAGTGGATTTATTGCCGCCGGAGGAATGGCAACCCTTTTCCATTGGGCGGCCATGTCCGGCCTGGTTCTGCTTGGCATGGCCCCCGTAGCAGCCACCTTTTCTGGAAGCGTTGTAGGAGCGGTTACCAACTACTGGTTGCAGCGAACTTTGGCCTTTCCAAACGCACGCCCACACATCCAGGCCATCTGGCGATATGCCTTTTCCTGTTCACTCGCAGCTCTCCTGAACGTTCTGATCTTTTTAGTCCTGCATCAACTGTTTGAAATCTCTGTTGTGCCTGCTCAGCTTCTAACCACTGCGGCTGTCGCTGTATTTAACTATGTTGTCTACCAAGGGCTGGTGTTTCATGAACAAACCTCTTGAGACTTCCCGTGCGCCGAATGAATCAGAGCTGCTTTCCCTGGTGGTTCCGGTGTTCAATGAGCGTTCGATGCTTCCCCTATTCTTTGAGCATGTATTGCCGATCCTTGCGAGCCTCGATATTCGCTCGGAGATCGTGGTTGTGGACGATGGTAGCGAGGATGGCAGTGCCGAATTTGTTAGGACTTTCATTAAAAGGAAATCGAGCATCCGTCTCGTCAAGCTAAGCCGCAACTTTGGCAAAGAGGCAGCGGTAACAGCAGGGCTGGAGCATGCCAAGGGGGATGCGGTGATCGTTCTGGATGCGGACCTTCAGGATCCACCTGAATACATTCCCGAGATGGTCAAGAGTTGGAAGTCCGGCTTTGATGTCGTTCTGATGCAACGTCGATCACGTGTAGGCGAGAGTTTTCTCAAGCGCTGGAGTGCGCACCTTTTCTATCGCTTGCTGAATAAGACCAGTCGCACTGAAATCCCGGTCGACACGGGTGATTTCCGATTGATGAGCAGGCGGGCAGTTGATGCCCTTCTCCGGTTAGGAGAGCGCAACCGCTACATGAAGGGACTCTTTGCCTGGGTTGGTATGCCAACGACGATCATCGAATACGACCGGGCATTGAGAGTGGCTGGCGAGAGTAAGTGGGACTACCCGGGCCTGGTCGGCCTGGCCCTTGAAGGCCTGACTTCCTTCTCAGTGTCACCTCTCAGATGGGCAACGCTTGTCGGCTTGCTGGCCGCCTCCGTTGGTGGATTGTTCGGTGTCTGGATTGTAGCGAAGGCAATAATGCTCGGCGATCCGACTGACGGCTACCCATCGTTAATCGCCCTCATCAGTTTTCTGGGCGGCATACAACTGGTGAGCGTTGGTATCGTTGGTGAGTATGTGGGCAAAACCTACATCGAATCGAAACAGCGACCACTGTATCTGACCGAAGAAGTGGTCGAGAACAAAGAGGTATCAAGCCGAGACCAAATCAGCAACTTCAGAGGCGTCAAGAATGATAAAGCGATTTGAGCCCTGGTTCTGGGTACTGGCTGCCGTATTGTTCAGTCGCTTTATCGGAATGACGCTGTATCCCTTCGTGGATACAACGGAGCCCCGATACGCTGAAATCGCTCGTTTAATGGCTGAAACCGGGGACTGGATAACGCCCTGGTTTGAACCCGGCGTTCCGTTCTGGGGGAAACCTCCACTGTCGTTCTGGGCTCAGGCTGCCTCTATAAAAATATTTGGACTGTCTGAATTTTCTCTGCGGCTACCGGCATGGTTCGCCACGATTGGAATCGTATGGCTGACGTGGTGCCTTGCAAATCATGCGCGCGGTGCTGCGGTCGCTCGATGGTCTACTCTTGTGCTTTCCACGATGGCACTCACTTATATCAGTGCTGGCGCAGTCATGACGGATACATTCCTGGTTTTTGGAACGACCCTTTCTCTGGTGAGCATGTGGTTCGTGCTTTCGGGCCGGTCTGACTATTGGCGCTGGTGGTTTTTCGTGGGCCTGGCTATCGGCTTGTTGTCAAAGGGACCGTTGGCTGTTGTACTGACCGTTATCCCCCTGGTGCTATGGGCTGCTATTTTCAGGCAGCGGTTACAGCCGTTGAAAAAATTACCCTGGCTTCTTGGCTCACTTCTGACACTGGCGATTGCCGTGCCATGGTACGTGCTCGCTGAATTGAAAACGCCAGGGTTCCTCAACTATTTCATCATTGGCGAACACTTTAGCCGGTTTCTGGACCCCGGGTGGGCCGGCGATTTGTACGGTAGTGCCCATGACCGGCCCAAGGGCATGATCTGGATATTCTGGCTTTGGGCTTCATTCCCCTGGGGTATCATTGGCTTGGTTGGCTTTGGCCTTGCGGCGGCGCGAGGCAAAACAAAGGATATATTCACTGGTGCTGTTCAAGACGCCTCAACGCTGTATCTGTTGTTTTGTGCGATAACGCCAATGCTGTTCTTTACCCTGGCAGGCAACACGCTCTGGACTTACATACTTCCTTCTCTGCCGTTCTCGGCCATTCTGATTGCCGGATGGGTGTCGCAGCTCAATTTACGTCCCTGGTCCAGAATCAGGTCGGGTGCTGTATTACTTGCACCCGTTCTCATTACCCTTTTTGTGTTCATAGGTGTGAGCGGAGTAAAACCACTAAAAACCGAGAAGGAATTGATAGGACGGTATGAGAGCATTCAGCAAGCGGGAGACGGTCCAATCTTTTACATTGGCAAGATGCCATTTTCCGCACGTTTTTATTCGTTGGGCGACGCTGTCGAAATCACCTCCACAGAATTCGACAGTCTGCTGGACGCTGACGGGTACGCCAGGGTCTTTGCCGCAATTCCAAACGATGCGGTAGATAAGGTTCTTGGTCCGCGGGCCACTGACGCTCAGAAGTTGGGGGAGAACGAACGGTACCAGCTATTCTCGATCGATCTTCCGCCAACAGACAGCCAGAATGACCCCGTTGATTCTGAATTAAACTCGAAGAATAATTAATGACGCAGCTGATTACTGCTAAAACTGAGTCTTTGAAGGCCGGATTTTCAAGATGGCTGGCCTTTTGGCAGTGATCTAGTCCGGAAATGGCAGTAAAATCAGAATCCTGGCTCCTCCGTTTTTCGAGGATCCGATTTCCAGGTGTCCGAGGTTGTCTTCGACAATCTCGGACACGATGGACAATCCGAGCCCAAAACC
>NZ_FODB01000050.1:7885-29909 GCF_900110265.1 Vreelandella aquamarina | reverse complement strand
GAGCTGAATCTGATTGAGATTCTGTGGCGGCAGATGAAGTATGCATGGCTGCCGCTGAGTGCGTATCTTTCGTTTGATAACCTCTGTGATGAGGTACACCGGCTACTCGATGGCTATGGCACTGAGTGCGCGATTAATTTTGAATAGGCACTTACCAGCTTGCCCCACTTGAGTATTTGTCCTTCATCCAGCGCATCGTCGCCCTGCAGCACCTCGGGGAAGCCAAGCGCCTGCCACTTGTCCATCGGGTGGAGGATATGGAAGGTTGTCAGCCCCAGATCTCCCGGAAGCTGGGCATCGGCCACCACATTGTCACCAATATGCAGGTGGCGAGTGATACCCTCCCCCTCCAAATCCTGCTTGACCATATGCCACATAGTGCCATTGTCCTTGCGCTTCTGCTCTGCACTGGAGACCAGCAGACGGTACGGTACGGTGACCCCAGCCTTCTTGAGCATCAGGCCGACCTGGCCACGGGTATAGTAGGTATCGGAGATCACCCAGAGCTTATGGCCCAGGCTGCCCAAGGTGTTGAACAGCTCTACCATCTCATTCTTGGCCTGGATCATCCTGAGGTCGAGCTCAAACTCCTGCTGCATCCAGCACTGACCTTCCTGGTCAGTGGCGCCAAGCTGCTTGACCAATTCGGTATAGATGTCGATGATCGATACATCGCCCTTGAACTGGGCCCTCTTCCTCAAGGTGAACTCGGTTGCATAGTCGGCCCACTGGGTCTGCTCACGCCCTGAGTAGAGCGACTTCTTGGAGTGGAGATGGCAGAAGAGGTCATACTGCTGAAGTTTCTCGGCATACTCCACCAGCCAGGGTGCAAAGTTTCGACCGCGATTGGGCACGACCCGAATCTCGACGTGCCTGCCCCTGGGGTGCGCCTCGAAGACCTTCCGGGCAGTCGCAATATGCTCTTCCTTGGCCAGGGTCAGCAGTACATCCAGCTCGATGGGAAACTCGTTAAGTGCCTGAGCGAAGCGATGGATATAGTCTTCGTAGAAGATATGTAGGCAGGCAGCGATCTTGAGCTCCTGGGCAGCACCGGCAACCTGTCGCTGAGGCTCCAGGATCTGGCGCAGCGCCCAGCGTGGCTGATGCGGTGCGAACCCCCTGCCTTCTTCCCTGCCATGCATCACGGAGCGCGACCGACTCGAGAAAGTAGATATCCTCGGTCGGCCGCGCCCCATCACTCAGCACCAGCCCGCTTATAGGCCTCTTCATCACACCGCGCCCCCACGGCGATAATCAGCACCTGGATAGCTTCTCCATCTACCCGGTACACGATTCGTGTATTCCCGGTGCGGATTCGCCGGCAGCCCGCCAAGGTCCCACGGAGAGGCTTGCCCAGCTTATCAGGCTCACCATCACGGATCCGATCCTCGATGACATCGAGGATTCGTTTCGCAGCGGCCGTGCCCAAGCGAGCAAGATCCTTCTGAACCTCCGGGTGGTAGATAACGCGCCACCTCATGGGTCAATCAGCATCGAACAGGGCACGCATGTCCTCATGGGAAACGGCCTGATCGCCCTGGTAACTGGCCAGCCGGTCACGCGCGATGGCCTCGATGCGCAAATCTTCTAGCTCATCGACAAGATCCTGATATGCCTGGACGTTCATCATCACCGCAACGGGCTGATTATCCTTGAAAATCACCAGCCGCTCGGTATCCCGGGCCGATATCTCTTTAAGCCGAGAGCTGAAACTGCGCGCCATTGCCGTAGCAGAGACCGCATCCTCCGGGCGTTCCAGTAAAGTAGCCATGCGCGCCTCCACAAAAGCAATATATTTATACACACAATAATACTAACAATAATGCATAAATTAAGCTTGAGCCCCCCCTCTCCTCACCCCTCACTCGATGCTGAGGTTGGGATTACTTTCAGCTTGCTCTTCAAGCTTCAGCCACCACTTACAGCGTATAGCTTACGGCTTACAGCTCCCGGCGCAGCCGGGTTCACCGCAACGAAAAATCCTCATGCACCAGGGTCAGATTGGGGTTATAGGCCGGATCACTGTCCAGCGCCTTGCCCCAGGTATCGCGCATATATTGCGCCTCGGCGTTGGCGCGGGCGCGCTTGACCGGATTGTCATCCGCCCCGCGGGAGACCGACTCATGGTGATAGAATTCGGCATAGGGCGTCCATAGGTTGCGATACCCCGCCTCGCGCACCTTGAGGCATAGATCGACGTCATTGAAGGCGATCGCCAGATGCTCTTCATTCAAGCCACCCACCTCCTCGAATACCGCCTTGCGCACCAGCAGGCAGGCGCCGGTGACGGCAGACAGATTGTGCGCCAGATGCAGCCGGGTGAAGTAGCCCGGCGAGCTACGCTGAAAATACTTGTGCGCATGACCCGCCACGCCGCCGATGCCCAGGATCACCCCGCCATGCTGGAGAGTATCATTGGGATAGTAGAGCTTGGCCCCCACGCAACCGATCCGTGGCCGGCAGACCTGACGCACCATCTCATCCAGCCAGTCACCGCCGATCGGCTCGATATCGTTATTGACCAGCCCCAGGATCTCACCCCGGGCATACAGCGCCCCATAGTTGTTGATCGCCGAGTAGTTGAAGGGCTCATTCCAGCGCAGCACCCTGACCCGGTCGTCACGGCAGGATATATCGCGCATATAGTCCAGCGTCTTGATGCAGGTGCTCTGGTTATCGAGGATCAGCACTTCGAAGTGGGGGTAGTCGGTGCGCTCGAGAATGGCATCCACGCAGGGCTTGAGGATCTCCACCCGGTCTCGGGTGGGAATCAGCAGGCTGACCAGCGGCAGCCGCTCCGGCAGCGGCCAGCGCACCCGATAGGTATTGGGATAATGCCCTTCCACCACCTCGGCGCCAGGCACCTGCGCCTGCACATGCTCGCGCACCGCCGCCACTCCTGCCCGGGTGGTGTAGTCCTTCTCATCGCTCTGCAGCGCCGTGGAGCCCTCGCCGGCCCGCCAGTGATATAGCACATGGGGAATATGCACGATCTGCTCGGCTGCCAGGCGCTCACAGACGCGCAGCACCAGATCATGATCCTGGCTGCCTTCGAAGCCTTCGCGAAAGCCACCCACCTCGCGCACCAGTCCAGTGCGATACACCCCCAGATGCGAGATATAGTTCTGCGCCAGCAGCAGGTCGGGATTCCACTGGGGCTTGAAGTGGGGATCGAAGCGCTCGCCCGCCTCGTTGAGCTTGTCCTCGTCGCTGTAGAGCAGGCCGGCGTCAGGATAGCGGTGCAGCGCCTCCGCCACATGGAACAGGGCGTGGGGCGAAAGACAGTCATCGTGATCGAGCAGTGCCACGAACTCACCCTCGGCCAGCGCCAGGGCGCTGTTGCTGGCCGCACAGATATGCCCGTTGTCCTCGCGGTACTCCACCTGAATACGCCCGTCGCGTGCGGCGTATTCGGCCAGCACCTCGCGTACCGCCGGATCGCTGGAGGCATCATCGGCAATGCACAGCTGCCAATGGGGGTAGTGCTGCGCAAGCACCGAGTCCAGGCACTCACGCAGCCACTCGATGCGGGGGTTGTAGACCGGCATCACTACAGAGATCAACGGCTGCTTCGGCAACTTGTCGATTACCCGCTGCACCCGCTCGACCGAGAGCTCGCGACGCCCTTCCAGCCATTTGGTGTAGCTGTAGCGCGCGGTGCGCCGCTCGAAGGTGGCATCGTAGTGCTCCAGCGCCAGGTCCCGCCAGTGCACCCCAACCTCACGCGCCTGTTGTTTCAGCGAAGGCAGCACCTGGGCCTTTGCCACGCTGCGGTACTCATGATGCATATTGGCCAGGCGCTGGGCCAGGCGGTCGTGGGCGAACCAGGGGCTCAACCAGGCGATACGCAGGTGGGTAATACTGAAACGCCCCTCATGCTCCATGGGATCGAAGCGCAGGGCCTTCAGCCGTCGCGGCACATAGAAAAGTCGCTTGCTGATCCGTCCGCTCTTCAGCGGCAGATAGACGCTCTGCGCCTCGCTGAAGCCTTTACCGGTATCCAGGTAGAGCTTCACCGCCACACTGGGCTGGTCGTGCTCCATGGCCACTTCCAGCATCTGCCAGCCGGGCAGGGGCAAGTCGCGGGTGAGCAGGAACTGGGGATCCTCGCCGGTGGCCTGCCAAGTGTAGCTAGTCTCTACAGCATTCAGCGGCTGAAGCTGATAGTGGGGCTTGAGCCGAGCCAGTGGACAGCGAACCAGAATGGTGTCATCCAGGCCACGGGCGAGCCAACGCGATCCCTTGTCGAGGCGTTTGCGATTCATCGCGTTCATTTCCCTTCCGGTTTCGGCACACGGCGCGGCTTCAACGGAAACCACTGGCCGGTGCTGGCAACGCGGCATTGTACCTGATCACCGGGCTTGAGTTTTACCGGCAGATGAAAGCCCACATAGCCACCCCGCGGCGGCAACAGTCGGCACAGCCCCGGGCGAAGCTCTACTGCGGAAACCGTATCCAGGTGCTTACCGTTGGCCCACACCTCTACGTCCACAGGGTCATCGCTCTCCCCCGCCCACCACGCCCAGCCGGCGATGCGCCCCGGCTTGACCTCCACCAGGCGAGAATGGGCCCAGGGCTTACCCTCTTGGTGCGTCGTGTAACGCTGATCAAACAGCGCTACGGCCTGCTCGTACAGGCGAATATCTCGCTTGTTCAGCTGCTTCAGTTCGGCCTCGTCCTCGGCGGAGATCTCATGCACGGCATCCAGCCTTTTCTTGCCGCGGTTATCCTCACGCTGCGGAATCTCAATCCCATAACGGGCGTTGAGCAGATCCAGGCTATCGGTATAACGCTCGGTCAGTCCGACGAACCCCACAGCCTCGACATCAACCCCGTGCAGGATCTTGCTCTGACGGTTGTGCATGATCGGGCGTGAGTAGAAGTCGTGAAAGCTGCCCTTGTACTCATAGTGACGCACGAAGTGGGCATATTCGGAAGCCATGCGCTGCAGGGGGTCACGCAGGAAAGTCAACGTCTGGCCGACACCGAAGAGGGAGATGAAGCGGTTTGCATTGACATGGCCACCGACCATGGCGGCATTCTTCGACTGGCAGGCCTCTCGAAACGCCCAAAAATCCTTGGGCTCATCATAGAGGGTATCAACGACCAGCGGCGTGGTGGCTGGTGATTCCTTGCCGTAATCGTAAACGATGATATCGCGACTGAAGTAGCGCTCGGCACCAAGGCGGAAGCTGGTTCCAGCGGTCTTGGGGATATGGACAAAATATAGCAAGGTAAATGGCTTCGCTTGGTGAGAATAACTTATACGATGTCTTCGATGGAGCCAGCTTCGGTAATGCCTTGGTCGTCAATCCACTGCTCCCAATCCACCACCTCGCTCCACCCGCTCAGAAACACGAAATCCAGCCCGGCGGCACTGGCCGCCTGATGGTCGTACTTGCTGTCGCCTAGGAATAGCGCCGGCTGCCGGATGTTATTGGATGCCAGCTCACGGGCCAGGATCTCGTCCTTGGTATCGGGGCTGCCGAAGATACCGCCGTCGAACCACGCGGCGATTCCACGGCAGGCAAAGACATCACGCAGCTCGGCCTGATCGCCCCCGGAGACGATCAGCCAGCGGGCATCGGGGGTCTGGTGGCTCAGCGCCTCCAGGCCCGGGGCCATCTCACAGCGCAACAGCCCCTCGCGCACCTGGTCGGCATAGGCCTTCAGCAGGGCATCGAGGTCGGGGCCCTCTTGTGGAGTCACGGCACAGGCCGGGGCGATCTGCTCAAGGAAATGAGCAAACTTCTTGTAGCGCGACACCCCGCCGTTGGCGACGTGGTAATCGACCATGGCCTGGGCGGCGGCCTCGCCATAGGGCAAGGTCGCCTGATAGAAGGCGTCGGTCTTGACCTTGTTGGAGTCCAGCACCACGCCGTCGCAGTCGAAGACCAGGGTGGTGTAGTCGGTGACCGGATACCTCATGACGGCACCTGGCCGGCCTGGCGCAGAGCGGCCTCCACCTTGGTCACATCTTCGGGCACATCCACCGCCAGGCTGCCGGGGCGGGTTTCCACCATGCGGATGGTCTTGCCTAGCTCCAGGAAGCGCAGGATCTCGATGTCCTCGGCCTGCTCCAGCGCGCTCTTGCGGCCGAAGGCGCGGAAGGCGGTGAGCTCCTCGCGGGTGAAGGCGTAGAGGCACACCTGCTTCCTGTAGCGCTTGGGCGCGCACTTGGCGTCCTTGAAGCCCGGCAGCGCTACCCGCGACATGTAGACCAGCTCGTCGCGCTCGTTGGTGATCACCTTGGGGATATTGACGCTATGGGGGTCTTCGTTCTCACCTACCCAGCTGACGCCGTTGATGATGGCGTCCATATGGGCCAGCTTGGCGTCGCGCACCTTGAGGATATCGGCCGGGTCGGCCAGCGGCTCATCCCCCTGGACGTTGATGTAGATATCCGCCTCGACCTGCTCGGCGGCCTGAGCCAAGCGGTCGGTGCCGGTCAGGGCATCGTCAGTGGTCATGACCGCCTGAAAGCCGGCATCTTCGACGACCTCGGCGATACGCCGATCTTCGGTGGCGACATAGACATTCTCAGCGCCGACGGCACGGGCCGAGAGCTGGGCAACCCACAGGATCATCGGCTTGCCCAGCAGGGGTACCAGCGGTTTGCCCGGATAGCGGCTGGAGCCATAGCGGGCGGGAATCATGACCACACTACGCATAGCGGCCTCTTGTTCGTCATGTTGAAAGGAAAGGCTCAAAGGTAATGAGCCGTGCGAGCCCCTCAGAGCGCGTAGACCGATTCGCTGTGCAGCCCGTAGCGAGTGGGGGTGATGGCCGTGATGGGCAACGCCCCTTCGGCGGCCTGATACTGCTCCAGCAGCTGATGCATCTCGCGGCTGCGCGGGTCATCGGCGCCATAGCCATCGAAACCGGCCATCAGGATGCGGGAGGCCTGGCCACTGGTAGCCACTGCCAGGACGTAGGCCACCACCAGCGAGGTAGGTGACGTACAGTGCGTCTCGGCAAACTCGAAACCATCCGCCTGCACGTTCAGGCCGAAGTCCAGCACCTGCTTTTCACCCAGCGAGTCACGCACATCCGCCGGCAGCATGGAGAACGGGGTGATCAGCGGTTGGGGTAGCCGGGTATGCGCCTCACAGTCTGCCAGCAGGCGCACCGGGTGGCAGGCCACACGCAGATCAATCAATTCGGCATCAATGGCGCTCTGGGTATTGAGGGCCAAGACCAGCGGCTGGTGGTCGCGGATGTAGCGCTCCAGCGCTTCACGATGACGCGCCACGCCCGGCCCGGTGCCCAGCAGCAACACCTCTCGCCCGGCAAAGCGCTCCTTGGGTGACCACTGGCCCTTGGGCTCCCCGCGGTAGAAATGACGAGCCGCGTCCAGGGTGTTGAGGCTGAACTTCTTGCCGCCCTCCACCCGCAGGTGCTCGATCACCGCCAGCACGTCTTCCTCGCTGTAGCGGGAGTCGCTGAGCATCTCCTGAATATAGGTGGGGTGAATGCCGTACTTGCCCGCCAGGTAGTAATAGGGGTTGGTGCCCCAGCCGTAGTGGGCCTGCATGGGCGTGAAGTGCTCACGCAGCAGCACCATCAGCGGCACCATATTGACCGACTTGCCGCGGCGTTCGGCGATCTCGATGGCCAGCTCCTCGGTGCGGGCATTGCCCGGCCCGCGGCCCATGCCCGTGACGGTGGAGTCCACCCAGGTCACGCCCTCATCCAGCGCCCTAAGGGTGTTGGAGAGCGCGAGACCTAAGTTGTCATGAGTGTGAATACCCATGGGGCCTTTCCACTCGCTGCGGAACCACTGGATGATTTGCGCGGCTTGATCCGGATTCATGCTGCCCATGCTGTCGGCGAAGTAGAGCGCATCCATCGGGTAGGCCTTGGCCTGACGGGCGAGCGCTTTCACTTCCTCTTCGGTGCGATCCGCCACCTGCATCAGGTTGAAGCCGACCTGATAGCCGCGCTCCTTGAGCCAGGTGACCGCCGGCAGCGCCTTCTCGAACTCATGCACATGGCAAGCGATACGCACCAGGTCTACCGGTGAATCCGCCGCCGCGTTGGGGAACAGCCGCTCCAGCGCTTCCTGCTGGGGCACCTCTCCCACCAGTTCGTTGCCGTTGACCATCACGCCAATCGTCAGCCCGGCCGGTATCGTCAAGCTGCGGATAAATTCATCAGTGGTGAAAGCGCAGGGGCCCTGGAAGCCCTGGTTCTTCAGCGTGCGGAAGCCCAGCTCCACCACATCCACCCCGGCGGCCTGCATGGCCTCGAGGTATTGGTGGATCAGTTCGGGAGAGAAATCCCAAGCATTATAGTAGCCTCCATCACGGAGGGTACAGTCAAGAAAAATAATAGTCATAAAACCTCAATATCGACATCCAAAATAAATCACTTGCCATTCACCAAAGCTCTGTACTCATCAAGCTTACGTTTTATCACTGGGCCATTCGGACGCAGAAGGTGTGCTTTCTCCATCAACTTCATGGCAGTGTGAACATCTCCTGATTTCTCAAAGGAAAGCGCGACGTCACGTAAGATCTCCGCCGAACTCAATCCCCTCCCAACATTTTCAGCCAGGTTAGAGAAGTGTCGTTCAACTTCCTCTTTATCTTTCAACTTTTCCGAATTGTGAATTTCATCATCGCCTAGCTTAGGCACCTCAAGCTTTTTCACCTCAATATTTTTTATTTCACGAACCACATCCGCGGCAAGGTTGAAAACATGTTGCCAGGGAATATGATAGCTAACGTGCATGGCAACCGAGTTCTTGCCATTGAAAACATCCTCGACGTAGTAATTGCTAACCCTTTTCACATAACTAGGGTACTCATCGGGAAATGTGAACAGCTTGGTATTGCTGTGCAGCACCCCTGGCTTTTTCACAAACCTGAGGGGCACCATGCACCCGCTACCGGCATTGGCAATAAAGAAATCGACGGAATTGCAGCACAAGATTTTTTCTCTATAATCCCAGCCAATAAGAGACTGAGCAGTTACCCCACCAATTCCAGCGACTCCGCGGTCTATCTCTCGAAACACTGCTTCGTCTTCTTTATTATTTATCCTACTCCCCTGCATAGCAGTCATGCCATCTACATAAACAAAAATTTTATCAAAATAGGGTTTGAACGATTTTACAATATTTACACAACCATCGACTTGCTCTAACCAGCTGCGTTTCTGCCCGGTCACGCCAAACCATAAAACCAAATCGCATTCAGAACTAGGATCAGCCTCCACCTTTCTGAGATTGAGCGCTTCTCTATATACACTTAGCTCCATGGCTTCGTTCAATGATCTCACCACAGAGCTTTCTTTTTGGTTCAAATGGCTATTCCCCACCGCATTTGGAAAAAGAAACACCTTCTGACCATTCTTAGCCCTACAGGCATCACTTCCAAAGAAGAAAGAGCTTTTTGTCGATATGCACTTACGATCGGGGAGGGCACAAAAAAACTTAAGCTGATCATAAAAATGATGATAGGGCCTGGCATTAGAAAGAACAAAGCCAAAATCCGCGAAATCATACTCAAAATCATCAAGGTTTACTTCTGACAACTTACAAATATGGGGGAGAATCGTTCTCTCATCAACAAAATAATTTTTATATATAACCTTATCTGTAATTGCCATATCAATCAAAAAAGATGACTGAGCCATGACCCACGGATTACCACCATACCTATCAAGCATGAAGACATAGTTGGACATAAAATGCTGAAGACTGTAAACAGCCCTTGTTTTTACATTTCGCTCTGGATGTGTCAACTCAAAGAACTTTTCCTCGCTTTTCTTCCTCCAAAAATCCACTAATCCGGTGACATCTTTCTTTCGCTGCATTTCAAAAATCTTTGAAGTGTCACTAGAGTTTTTTTTATCATCGTATTCAACTACTTCAAAACTATCCTCACCGCCACGCAGAGATTTTAAAAGAACAGACAATTCACCAGGCATACCAAATCACTCTTTTTAATAAAACATGCAGGCAAAAGCATAAGCCTGACTTATCCATGAGGCCGGCCTGAAAAAGAAGATAGCAGATAGCATTTTTTAGCTAATTGTCAAGAAACCTGTCGCCTCTGGAGTCATTATAAATGAGAAACGATGCTATCCATTCTTCGATTCCAGCTTTCCAAAAACTAAGCTTGAGATCGCTGAGGCCTCTTGCACCAAACCTGTTTCCATCATCCAGTTAGAAGAAGGAATAATCTTAACCACCTTTTCTACAGCTGAGGGTTTGTTTATCAATAAATCATGATATTCATTGACTAAAAGGCTTTGGACAGCTTTATCAAATCCAGCATCACCTATAGTTACTTCATAAGCATGACTTTCTATCCTCTTTTTCAACTCATCAACCGCTCCAAAAATCTCTTCATAACTCGAGTAGAAAGCCTCTCTGACATTACTCCCCTTCAACAAACCTGCAGCTAAAGCCCTAAAATTCAAGAACCTTATTATCTCTATCTCAGCAAGGCTCACCATCTTGTTGACATCTTCACGAACATCAGGAACAACAAAGTCTTTGCCCACCACTGAAAGCAGCAAGCTTAGCATATTATTTTCAGCAACAGCCGTATCATAATCAACCAGTTTTATCGAATTTCGACCAAAAATTTCAATAGCCAAATCCACATGCCTAATATTATTTACTTCAGAGCTTTGCATAGGCCTAAAGAGATGGCTGACAAAGTAATTTTCTGCAGAAGCAACCCCTCCTTGCTTAACTTCCTCATGCCAACGCGACAAAAGTCTTAAAGAAGGACGCCTAATATAATAAACAAGATTTAAATCATAACCACTAAAGACCTCCCTTAGTTTGAGAAGCCCTTTTTTGGTTAAATAAATAAAATTTTCACTTGAAATTAAAATATCTTTATGATCACAACTACCCAATGAAAAATTTCCATATATTTTATCTACACCATCTTCTCCATTGAGGGCGTTCAGTAAATAATGATGGCCAAAGAAAAGATAATACGCATCAGGGTAGCAAATACCTGAATCGTTCAGAGCTTCCCTATTTTCATGTAGCCGTTTTTGAATATACGTTGAACCAGTCTTATGCGGCCCCATATGAACAACAAGTTTCTTCATGTATCATTCACCAATAAACGGATTGCGGCCAACCTGGCTCACCAGTTTGCCCCACTTGAGAATCTGCCCTTCATCCAGCGCGTTGGCACCCTGGAGAACCGCGGGAAAGCCCAGGGCCTGCCACTTGTCCATGGGATGAAGGATATGGAAAGTCGTCAGCCCCAGATCACCGGGCAACTGGGCATCGGCCACCACGTTGTCGCCGATGTGCAGGTAGCGGGTAATGCCCTCCTCCGCCAGGTCCTGCTTGACCATATGCCACATGGTGCCATTGTCCTTGCGTTTCTGTTCCGCACTGGAGACGAGTAGCCGATAAGGCACCGTGATGCCAGCCTTCTTGAGCATCAGGCCGACCTGGCCACGGGTATAGTAGGTATCGGAGATGACCCAGAGTTTGTGACCCAGGCTGCCCAGGTTGTTGAACAGCTCTACCATCTCGTTCTTGGGCAGGATCATCTTGAGGTCGAGCTCGAACTCCTGCTGCATCCAGCGCTTGCCTTGCTCAACAGTGACGTCAAGCTGCTTGGCAAGCTCGGTATAGATGTCGATGATCGACACATCGCCCTTGAACTGGGCCTTCTTCCTCAGGGTAAACTCGGCGGCATTGCGCAGCTTGACGAAGGCTTCCGCCGACTCGACCTTCCCCGCCTCGGCAAGCTCCTGACCCAACTTCAGCTTGGCGTAGTCGGCCTCGGTATATTCACGGCGAACCAGGGTATCAAACACATCGAAGCTGATGCACTCATGGGCGCGGATGGCAGGCAGCTGCGCATCAATGCTGCTTCCCTGGTAGCTTGAGAAGATATAGGTCTGGTCGCTGGTAAACTGCCCGGTAGGCGGATAGTAGTAAAACTCCCGGTAACCACGTGCCTCTGCCAGCTTGCCGATGATCCGCTCCAAGGCATGCAGCATGGAACCATCATTGGGTAGCGGCTCCTCAGGGAAGTCCTCATAGCGCCACAGTGAGTCGACCAGGCCCTTGAGCGCCTGCGGCCTCGCCCAGAACATGCCGCCGGCCGGATAGCTCAGGAAGCCCTTGGTAGGCGCGATGCCCATTTTTTCCGCCCACTCAGCCGTAAAACCGTTGTTCATGGTCGTATGGTTGACCCAGGAGGGCATCATCCAGAAAGTGGTGGGGTAGTAGATCCCGAGATCATCATGCTCGGCAAACAGGTTCAGCGCCCCACTGGTAACGGCGGGGTCGCGTAGCAGATACTCCGTTAGGTAATCGGCCCACTGGGTCTGCTCCCTGCCGGAGTAGAGCGATTTCTTGGAGTGAAGGTGGCAGAAGAGATCATACTGCTGAAGCTGCTCGGCATATTCCACCAGCCAGGGCGCAAAGTTCCTGCCGCGGTTGGGAACGACACGAATCTCGACATGCCCGACCATAGGGTGCGCCTCGAATACCTTTCTGGCGGTCGCACGGTGTTCGTCCTTGGCCAGAGTCAATAGCACGTCGATCTCGATGGGAAACTCGTTCAACGCCTGGGCGAAGCGATGAATGTAGTCCTCATAGAAGATATGCAGACAAGCGGCGACCTTGAGCTCCTGAGCCGCATCGGTTACCTGCCGCTGCGGCTCCAGGATATGGTTCGGCGACCAGCGTGGTTGATGCGGTGCGAATCCTCTGCCCTCTTCCCTGCCATGCATCAGGTAGTGTAGCAGCGGACTGAGTTGCCCGTGGTACACGTCCATGTAAGTGCGGTGATAGGTTTCACCATCGAAAGCCGGTGATGGATTGACCGGTGCGAAGCCTGACTTGCGGACATAGTCCATGAAGGCATCGAGGTCGCTGGCGAATTCCTTGCCATACTGCGCGGCATACCACTGCGGATCGAAAAGCCCTGTGCTGACCGCCTCGCGCGTGAGGGCTTCATAGTCGATACGGGGAGCGCGGGGAGCGGCTTCGGCCCTGAAGGCACCCTCTGTCTTCTTTAAGCTATTGCGCAGTGACTTGAGGCTATTGATCATGAAGACACCTGATTAGATTCCGAAGATTTTCAGCGGGTTGACCATGCCGTTTCCGGTAATGTCGTCGTCGGCGGTAAACAGGTGCCAGACCGCCTGGGGAATGGCACCACGCCGAGTCGCGAAGACCTCATAGAGCGCCTCGACCTCTCCGACGCTATAGGTCACCTTGTTGCGCAATGCTTCGGTCACGGCGTCTCGGGCACCTTCCAGTACCGCTTCGAGGTTCTGGTAGTACCGCTGGCTGGAGGCCTCCCTGCCGTAGAAGAAGAGATAGTCGCCATCCTGGCTCTGGCGGATATCCACCACCTGACCATGTGGTGCCGTCATCATGCACTCGAGCAGCAAGGAGCGCTCCAGCAGGGTGTAGTTCTCCTTCCAGGCCACGCCTTCACGGAACACGCCCTTGATACTGGCGACCTGATCGCCCAACGACTGCTGGCCGGGCTTGGTCGCGACGAAGTAGAGGCCCGCCGTGTCACACTGGAGGAAGCGCGTGCACAGCTTCTGGATGGAGCCGGAGTAGCCGACATCCAGCATCAGCGGCACGACCGCTTCCTGAGTCAGGCCCTGGTCCTGAAAGTAGCTGTAGGTGGCCTCACGTGTAGAGGCCACCTGCTGCTTGAGGCGTTCGGCATGGGGTGTCAACCACTCCCTTACCTCGTCCATCTGATCGGGCAGCGATAGCGTGAAACCCAGCACCTCGGGGGGCATGGCGGCATAGGCCTCGTGCATCTGCAGGCCGAAGCGCTTCATCAGCAGCTCGAGAACGGTGCCCTCGAACTCCATCTTCAGGGCAATATCCCAAGTGGCGGCCTCTCCCAGTATGGCGCGGAATAGCAGGGTCCGTGACACCTTCAGATAGACAGGGGGCCTGTCCAGATGAATCAGCCCCTCATCATAAAGGTGGGTCAGCAGCTGGTGCAGCAACCAGCCTTCCCTGGCGAGGCATACCGGCAGCTTGCCCGGTGCTTCCTTCTCTACTGCCCGGGCATACACCGTCAGCGCCGGCCCCAGAAAGGCGGCGCCAAATTCCCTTAGTGCCGTATAGGTCTCTTTCATATCATCCCTTTCATAGTAAAGAAGCTCGCTATTAGGCAAACTTCACCGCATCCACAAACGAGTCGCCCTGCCCATCCTTCTCGGAGACCCGTGGCGCCTTATGGTCCACCAGTGGCCAAGCGATGGCCAGCGTCGGGTCATCCCAGCGGATGCAGTACTCATCGCCGGGGTTGTAGTAGTCGGTGCACTTGTACTGGAACTCCGCCTCGTCGCTGGTCACGTAGAAGGCGTGGGCGAAGCCGGGTGGTACCCACAGCAGCTGCTTGTTCTCGGCGGAGAGCGTGGCGCCCACCCACTGGCCGAAGGTGGGGCTCGACTGGCGCAGGTCCACCGCCACGTCGAACACCTCGCCGCGGGTCACTCGCACCAGCTTGCCCTGGGGTTTCGCCAGCTGGTAATGCAGGCCGCGCAGGATGCCGTGGGCCGACAGGCTGTGGTTATCCTGCACGAACGTGTAGTGACCGCAGTGCTGCTCGAATTCGGACTGACGGAAGGTTTCCATGAAGAAGCCGCGCTCATCACCGAACACTTGGGGGGTTAGCAGTACCACATCGGGAATGGCGAGTTTTTCGTAATGCATAGCTGGTAGACCACCTAAATTAGCTGCGTTTTAATTGGCCACGGACACTCACGGAAAACACGGACAAGGTCAAAAGCAACAACCAATAAAGTCAAAAACCAATAAAGAATTTAAGGTTTTGTCCGTGCCGTCCGTGAGTGTCCGTGGCGAAACAGGTTTTCAGTGAGTGTCTGTGGCTAGATATTATCGTTTGGTTATCAAAAGGCGCTGTAGATACTGGCCGTATTGGGTTTTAGAGAGCGGTTTTGCCAACGTTGCAAGGTGTTCATCGCTTACCCAGCCTTGCTGCCAAGCAATCTCTTCTAGGCAGGCTATTTTGAGGCCTTGGCGGTGTTCAATGGTTTGCACGTATTGGCTGGCTTCTAGCAAACTGTCGTGGGTACCAGTATCTAGCCAGGCAAAGCCGCGGCCAAGGCGCTCCACGCGCAGGTCGCCACGTTCAAGGTAGGCGTTATTAACGCTGGTGATTTCCAGCTCGCCGCGCTCGGATGGTTTTACGTTTTTGGCAATTTCTACAACGTCGTTATCGTAGAAATAAAGGCCCGTTACTGCGTGCGCTGATTTCGGCTTGGCCGGTTTTTCTTCAATGGAAATCGCCTTGCCGTCTTCACAGAATTCCACTACGCCAAAGCGTTCAGGGTCTTTTACTAGGTAACCAAATACGGTGGCACCGCTGGGCTGTTTGTCAGCGCGTTTTAGCTGCTCAGAGAAGTGCTGACCGTGGAAGATGTTATCGCCCAGCACTAAGCACACGGGGCTGTCGCCAATAAATTCTTCACCAATAATAAAGGCTTGGGCTAGGCCATCGGGGCTTGGCTGTTCGGCATATTGCAGGTTGATGCCAAAGTCTTCCCCGCTACCCAGTAGGTTTTGGTATTGGGGTAAGTCTTCAGGGGTAGAGATAATAAGAATATCGCGGATACCCGCCAGCATCAGCACTGAAACGGGGTAGTAAATCATTGGCTTGTCGTACACCGGTAATAGCTGTTTTGACACGCCACGGGTGATGGGGTGCAGGCGAGTGCCTGAACCACCGGCGAGAATAATGCCTTTACGTTGGGTATTTTGGCTCATGGTTACCTCCTGTGTAGGTTAATTGCTACGGACACTCACTGAAAACACGGATAAAGGCAAAACACACTTTTAGTTTTTTCCGTGGTGTCCGTGTCTTCCGTGGCTTATGTATTTTCGAGGTATTCTTTAAGGGTTAGGCCCAACTGGGCTTGCCAAGTCGGTAGTGTGACACCAAGGGCAGCTTCAAGTTTACTCAGGTTCATTCGTGAGTTTAAAGGCCGTTGTGCAGGTGTCGGATACTCAGCGGTGGGAATACCCGCTGCGCCTTGCGGCTTAATAGCAAGCGTTTCTCCTGCTTTGCGTGCCTGCTCAAAAATTTCGCATGCGAACACGTGCCAGCTTGTTTCCCCTCTTGGCGCCAGGTGGTAGATGCCTGAGGGGATGTGAATGGTGAGTGGTGAGTGGTGAGTGGTGAATCGTGAATCGTGAGTGGTGAACGCTAGTGCGGTGGCCTGGGCGATTAGGCGGGCTGGGGTAGGTGCGCCTATTTGGTCGTTGACGATGTTGAGCGACTCACGCTCGCGGCCTAGGCGCAGCATGGTTTTCATAAAGTTGTTGCCGCGTGCGGCGTATACCCAACTGGTACGGAAAATCAGGTGCTGGCAGCCGCTTTGGGTAACCGCTTGGTCACCTTCCAGCTTGGTCTGGCCGTATACACTGTGCGGTGCCGTGGGGCTATCTTCCTGCCAGGGGGTTTCGCCGTTGCCGGGGTATACGTAGTCGGTTGAGTAGTGCACCAGCGAGATATTGTGCTTGGCGGCATACTCGGCTAACTGTGCTGGCAGCTCGGCATTGAGGCGTTTGGCTTGCGCTGGTTCGCTTTCGGCTTTATCTACTGCCGTGTAGGCTGCGGCGTTGAGGATCAGTGCTGGCTGGTGTTCTCCCAAGTAGGCGTCTACTGCTTGGGCGTTGGTTAAGTCGAGCTCTTGGCGTGTAGGGGCCAGGATATTGCCGAAGATGGCAAATTGGCGTTGGAGCTCAAAGCCGACTTGGCCGTTACCGCCGGTGATTAAGATGTTCATGGTGAATCCTTTTCTGCCACGGACGCTCACGGAAAACACGGATATAAAAAATTAAACGACAATGCGTTTGATCAGTGCTTTAGGAAAGGTGAAATTAATGAGCAGGCCTACTGGTAAGTGAGTGGCACGTAGATAGTTAATGAGCTGAGGCTCAGCTGATGGAGGCAAGCTTTTTTGCGCTTTCAACTCTAGAATAATTTTACCTTCAACCAACAGATCGAGCCGATGCTCTCCAACAAGACACTGCTTGTAGTAAATATTGACAGGCTTTTCGGCCTCAACATGCAGGCCTATGGACTGTAGTTCAATAAACAGTGCTTTCTGATAGATGCTTTCCAAGAAACCAGGCCCAAGCTGCTTGCTAACTTCGAAAACCGCCCCCCTGATTCGATATGTTAGTGCTTCTTCCGTGAGCATGTGCACCTCTTAATATTGGCCACGGACGCTCACTGAAAACACGGATAAGGTCAAAATCTAAATCTTGTTTTTATCCGTGCTTTCCGTGTCTTCCGTGTCTTCCGTGTCTTCCGTGGCTAAGACACTTTGGTTGGCCACGGACGCCCACTGAAAACACGGATAAGGTTTAATAAATGCAAAACCTATCTTTTTTTCATCCGTGTTTTCCGTGTATTCCGTGGCAAAACAGGGCGGTGTCTCTACAGGCTACCGAGGCGTTGGCCTTGGTAGCTGCCGTCTTGTACGCGTTTCCACCAGGTTTCGTTGGCGAGGTACCACTGTACGGTTTTGCGTAGGCCGGTTTCGAAGGTTTCTTCCGGCACCCAACCTAGCTCGCGTTCGATTTTGCTGGCGTCAATGGCGTAGCGTACATCGTGGCCAGGGCGATCGGTCACGAAGGTGATGAGCTCACGGTACGACCGCTCTTGTGGCACTAGCTCTTGAAGCAGGTCGCACAGTGTTTCAACAACGGTAAGGTTGGCTTTTTCGTTATGCCCACCAATGTTGTAGGTTTCGCCGATTTCACCTTCTGTGGCTACTTTGATTAAGGCGCGGGCGTGGTCTTCTACATAGAGCCAATCGCGGATTTGCTGGCCATTGCCATATACCGGGAGTGGTTTACCGGCCAGGGCGTTGAGAATCATCAACGGGATCAGTTTTTCTGGGAAATGGTACGGGCCGTAATTATTTGAGCAGTTGGTTACCAGCGTGGGCAGGCCGTAGGTACGCTGCCAGGCGCGCACTAAGTGATCAGAGCTGGCCTTGCTGGCGGAGTAAGGCGAGCTTGGCGCGTAGGGTGTCGTCTCGGTGAATAGGTCGTCGGTGCCTTCCAAATCGCCATACACTTCATCTGTACTGATGTGATGGAATCGAAATGCATCACGACGCTCACCTTCCAGGCTATTCCAGTAACTACGTGCCGCCTCTAGCAGTACTGTGGTGCCAACTACGTTGGTTTGGATAAACTCGGCGGGGCCATCAATGGAGCGGTCTACATGGCTCTCGGCAGCCAAGTGCATAACGACATCGGGTTGGTGCTGTTCAAACAGTTGTTGCATGGCGGGTGCATCGCAAATGTCGGCCTGCACAAAGGCATAACGCTCACTGGTTTCAACATTGACAAGCGATTCTAAATTCCCTGCATAGGTGAGCTTGTCTACATTCACCACACGGTGGGTAGAGTTTTGGATAAGCTCACGCACGACCGCTGAACCAATAAAGCCAGCGCCGCCGGTAATTAGGAAAGTTTTGTTCGCCATGTATTACATCCTTGAGTTTGCTATTCAGTTTGTTCAGCAGCGGTGTTGGAGCCGCCCTGCTCTTGCTTGAGTGCTTCTAGGTGACGTTGGGCGTTAGCTACTTGCTGTTGCCGCTTGGGGATGTCATCACGAATATGTTTACGGTAGATAGGCAGTAAATTTTGTTGGTTAGCGATTTTTAATGCTCTTTGCGCCTCCGCCAACTTGCTTTTTGCTTGCTGTAGGTGTTTGTCTGCTTCGGGAATGTTGCTGGGCAAACTGTCAAACCGCTTGGGCTTATGCGCTGCCTTGGGCTTAGTGACCTCTTTGCCACTATCAACGTCTGCGTGATAGGCCTTGATCGCTGCATTAATATCGTCATGCCAGTAGGCGCGGCCCTCTTTTAGATACAGCCCTGCTTGGCAGAGGTCTTTAAGAATGCCTTCCGAGTGGGAAACCATAATCAGTGAGGCTTTACCAATTCGCTCTTTAAATAAGGCTTGTGCTTTGGCTTTGAAAGCACGGTCGCCTACGGCGGTGGCTTCATCCGAGATATAAACATCAAAATCGAAGGAGAGGGAAAGCCCAAACGAAAGCCGTGCGCGCATCCCTGATGAATAGGTACGTACAGGCTCATCAAAGGCTTTGCCAATTTCGGCGAACTCTTCAACAAACTGGATGACCCGTTTTACTTCTTTTGAACCACTACCTTGTGTACGGGCGACGAACTTGACGTTTTGCCGCCCGGTCATGTTGTTTTGCATGCCGCCAGCCAGCCCCACCGGCCAGGAAACGCGGCTGCGGCGGATGACTTCGCCGCGTTCGGGTTTGTCCATCCCGGCGATCAGTTTGAGCAGCGTGGATTTACCCGCGCCGTTGGCACCAATCAACCCCACGCTCACCCCCGTGGGGATCGTGAGGTTGATGTCTTTGAGCACCCAGTCGCTACCGTGGTGGTTGTGGTAGCGTTTGTAGAGGTTGTTTATTTCGATCATTTGGTAGTGGTTGCCGATGGTGTTTCGATGCGGTTTGGTGGCGTTTCAACATTCCGTGGCGTAAAGGGCCGCCGCGCGTAATTGCACGCTTTCGAGGTTGGCGATGTTCGTAGCGCGGCGTAAGCGGAGCGCACCCGCGAAGCACCCCGTTAGGGGTGCTGGTGAGGCCAGTGAGGTTTGCTCGGTTACTGTGGCTTGATCGGGGCGGCTAGGGCCGCCCTTCGCGGGTGCCTCTTTCGCTCGTTGCTCTCGCTCTTTCGTTACGCCGCGCTACGGGGTGGCTCGCTTGACCATTACGTTGTGCAACGGGGTTGCACGCTTTCGAGGTTGGCGGTGTTTCGTAGCGCGGCGTAAGCGGAGCGCACCCGCGAAGCACCCCGTGAGGGGTGCCGGTGAGGCCAGTGAGGTCTGCTCGATCACTGTGGCTTAATCGGGGCGGCTAGGGCCGCCCTTCGCGGGTGCCTCTTTCGCTCGTTGCTCTCGCTCTTTCGTTACGCCGCGCTACGGGGTGGCTCGCTTGACCATTACGTTGTGCAACGGGGTTGCACGCTTTCGAGGTTGGCGGTGTTTCGTAGCGCGGCGTAAGCGGAGCGCACCCGCGAAGCACCCCGTGAGGGGTGCCGATGAGGCCAATGAGCTTTGCTCGATCACTGTGGCTTGATCGGGGCGGCTGGCGCCGCCCTTCGCGCCGGGCCGCCGCTGCGGGTGCCTCTTTCGCTCGTGACCTCGCTCTTTCGTTACGCCGCGCTACGGGGTGTTTGCCGCCTTTCGAGGTGTTGCCGCCATTCGAGGTGTTGCCGCCTTTCGCGGTGTTGCCGCGCTTGATCGTTATGCAGTGAACTGGGGGGGGTGGTTCTATTCACCATTCATCACTGTCACACCCTTTCCTTTTCGGGCGTACATCGCTTCCAGCTCTCGTTTGAGTGCGCTGCGGGCGGTTTGTTCGCCGTGCACCAGGTGGATGGTGTGGGGCCAGCGGCGCATGCGTTTGACGAAATTGAGTAGGTCTTTTTGGTCGGCGTGGGCGGAGTAGCCGCTGATGCTGCTAACCCCTGCTTTGATGTCGTACCGCTCGCCGTCGATGTTTACCCAGCCGCCTTGTGGGCCGTATTGCTGAATATCCCGCCCTGGTGTGCCTGCGCCTTGGTAGCCCACAAACAGTACTTGGTGGCGTTCGTCGCCGAGCATGGCTTTGAGGTAGTTCATAATGCGCCCGCCTGCGCACATGCCGCTGGCGGCAATCACTACTGCCGGTCTACCCGTTTTAGCCAAGTACTCTACGGTTTGTTCATGCTCGGCGTGGCTATCCACCGTGTAGAGATTGGCAAAGTTGAGCGGGTGACGGCCACTGCGCAGGCGGCGTTGGGCTTCGTCGTCCCAGTAGGGTTTCAGCTCGCGGTATACCTGGGTGAAGCGGGCGGCGAGCGGTGAATCAACGATGATTTCTAGCGCTTGCCACAGGCTTTTGGGTAAGCCGCGTTTGGCGTTGCGCTCGGCTTCGTAAATGATGCCTTCCAGCTCGTAGAGCAGCTCTTGGGTGCGGCCTATGCTGAAGGCGGGCACCATGATCGTGCCGCCGTTAGTGAGTGCTTGCTCGATGGCCTGCTTCAGCGTGGCGCGGCGCTGGCGGCGGTCGGGGTGCTGGCGGTCGCCGTAGGTGCTTTCGAGTACTAGCTGTTCACAGCCGTAGGGGGATTTAGGTGCGGGGAGTAGCGGTGCGTAGGGCGCGCCTAAATCACCGCTGAAGATGACCCGTTCCTTTTCGCCGTTGGGGTGCTGGTGGGCTACTTCCACGTAGCTGGAGCCGAGAATGTGCCCTGCCCGCTTGAGCTTTACTCGTGTGGTGATGCCTTCTTCGGATTTTCCGACCACGGTGTGCCATTTGCCGTAGGGCACGCTGACGATTTGGCTTTCTAGCTGCTGCTGGAAACGCTCGATGAGTTGGGCGTTGCGGGTGAAGCCGATTTTTAGAGCGTCTTCAATCACCAGGGGCAGAAGTTTGGCCGAAGGAATGGAGCAAATGATTGGCCCTTTGAACCCGGCAGCCAGTAGGTAAGGCAAGCGGCCTACGTGGTCGATATGTACGTGGGTGATGACCAGCGCTTTTACAGTGCTGATATCGAATTCGATTTGAAGCTGATCGAAGGCGTCTTCTGTTGCGTCTTCGCCTTGGAATAGCCCGCAGTCGATCAGCAGTGAATGTTCGCTATCGAGGGTGAGCTGGTGGCAGCTTCCGGTGACGCCTTTGGCTCCGCCGTGGTGGGTGATGTTGAGCATTGAATTCCTTTTCGTGCTTTCTTTCAGTGCTGTGGCGCGGCCGTCGCGGGCTGAAGCCCCCTCCCACAAGAGCTAGTTGCTTGGATGGGCTACTGAGCTTGCTGTGGGAGGCCAATTTATTGGGCGATTGCTTGAGCGGGCTAGGTGCGGTGGCGTGATCGGGGCGGCTAGCGCCGCCCTTCGCGGGTGCCTCTTTCGCTCGTTGCTCTCGCTCTTTCGTTACGCCGCGCTACGGGTTTGGTGCCGCCATTCGAGGTGTTGACGCGATTGATCGTT
>NZ_FODB01000050.1:6193-7510 GCF_900110265.1 Vreelandella aquamarina | reverse complement strand
CACCCGCGAAGCACCCCGTGAGGGGTGCTGGTGATGGCGTGAATGTCAGCGGTTACTGAATAGGTTCGATCAGGGCTTCCAATGTGTTGGCACTCAATATGCCTTCCATCCAGTTTTCCAGCTGCTCTATGGAAGCCGCCTCAATTTGGGTATCGGCCCATGACGGTAACTCGCCAAACTTCAGCATGAGCAGCTTTCGCAGCATATTTTGTGCTTCATGCTGACGGCCCTGTTGCATGCCCTGTTGCATACCTTGCTGCATGCCTTGCTGCATGCCTTGCTGCATGCCTTGCTGAATACCTTCCGTACGAAGACGCTCTGCTAAACCAGCCATTTTGCTTTCCTCCTGAGGATAGCGCCTTTGGTAGGCTTGTCTTTCATCTGTGCTTAAATCGCTGTAGATATCGACAAAGTCTATGTATTTGAGTTGCTTTTCAATGCTTGGTTCCAGCGAAAACAGACCTTGTATGGCATTGGCGTATACATCGATTTTATCTTTCTCTGCCCATGCCATATTCGGTAAATTCAGGCGCGCCACGATATTTTGGCTACTAAAATACTGATTGGCCGGCAATTTATTTAAATGTGTATGTAAATAGTGAAACTGTAGGTAGCTATGGCGTTCACTTCGAATATGCAGGCTTTCTGCCACTTTTTTATTAGAATTCAAAAAAATCACCACCGGTACCACTCGTTCTGTATCGAATAGCTCACTCAGGTGCAGTGTGTAGTGCGCCAGCCTGTGGATCGAGAAACGGCCGGGATCCGTTTCTTCTTCTAGCGTGAACAGTAGCGCTTCGCGTTGCCCATTTGGCCACTCTACCAGCAACGGTACGTCTAGCTCATGAAATCTGTCACCCAGGCGCTCTTTTAATTGCTCCTGGCGAATAGGAGTGACTTTGACGCTAGGCAGTAAATCTCCAGCCTCTTCTGATGCAAAGAAAGCGAGGGCTTCGCGAGGATAGTCCAAAATCAGGTTTTTGAAATTTTGATCGTGGCTTGTACGGTTCGCCATGGCTTTTCCTTGCTGTAGCTCAGTCGGGGCGGCTAGCGCCGACCGTCGCGCCGGGCCGCGGGTGCTCGCCCATGAGTATCGTTGGCGATGCATCCGTAGCGCGGCGTAAGCGGAGCGCACCCGCGAAGCACCCCGCTAAGGGTGCCGATTATGCCAACGGGGTTTGATTAATCGCCGTGGCTCAATCGGGGCGGCTGGTGCCGCCTCCGCGGGTGCCTCTTTCGCTCGTTGCTCTCGCTCTTTCGTTACGCCGCGCTACGGGTTTGGTGCCGCCATTCGAGGTGTTGACGCGATTGATCGTT
>NZ_FODB01000050.1:0-5743 GCF_900110265.1 Vreelandella aquamarina | reverse complement strand
ACGCGGTTGATCGTTATGGCGCGAAACGGGGTTGGTGCCACGCCTCATAACGTTGGCGGTGTTCCCGTAGCGCGGTGTAAGCGGAGCGCACCCGCAGGAGCAGCGGGAGTCGTGTTGCGGTTAGTTAAGCGGCTTGGCTTTTTAAGAGTGGCCATGCACCTTGCTTCGAGGCCTCCAGAATGACGATTTCATTGATCGTGCCATCCTCTGCGTAACTAATATGTGTATGCCAATCTTGAGAAACCTCCCTAACGGTAGGCTTTTCTGATAGGTGCAGAACCAGGATATCATCTGCTTCATCGTACGTAGTTCGCATTACTTATCCTCCCACTCAAAGTGATGCATGACTGTCTTTACCACTATTTTATCTTCCAAGACTGCTGCAATAGACAAAAGGTTGTCTTGACGATTTTCAAAATATCGCGCTATCCAAAACCGCGTAGCATCTTTGTATTTTACGGTTCCCTGCTCTACCAATTCTAGCAGCTCATTTTCTGTAATATTTCGAGTAGCCATGCGCTCACGGGCATGACGTGTTATATGAATATTTACCTTGAAACGGTGACTATGCATATTTACTTTCTGCACTTTTGGTTTGGGCGTCTTGCAGACGCCTTCGCGCCGGGCCGCCGCTACGGGTGACTCTTTCGCTCGTTGCTCTCGCTCTTTCGTTACGCCACGCTACGGGGTGATAGCCCCCTTCACCCTTCACCCTTCACCACTCACTACTTACTACTCACCACTTACTACTCACTATTCACTATTCACTATTCACCATTAACAACTCACCACTCACCACTCACCAACAATCCTAATCTCGGTGGTCTTTGACGATCATGATGAGCATGCTGAGGATGAACGCGAGGAAGATGGTGATGATGGCGAAGACGCTGCTGTTGTAGAGGCGGTTGGGCTCTGTTGGGTATTCCGGCATCAGCGGGCTTTGTAGCACGCTGACCTGCTTGAGCTGGCGGGCGGCTTCTAAGCGGGTGTTTTCTAGCGCGGCCAGGGCGCTGGAGTAGGTTTCCTGGGCGAACTGGGCTTGCAGCTCTAGGGTTTCGTACTCGGCAGAGACGCGGTTGAGCGAGTTGCCGGTGGCTTGGGCTAGGCGGTCGCGCTGCTCTACGATTTGGTCACGCAGGGCTGCAATGCTGCGCTCTACTTGGCGTAGCTCGGCCGATTGCGAGCTTTGGAAGCTGGCCAGGGCGTTGCGCTGGGCTTGCAAGCGGGCAAGATCGCCTTCAAGCGTTGCCACGACTTGGTTGATGCTTTCTACCGTGGCGGTAGGTGATACCAAGCCGTATTCGTTCTGGAAGGCGAGCAGTTGAGCGCGGGTTTCTTCGAAACGCTCTTCTAAACGCACCATTTGCCGCTCTAGAAAACGTACTTGCTCATCAGCAAGGCGGTGGCCCATTTCGTTCATGTGGTTTTCGCCCGCTTCTAGCAGTAGCGATGCCATATCGTGGGCGAATTCCGGCGTGTAACCTTGAACATAGATATTCAATACGCCTGCATACTCATCCAACTCTACCTCTACCCGGCGCAGGTAGTATTCATGTAGATCTTCAATGGGTACGTTGGGGTCACGCAGCTTAGCGAAGAAGTCGCCGTGTTCGCTGTAGTGTTGGCGAATGCCTAACTGCTCGTCTAGCAGGCGGAGCATATCGACCGACAGTAAATGCTCACGCAGTAGCAGCAGGTCGGCAGTATTGCCCGCACCACTTCCCATAAGTGAAGAAAGGCTAAACTCAGGCGTTGCCACCTGCGGGCTTTCGAGCACCACGGTAGCTCGGGAAACATAACGCTCTTGCGCCCATACAAACCAGTAGAAGCTGACAAGGGCAATTGCCACTAATGCAAACGCCCAATGCGGCGACTTCTTAACAAAACGAGTGAACGATATAAACATTAATTATTTAGCCTTTAACCGGTCAACAAAGCGGAGATGCATAAGTAGCCCCAGCGCATTTAGCGAAAGTGTCACCAGCCAGAAATACGTCATACTGGTGCCATGAATAATTTTGTAATTCTCAAAAAAACCCAACCGTAATGTTTCCAACCCATGAGGAATGGGGTTCAGCATTAGATACTCCAGCATCCAATGAGGAAGCTGATTCAAAGGAAATATGACGCCAGAGACAATTAACAAAGGAAGGGAGGTTATACGAATAATTTTGCCTACTTCAGGCACTAGCGTCGAAGCTACAGAAACGACTAGCCCCAACCCTATACCTAACCCCCATAACGCTAGCCAAGCTGATATTGCACGAACAGCATTATCGGGGAATAGCTCTAAACCAAGCAGCAAGCCGCCCGCAATAAAAATTAAAAATACAAAGGTACGCAGTGTTCCTTCCAAGAAATTGCGTACTACGACAGGGTCAACAGGATGCACTTGACGGTATGCAAACAGGGCGCTGTTACCTTCAATCGCCCCCATGCCCCGGAGCATGCCTTCGCGAACTAGGAAAAAGCCCATCATTCCGACAATCATCCAGGGAATGAAGGGGGCATTAGCAATCAAATTATCGCCGCTGATAAAACTGCGTATACCGACCATTACGGCAACAAGCGCAAAAGGCTCAAAAATCATCCAGAACCAGCCCATGCGGTCGCTCATGGTGCGAGAAATAGCTTCCCGCATAAACATGGCGTACCACACGCTGCGGGTGACTTGCCAAGGGGTGCGCGCCCCTTTTGGGGCGCTGTGTGTGTTGTCCATGAGGCTGTTTCTTTTGAGGTCAAGAACTTACATGAGGGGTTTATAAAAGTCTGTGGCGTGGACAGGGCTGCTTGCGCCGCCCTCCGCGGGTGCCTCTTTCGCTCGTTGCTCTCGCTCAGTCGTTACGCCGCGCTACGAGATACTACCTTCACCACTCACCACTCACCACTCACCATTCACTATTTACCAACCACCCATCACAAATCCACTGCCACGCGGGTGGCTACAGCCACTTGGTAGAGGATTTGCGTGAGCGTAGCGGCTAGCTGCAGGTTGTGGGTGGGCGCTTCTGGCATGACGAGGATTTCATCACCTGGGCGCAGCGGAGTGTTGCGGGCGTTTTCCACCGCGCCGTTTTGGCGAACCAGCAGGATGTGGTCATCGTCGGCACGCTGGGTAAAGCCGCCAGCGCTTTCGATGTAGTCGATCACGCTCATGCCGGGGCGGTATACCGCCGCTTGCGGCACCAGTACTTCACCGCTGATCAGAATGGAGTCGCTGATTTCCGGAATGGTGATCACATCGCCATCTTGCAGGCGGATATCCGCAATGCGGTCGTTGTAGGCCACTACCAAGCGGCCGCTGGGCTCTAGCTCGCGGGCGCGCTGCACGAAGTTTTGAATCAGTTCGGCTTCTTGGGCACGAATTTGCGCTTCTTCGTTGGTGCTGGATTGGGCGCTGAGGTAGGTGGTTTCCAGGCGGCGCAGGCTCTCTTCCATGGATTGCTGTTGCTGCTGTTTCACGCTTTCACGCTGTAGCGAAATGCTTTCCACGGCGGTCATGTTTTCCGGCACGGGAATGGCATCCAGCAGTTCACTCAAGCGCGCATCGCGGGGTAACGCAAAGCGGGATGGGCCGTAGTAGCTGCCCTCTACTTCTACCACGATAGTTTCGCTGCGCTGATCGGCGCTGAACGCCACTTCATCGCCACTGCGAATGGTTTGAGTATAGAACTCGTTCAGCGGGAAGTACTGGGCCATGGGGCCATCGGAGCGGTCGCCGCGCAGCAGTACATGAGATACGCCGCTTCTGAGGCGGGCAAGCTCTACCAGTTCGGCACCGCTTAGCTGGTTGCCGATAAGCTCGTAGCGGTGTTCACGGTGCACATCGCCCACCACGGCAATGGCCGGGCCGCGCTCTTCCACTACGATGGTGTCGCCATCCTGAAACTGCGGGCGCGCGATGCTGCCATTGATCAGGAAGTCGTAGAGATCCACCGTGGCGACGGTTTGGTCGTTGCGAATCACGCGGATTTGGCGATAGCTGCCCAGGTCTTGATCAATACCGCCTGCTTGGTCCAGGAAGTAGAGCACGGAGTCGTTGGGAGTTCCTGCAAAGCGGCCGGGGTTTTCCACGTAACCAGTGACGAACACGGCCACGGGCTGCACGCCCTGTACGTTGGTGTATACCTGTACGTTTTCGGGGTACACCGAGGTAATCGCACCGCGCACGCGGCTATCCACCTGCTGGCTGTTTTGGCCTTCTACATTCAGCGGGCCAGAGCCGGGAATAAAGATGTTGCCTTGGGCATCCACCGGCAGCACGCGGTCAAACTCGAACGCGCCCCAGGCACGCACGGTGATTTGGTCGCCGGGCTTGACTTGGTAATCGGCATTTAGGCCGTCTCCCATCGCCCCACGAAAGCCACCGGTAAAGAGGTTCGCTCCAAAGGGGGGAAGCGCATCGGGGTTTTGCTGGGGCTGGTTCGCTACCGGGCCGTAGGTACCGCTACGCCAGTCGGCGCGGGGAGTGTCGTTCACCGGAGGCTCTACCCGCTGCTGGCTGGCCTGGTCTTCCGGAAGAATGGTATTGGGTAGGCTTATACTCTGCGCCCAGCTAACGCTGCTGGCGGCACTGCCCAGCAAAGCCAGTGATAACACCGCTACCGGGCGCGTGAGGGAAAGCCGTTTCATTACGCGTTGCAAGCTCATTAATAGCGCCCTTGTGTGGTTCCTGGGGAGTGCGTCATTGGCGAGGTGAGCGACATCGCCCCTTGCTGGCTTTCTGGCAGCAGCATGCGCTGATTTACCCAACCGTTGGGGGTCGCGCAGGTAAGCGCGGTACGGGCAGCACCGCTACCCTGCTCGATGACCCGCAGTTTGCGGCACTCGCGACCACTGGCGGCCAAATAGGGCGCATCGGCCACGATCTCGACGTTATCGCCCCAGGGGCTTTGTACTAGGTTGAGCACGGCACCGGCAGGCGCTTGTGCGAGAAAGCCGTTGAGGTTTTCATCTTGCAGCGGCTTGGCGGTGTCGTTACCAAGCACGTACTGGACCTGCTGCTGGTTGCCGCTCGGGTAGGTAGCGCAGCCGCTAACGACGGCAACGCTCAAGGCGGCCAACAGCATGCGAGCTGGCCGCGCTATGAAAATGAGGGAGTTTGACATGGTGATTTCCAATAAAAAGGCACGCTACCGCCCAGGGATTGTAACGGGCGCATTCCCTTGCCCTATGCTGTGCGGATGAAATGTAATTAACCTGCGCCATTAAAAAGCACCCTGCATTGTAAGGGATTAACCGCTGGGGCTCTACGTTGACAAGGCTTTTACAGAAAATTAACTCTGTTTAGCATGCCGTGCATTAGGCGGCGTACAATAAAAAAATCGGCTCGCGTCCAAAATCCATGAACGTGACGGGGAGCAGCACCCCAACCTCACGTCAGCGAGATGAATTTTCTAGTTTTTAAGATCGAGTAGACATCATGGATTGACCTGCCCCTCCTCAACGTCGTGGATTACGTTGAGGTAGGGACCAAAATGCAGAGCCACTATTGAGGGAGGCAGGTCATGAAACAGTCTAACGCAACTCAGCAAGCTGTTGTCGAGCGGGCCGTTGCCCAGCGTGTCAGCGCCGCCGGCAACGTCCATGCCGCTTATATTGGCCTGGACGTGCACAAGGTCAGCATCTCGGTGGCCATCGCCGAGATCGGGCGCCAGGCGCCCGAGTTCCGCGGTGAGATTCCCAACGAACCCAAGGCCATCGACAAGCTGGTTCGCCAGCTGAGCGAGCGCTTCGCTGG
>NZ_FODB01000111.1 GCF_900110265.1 Vreelandella aquamarina | reverse complement strand
GGCTTAGTCGTTCTTCATGAACCGCCGTGGTACGGAACCGTATGCCCGGTGGTGTGGGAGGGCGCCGGGGGTGACCCCGGCCCCTACCCGATTAAGCACTCAGAGAACTGGATAATCCATTAACCGGAGAGTGACTCTAGGGCTTCAATGAAGCTATCCATCTCATCGTCGGTGCCGATGGAAATACGCAGGAAGTTGTTGAGTAGGTTGGTATTGAAGTGGCGTACCAAAATGCCTCGCTCCCGAAGGCCCGCAAACAGCTGCGCACCGGCAAAGTCAGGGTGCTGAGCCAGCAGGAAATTGGCTTTTGAGGGCAGTACCTCAAAGCCCAGCCCTTCCAGCCGTTGGCGGGTTCGCTCACGGGTAGTAATGACGTTGTCCCGGCAGGCGTTGAAGTGCTGGGTATCTTTCAGTGCCTCAATACCGACCACACTGGCTAGGCTATCGACCGGATAGGAGTTAAACGAATCTTTTACCCGCTGTAAGCCTTCGATTAGCTCAGGGGAGCCAATCGCGTAGCCTAGACGTAAGCCCGCCAGACTGCGTGACTTGGAAAAGGTACCGGTGACCAGCAGGTTCGGATAACGCTCGACCAGTGCCACCGTGCTCTCTGCGCCAAAATCGACATAGGCTTCATCGATCAACACCACGCGATCCGCCACACGTTTCAGCAGTGCTTCGATGCTCTCAAGGGAGTGAGCGTGGCCAGTAGGCGCATTGGGGTTGGCAAAAATCACCCCGCTACGTTCGGAATCGTTGGCAAGCGCATCCAGGTCGACTTCCCATTGATTGTTAAGCGGATGCTTGCGCAGTTCCACGCCATACAGGTTGGCATACACCGGGTAGAAGCTGTAAGTAATCGACGGTACATCCAGCGGTGCCCCATGGCAGAAGAACGCCTGGAACGCGAACGCCAGCACTTCGTCAGAACCATTGCCAACAAAGGTTTCTGCTACGCTTACACCATACGTGTCTGCCAAGGTTTCACGCAGGGCCAAGGACGTCGGATCAGGATAGAGACGCAAATGATCAACTGCATAGTTGCGTAGTGCCTCGCTGACACCAGGGGCAGGTGGGTACGGGTTCTCGTTTGTATTGAGTTTGATAACGCGTTCACGGGGCTGCTCGCCTGGCACGTAAGGGGTAAGCTCCCTAACGGCTGGGCTCCAATATTGGCTCATAAGGGTAACCTGATTATCCTAGCGGTAATGGCACCATGGTCGCCTGATGGCCGCTAGAGCGCAAGCATTCCCATGCAGGCTAGGTGAGAACTTACTTCTACGTCAGAGGGGGTGGGCGTCGCACCTTGTAGCGGTTATGCTGTCATAAGCGCGCGAAAGAAATGTATGTCCAACACGATAAGGAGACACCCAATGCAATTCAGGAGTTTGCTAGCCGGTTCGGCTATGTTGGCACTGTTGGCGGGCTGCGCAGCTGGCCCAACGGATCAGCGCGAAGATGCAGGCATGACCGCATCACAGGCTAACTACCAAGGCACTCTGCCTTGCCGTAACTGTGACGGCATTGACCTGGATGTAACGTTGGTGGGAGAAGAGATGAGCGCCCCGGAAGAGCGGACGTTCACGCTGGATGCGACTTACCGTAATCACCCCCAGACTCCGCCGGATGAAAACTATGCCGGTAACTGGGAAGTGCTGACTGGTACGCCCTCTGACCCCGATGCCACGGTATATGAGCTAATGCCGAACGGCGACGGCCAAATCTACTACTTCCAGCGTATTGATGAACGTACCCTGGAGCTAATCGACCCTGAGCGCCGCCGTTTCGAAAATGGCGAGATGCTGCAGTTACAGCGTCAGTAATCCAATACGCGACGCTCAAAGGCGGCCACTGGCCGCCTTTTGCATTGTGCGCCAGGCATGGCGCGCAGCGCCTTGACTGGCGCTATTCCTGAGGGTGGTGCCTCACAGGATGACTTGGGGGTGAAAGTCCCC
>NZ_FODB01000060.1 GCF_900110265.1 Vreelandella aquamarina | reverse complement strand
TCATCGGCAAGCGCCCACATGAATTACCTGATCAAATTGTTAAAGAGCAACTTTCTTAAGTTCGCTGCGACGGGCTCGATGACCTGACCCGTGTTGCCTCAGCGAGGAAGGCGTATTCTACGCACTTCCTGGTGTTTGTCAACTGCTGTTTTAGCGAGTGAAGCGAGCGATCTAAACAACAACAAGACGGCTCTAACTTCCTGACAAACCAGAGGTTTTTCAACCTCCTTCACCGCTGGTAACGCTGGGCGTCCCCGGCAGCGGATGCGTACTTTACGGATTCGCGGCTGGGTTGGCAAGAGGGTTTTGAAAAAAAAGCGGCAGACGATGCCAAAGGCAAGTCTGCCGCAAACCACCGATCAGTACCCTGACCAGAGAGTGCCTGGTAAACGCCTAGACTTAAATCTCAAAGCCCAAGCCAAAATCTTCGCTCGAGATGGCCATTAAGCTGCCCGCTCCCGCCTGAATCATTGCCGCGTGCGCTTTGGTACGCGGTAACAAGCGCTGGTAATAGAACCGTGCGGTATTCAACTTTGTCTTATAGAACGCGGCATCATCACCGTCCTGGGAGGCAGCCGCCTGCTTGGCAGCACGTGCGAACAGGTAAGCAACCGTCACGTAGCCTGAGTACATCAAGTAATCGACGCTGGCAGCCCCCACCTCTTCACGGTCCTGCATCGCTTTCATACCGATGCCCATGGTGAGCTCGCCCCACTCAGCGTTCAGCTTAGCCAGCGGCTCAATAAATTCTTTCAATGCGGAGTTATCCGCTTCTGCTTTGCAGAACTTGTGAATCTCTTTGGTGAATACTTTCAGCGACTCACCTTGACTCATCAGTACTTTGCGCCCCAGCAGATCAAGCGCTTGAATACCGGTCGTACCTTCATAGAGGCGTGTGATGCGCGCATCGCGTACCAGTTGCTCCATGCCCCACTCTTTAATAAAGCCGTGGCCACCAAAAATCTGCACGCCTTCATTGGTACACTCGAAGCCCACTTCCGTCAGAAACGCTTTCACGATGGGCGTCAGTAGGCCGAGGAGAGTCTCGGCACGCTCTTTCTCTGCCCCCGGCGCGCCGTGCTCAACAATATCCAGCATCTGAGCGGTATACAGCACCAGCATGCGGCCGCCTTCAGCGAAGGCTTTTTGCGTCAGCAGCATACGGCGTACATCAGGGTGCACAATAATAGGATCAGCGACTTTATCCGGCGCTTGGACACCCGACAGCCCGCGCATTTGCAGACGATCGCGCGCATAGCTCAGCGAGTTCTGGAAACTTGCCTCCATCAACCCTAGCCCTTGGATACCTACGCCTAGGCGAGCAGCGTTCATCATGGTGAACATGCAGGCCAGGCCTTTGTTGGGCGCGCCCACTAGGTAACCCGTTGCGCCATCAAAGTTCATGACGCAGGTGGCATTACCATGGATACCCATTTTGTGCTCAAGCGAACCACAGCTGACGCCATTGCGCTCGCCAGGGTTGCCCGCAGCGTCCGGCAGAAATTTGGGCACAACGAATAGCGAAATACCTTTAGATCCTTCAGGAGCATCCGGCAGTTTGGCCAGCACGAGATGGACGATGTTCTCAGCGAGATTGTGTTCACCGGCTGAGATAAAGATTTTGGTACCCGTAATGTGATAAGCACCATCTTCAGCGGGCACTGCACGGGTTTTGATCAAACCCAGGTCAGTACCGCAGTGCGGCTCCGTCAAGCACATGGTGCCAGTCCAAACACCTTCTACCAGCTTGGTGAGGTATGTCGCCTTCTGCTCATCCGTACCGTGATGACGAAGCGCATCCGCCGCACCATGTGACAAGCCCGGGTACATACCCCACGCTAAGTTAGTAGCGCAGATCATTTCAGAGAGCATCATCGCCAATGAGTGCGGAAGGCCCTGACCACCCTGCTCAGGATCTGCCGCCAAACTCGGCCAACCGCCTTCAACATACTGCTGATAGGCTTCTTTAAATCCTTTAGGAGCTTTCACCTCACCCCCTTCCAGCAAGCACCCCTCCTCATCACCGCTTTGGTTAAGAGGTAGCAGCACCTCACGAGCAAAGCGACCACCCTCTTCCAAAATCGCACTCACGACATCTGGCGAGGCATCTTCACCATTGGGTAATGCGGCGTAGTGGCTTGGGTAATCAAACATTTCGTCCATCACGAAACGTATGTCACGCAGAGGGGCTTGATAGCTGGGCATGTCACTTCTCCTAAACAGGGGGCTGAAAGGGCTGGGCTTTACCAACGGCTTTCAAACACATGTTTGAAAATTAGCGCGCTCACACAGCACAGTCAAGCAGTCGTTTGAATTAAGCTCAAAAACCGACTACAACTTTGGTCGCTATAACTACAATACCCTGTTTTACATACAAAAAAGCCTGCTCGAAATATGAGCAGGCTGGCCAGGAGCAGTGTGCTTAAAACGGATTACTGCATGCGTATACCGCCATCCAAACGAATCACCTCTCCATTAAGCATGGGGTTGGTAATGATTTGCTCTGCTAACAGCGCAAACTCTTCAGGTTTCCCCAAACGCTTGGGGAAAGGCACGGCAGCAGCCAATGCCTGAGCAGCCTCATCCGGGATTTCGCTCATCATTGGCGTCTCAAACACCCCAGGAGCAATCGCCATAACGCGAATGGCATGACGAGATAACTCTCTTGCCGCTGGCAGGCTCATTCCCACAACCCCCGCCTTAGAAGCGCTGTAGGCACACTGCCCCACTTGCCCATCAAACGCCGCAATAGAAGCCGTGTTGATAATCACACCACGCTCACCGCTATCACCGGGCGGGTTGTTAGCCATCGCAGCAGCAGCGAGCCGCATCACATTAAAAGTGCCAACTAAGTTGATATGGACCGTGCGCGCATAGCTATCAAGGTCGGCAGGATTACCTTCTCGATCCACTAACTTGGCGACGCTCACCACACCCGCACAGTGAACCACCCCAGAAAGCCCACTTTCGCCACCCAACGCCACCGCCGTATTCACCGCCTGCTGCATATCAGCGGCAGAGGTGATATCAGCGACACAGGCTTTAGCCTGAGCACCCAGCTGTTCTGCTAGATTCAACACCCGATCACTCATATCGCACAGCACTACATTGGCACCAGCGTTTACCAGCCGTTCTGCCGTGGCCGCACCAAGACCTGAGGCAGCGCCAGTAATCAAAAACGTACGGTCCTTTACCTGCATAGCACTCTTCCTATGAATTATGAGTTATCGCGCACTTGCTCTGCCGCTTGGGCACGCAGCTTAAAGCGCTGAATCTTGCCGCTGGGGGTTTTAGGTAGCTCATCGACAAACTCAATCACCCTGGGGAAAGCGTGGGTAGAGAGCCGTTCGCGCACCTGCTGGCGAATCTCTTCTGCCAGGGCATCGCTGGGTTCGAAGCCGTCGCGCAACACGATGTAAGATTTAATCACTTCGCCACGAATCTCGTCTGGCTGCCCCACCGCCGCGGATTCCGCCACCGCTGGATGTGTCATCACGCTATTTTCAACGTCTGTCGGGCCCACCCGATAACCTGCAGTAGTGATGATGTCATCGTCGCGGCCTGCGAACTGGAACGAGCCATCCTCATTACGAATCACCACATCGCCGGTCAGGTAGTAACCGTTAACGAAGGGGTCTTTCTCCTGCCAGGTATAGCCTTGGAAAAAGTGAGCGGGTGAGTTCTTGATATCCACCGCCAATACACCGGGCTCACCGGGTGGCAGCTCGTTATATTCCGCATCAAGAATGGCCAGTCGGTAGCCCGGCATAGGAACGCCCATGGCACCTACATGTTTGGGATGCTCAAGAGAGTGGTGGTTATTACAGGTCATCCCGGTTTCCGTTTGGCCGTAATGATCCATCACCGGGCAACCCAACGATTTTTCTACCCAAGTAACGACCTCCGTATTCAGCGGCTCCCCAGCAGAGCTGGCTGCTCTCAGCGTTAAGGTTTGATGGGCGTCATCAAATAAGCCTGACGCTTTCATCAAACGGTATGCCGTAGGTGCCGCTGCAAAATTGGTGATGCGATGGCGCTTCATAAATGCCAGCGCCCCCTCTGCACTAAAACCGGCCTCACAAAAATGCGTGGTAACGCCCAACAGCAGCGGCCCTGCAATCGCATAATAAAGTCCGTAGGCCCAGCCAGGGTCCGCCATATTCCAGAAGCGGTCATCTTCACGAAGGTCAACCGCCAGCTCCATATAGAGCGCAAATGCGGTCATACCCGATAACGGCACGGCGACCCCTTTGGGCTTACCCACCGTGCCGGAAGTAAACATCTGAAGAAACGGCTTATCCGGCGAAAGCCGGGGCGGTGCTTCACTCGTTGACGTATACGTCAATGCGATCTGCCAATCGAGGTCGTTGGCATGCTCACTGGTTGCACCGCCCACGGCTAAAACGGGCGGACACTGGCTCAACCCATCAAACTTGTAGCGATTGGCATGATCGGTAATAACCAACTTGGTATCGGCACGGCTAAGACGGTAATCCACGGCGTCCGGCCCAAAGGCAGTAAACAGCGGCTGGTAGACGGCCCCAATGCGCCACGTTGCCAGCACGGTGATCAGCAAATTAACAGAACGAGGCAGCATGCAGGCAATCCGGTCGCCTTCACCGAACCCTTGGCTTTTGAACCAGCCCGCCAATTGGCCGCTCTGCTGATCAAGTTCGGAATAGGTCAGCGTATAGGTTTGGCCCTGGGTATCTTCATGTACTAGCGCCAATACATCACCACGCCCTTGGCGCACATGCCGTCCACAACAGGCGTCAAAGGCGTTTAAATATCCATCCTGATGGTCGTCAAGTTTGGCGATAACGCTATCAACCGAAAAGCTTTCAAAAAAAGTCGAATACGGGGGAAGTGACGTGGCTGTTGCTGTCATGACGGCTCTCTTATGTTGTTGGTCGTGAGCACTCGGGCAGGCAGGATTCAACGTAGTGCTGGCATTATTGTGCGTTTACGTTAACGGAAACCTACCGATAGACCAACGCTAAAAGCATTTACCCAAGAGCGCAAGCCACAAGCGCGGCCATGAGGTTAGACGTTGGTCGATTGGGAAGAGACAGCGCCAAGCATTAGCGCGACAGGATCATTGCCACCAGCTCATCAGCAAGGTCGTCTGGGGTGCGCGGGCCATTGGGGTCATACCAACGAACGGTCCAGTTCAACGCGCCTAAAATAAAGCGGGAAACGAGGAAGCGGTCGCCATGAATCAACCCTTCCGCCAGAGCATCATCAATCACCTCACCCCACATCGCCTCATAAGCATCGCGTAGGTGGCTAAGGTGGGCGCTGGCAGCGGGGTCTAACCGTCGCCATTCAAACAGCGCCACCACGTGAGCATTACGATCTGCAAACAGCGTTTCCAGGTGCGCCCTTGCCATGGCATGCAGCCGAGCTTCTGCACTGCCGGGGCAAGATTGCAACGCGGCTTTTGCGATGCCTAGTGCGTTCTGAGTGCCCTCCTCAATCACTGCTGCCAGAATTTCCTGCTTATCTTTGAAGTGGTGAAACAGGCTGCCGGACTTGATGCCCATTTCCTGGGCCAACATGCGCACCGTGGTGCGATCAAAGCCCTCTTGGACGAATAGCTGAGCTGCTAAGCGCGTCAATTCCTTGCGGCGAGGAGATGCATTCATTACATTCATGTCATTTACACTAGCGCTTGCTTGGTTACTTAGGAGAAGACCACAGCCCCGCGAATGGGTCAACGCATCGCTAATCGCTCAGCCAGATAATCACAAAAAATCTATCAGGAGATAGACAATGAGTAGCGCTACCGACGTCGTCTTTTTATCCGCCGCCCGCACCCCAATGGGCGGTATGATGGGCAGCCTTTCCAGCATGAGCGCCCCCGAACTTGCCGCAGTTGCCATCCGTGCCGCTATTGAACGCGCAGGTATCGACGCTGCCGCTATTGAAGAGGGCATCATGGGCTGCGTTTTGCCTGCTGGCGTTAAACAGGGACCCGCACGCCAGGCGATGCGCCAAGCAGGCATTCCCGATGCCAACGGTGCCACCACCATCAATAAACTCTGCGGGTCAGGCATGAAAGCCACCATGCTCGCGCATGATTTGATCAAGGCCGGTAGCGGAGAGATTTTATTAGCAGGCGGCATGGAGTCTATGTCGAATGCGCCTCATGTACTCACTAAGGCACGCGGCGGCTATCGACTGGGCCACGGCGAGCTCAAAGATCATATGTTCCTGGATGGCCTTGAAGATGCCGAAACCGGCAAACTGATGGGCGCCTTTGCGCAGGATGTAGCTACAGAGCGCGGCTATACCCGCGAGCGGCTGGATGACTTCGCCATTGCTTCCCTGGAACGAGCGATGGCTGCCACCAACAATGGCGATTTAGATGCCGAAATGGCCCCTGTCACGGTCACCACGCGCCAGGGCGACACCGTTGTTTCTCACGATGAGCAGCCCTTCCAAGCCAAGCTGGATAAAATCCGCCAGCTGCGTCCTGCATTTGCTAAAGATGGCACCATCACAGCAGCTAACTCTAGCTCCATCTCCGATGGTGCATCAGCGCTCATCTTAGCAAGCCACGAAGCCGCACAGCGCCATGGTGTTAAACCGCTGGCAAAAATGCTTGGACACGCCACCCACTCACGTCATCCCAGCGAATTTACCATTGCCCCTGTAGGCGCGATTGAAAAGCTGATGAAAAAGCTTGGCTGGGGAGTCAACGACGTCGATCTGTTTGAGATCAATGAAGCCTTCGCCGTCGTGACCCTCATGGCCATGGACGACCTGGGCTTACCCCATGAGAAGGTGAACGTGTTTGGCGGTGCTTGCGCTCAAGGTCACCCCATTGGCTCCACCGGCTCCCGTATTATCGCCACGCTAATTCATGCCCTGCGCACGAAAGGCGGCAAACGCGGTATTGCCAGCCTTTGCATTGGCGGCGGTGAAGCCACCGCCGTTGCCGTTGAGCTCATGGATTAAACACTCACCGCAGCATCACACAGTACAGTGCCCATCCGCGTCTTGGCAGCCACTATGCCAAGGCGCGCATATCGTCTTTATGATCGCGATTACTCAATTCAGCGCTGGCCATTGCCTGCCAATCCAACTGCTCCAGAGGCTGCTCCGCCTCTTCGTCATCATGTACGTCAGGTACTGGGGCCTCCTCAATAATACGGAACTGTCCCGCGTACTCACGCATCTGCAGCGCCTCTTGGGTTAACCCCTCGGCGCTTTGTGCCGTTTGGTTGACCAAGCGCATCGTATCTTGAGTCGTCGCGTCGATTTGCGTGACAGCAACGTTCACTTCTTCAATACCGCGACGCTGCTCTTCAGAGGCTTTGGCCATTTGCGCCATCAAGTGCTCAACCTGAGTCGCCGCTTGCATGATTGCCCGAGTGTGCTCGCCTGCCTGTTGAGAAAGTTCGCTACCCTGCTCAACGCTTTTACTCGAGGCCTCAATACGTGCACGAACATCGTGAGCAGCATCGGCACTGCGCGTTGCCAGCGCCCTAACTTCACTAGCCACTACAGCAAATCCGCGTCCATGCTCGCCAGCCCGCGCCGCCTCTACAGAGGCGTTCAATGCCAAAATATTGGTTTGGAACGCAATGCTTTCGATCACCTTGATAATGCTTTGAATTTCTTCGGAGTGCTCGTTGATAGACTGCATGGTGGCAATAAACTGAGCGATCACTTCATCGCCCTGCTGCGCTTTGTGAGACACGTCGGTGGTAGAGCGATTTACATGCGCGGCGCTTTCTGCGTTTTGATTCACCGTCGCGGTGAGCTGCTCAAGGCTAGCAGCCATTTGCTGAAGCGCTGATACCTGAGAATCGGTTTGTCCAGCCAACTGCTGGCTTTGCGTCGCCATGGCTTGGCTGTCGCTATACACCTGCTGGCTGCTGTTATTGAGATGATTCACGGTGGTGGTTAATGAACGCTGCATATTCGCCAGCTCGCTAAACAGCTGGCCAATTTCATTATTGGCGTGCGCCTCTACCGGAGAGGATAAATCGCCCTTAGCAATACGTTTAAAGTGTTGAGTAATAACCCGCAGCGGCCGCAAAACGTTCCGACGTACGCCCCATACGACTAGGCCTACGACTAGCAGCGCCAGCACGACGACACCCACCACTCCCATGAAGAGCAGCGATGAAACGTTCTCGAAACGCTCAGACAAACCAGCGCCACGGGCCACTGAATAGCCGTAAAACGCTTCCGCGGTGTTAACGAACTGCTGACTGCTATCATCCACCCGAGATTCGCCAGAGAGAAAGCCACGCACATCGCGCTCTTCTAGCATCATCATCTGCAGGCTAAGGTTGTTATTTACCAGGGATTGAAAATTGCTCGCCAACTGGCCGACCAGCTCGGGCTGCTCCCCCTCCGGAAAGCTCGCTTGGAAAGCTTCAAAATGCGTGGCCGCCGATGCCAGCAACCGATCCGACTCTTCCAGAAGCGGCTCTGGACGATCAAACGAGGGAGTGCGAATCAGCTCAGCTGCCCGATTCATCTGTACCCTGGCACGCAACAGCTGTGTGTAAGCGCTATTTAGCTCGCGCACCTGAGCCATGTCGCGTTGTTGCATCGATGTAAAGGCATCGCGGCCAAACTGGTTGGCAAAAAGCCCTAAGCCACCAATGGCAAGCACAAGGCAAGTAAAGGTCACGAGTACCAGCGTCCAACTCGCCTTGACGCTTAAATTATTGATAAATTTCATGGTGCACCCTGTCGAGATAGAAATGATCAGCTTTTTTGCAGCGGTAGCCACAGCTGTAAACGGCGGCGGATCTCGAACAGCGCCTGCTCGTAAGCGTCCAACTTACTGATCAGACGAGGGTCACGGATGTCCCAGAATAAAATTTCGCCTGCTTTCCCTTGCCAATCGCGGCACGCCTGCTGAGCTTTGTCACACAGCACGATCACTACGTCGAACGCTTCGTTCTCGAACTGATCCAGCGACTTACTGTGCAGCCCCTCTGTCGAAAGACCCTGCTTTTTTAAGGCTTCAAGGGTTAGCGCATGAGGCTCGTCGGGTTCAGAGCCTGCACTGAAGGATTCGAAGCGATCACCGGCCATATGGCGAAGTAGCACTTCTCCCATGAGAGAGCGCGCAGAATTGGCATTACAGAGAAAGAGCACGCGACGCTTCGACATAATTCAACAACCTCTTATTTAATTTTACATCGCCACCATACGCCCAGATGATGACGGAGATATTGCAGCTCAAGCAGGCGGCTAGAAATATACGAAAAAACATATATCATGAAAGCCATCTATTGCTGCTTTCACCAAGGAGCCCCCATGGCCCTGCTTGCGGATTTACCCAATCTCGACCCTGAGCTCTTCCAAGCCCCTAGCCTCGAATCATTGGGGTTACCGCCCTCTTCGCGCCCTGCACCAAAGGTGCTGCTGCTGTACGGATCACTACGCGAGCGCTCATTTAGTCGCTTGGCGGTTGAAGAGGCCGCCCGCCTGCTGAACGCGATGGGCGCTGAAACACACATTTTTAACCCGCGTGGCCTGCCGCTTCCTGATGCCGAAGATGCCAGCCACCCTAAGGTGGAAGAGCTGCGCTCCCTAGCACAGTGGGCAGATGGGATGGTGTGGTGCTCGCCAGAGCGTCACGGGGCGATGACAGGCATTATGAAAGCACAAATTGATTGGATACCCCTGGCTTTGGGCGGCGTACGCCCTACCCAAGGCAAAACCCTGGCCGTGATGCAGGTCTGCGGTGGTTCACAATCTTTTAACACGGTGAACCAGCTGCGCATTTTGGGCCGCTGGATGCGCATGGTGACGATCCCTAACCAATCGTCCGTGCCCAAAGCCTTTATGGAGTTCGATGACAACGACCGCATGAAGCCCTCGCCGTTTTATGATCGCATCGTGGATGTCATGGAAGAACTCGTAAAATTCACTCTACTGGTACGAGAGCGCAGCGACCTGCTCACCGACCGATACTCAGAGCGTAAAGAGAGCGCCGAAGAGCTCTCCAAGCGCGTTAACCAGCGGGCCATATAATCAAGGAGCGAGCATGTCACATCAGGAGAAGGCAGCCCCCAGCAGTGCTGATATGGGGCTTTTTGAACGCTATCTGTCGCTTTGGGTCGCCGCTGCGATTGTGGCCGGTATTGCGCTAGGCCAGTGGGCTCCCGCCATTCCCGAGGCTCTTTCACGCTTTGAATACGCGCAGGTGTCGATTCCGATCGCTGTACTGATATGGGCGATGATTTTCCCCATGATGGCGCAAATTGACTTTAGCGCAATCGCTGGCGTGCGCCGCCAGCCAAAAGGGCTGGCCATCACCACCACGGTGAACTGGCTCATCAAACCCTTCACCATGTTTGCCCTAGCATGGCTATTTTTTATGGTGATTTTTAAACCTTGGATCCCTGATGCGCTGGCCAGCCAGTACCTTGCGGGGGCCATTTTGCTGGGTGCGGCGCCCTGCACCGCGATGGTTTTCGTCTGGAGCTACCTTACCCGTGGCGATGCGGCCTACACGCTGGTACAAGTCGCCCTCAACGACCTGATCATGCTGTTTGCCTTTGCGCCGATCGTGGTCTTTCTGCTGGGTATTTCCAATATTCAGGTACCCTGGGATACGGTGCTGCTGTCGGTAGTGCTCTACATCGTCATTCCCCTGGCGGCAGGTTACCTCACGCGGAAAACCCTTATCGCTAAGCGCGGTGCCGATTGGTACGACAACGTCTTTATGAAGCGCATTGGCCCGGTCACGCCGATGGGGCTGATCATTACCCTGGTACTGCTTTTCGCGTTTCAGGGCGATGTCATTCTGAACAATCCGCTGCATATTGTGCTTATCGCCATTCCGCTAATTCTGCAGACGTTTTTAATCTTCTTCATTGCCTATGGCTGGGCGAAAGCGTGGCGCGTCCCGCACAATATTGCCGCACCCGGGGCGATGATTGGCGCCAGCAACTTTTTTGAGCTTGCCGTGGCCGCCGCCATTGCGCTGTTTGGTCTGCAATCGGGCGCTGCTCTAGCAACGGTGGTGGGTGTACTGGTAGAGGTACCGCTGATGCTGGCCCTGGTGCGCATTGCCAATAACACGCGTCAGCACTTCCCTACTCATGCTTAAGGAGCCTGCTTGATGGCGCACTATTTGATTTTTCTCGGCTCAACCAGAACGTCAACGCCTCCCGCGCCTGCTCGCCTGGGCGAGCGGGTAGCCAAAGCGTGCTTGCAGTTACTCAGCGCCCAGCGCGATACGACGGCGGAGATTATTGACCCGCTCTCACTCGATTTGAGCGGCCCGTTTAAACCGCATTTTGCCTACTCCGCCTCTACGGTTCCGGATGATCTGGACGCCCTGGCAATAAAAATTGATCAAGCAGATGGCTACGTCATGGTCAGCCCTGAGTACAACCACGCCATGAGCCCAGCACTGAGTCATTTACTGAATCACTTTGGCGCGTCGCTATTTGCGTTCAAACCCAGTGCCATTGTCACCTACTCCATGGGCCAGTGGGGCGGTGCCCGCGCTGCGGTGAATATGCGCTCCTTTCTGTCTGAGCTGGGCTGCTTGCCTGTCTCAGCGATGATACATATCCCAAAGGCTCATGAAGCCCTCGATAACGATGGACAATTTCATGCAGAGCAAGAGCGCTGGGAAGGCTATTTTGGTCGGACGCTAGTGCAATTGATGTGGTGGGCAAACGCCGCCAAAGCGTATAAAGCCGAGCAAGACCCCACCCGCTTATCCCCTGCTATCAATCAAACTCCTAGTCAGCGTGACGCTCCTCCATGTCAGTAATCATTTATCACAACCCTAACTGCGGCACATCGCGCAATACCCTGGCCATGATCAAGGCATCAGGGGAGTCCCCTGAAGTGATCCTCTACCTTGAAACACCGCCTAGCCGAGAGCGATTGGTAGAGCTACTGGCGATGATGAAGCTACCACCGCGAGAGCTGCTGCGCCGCAAAGGCACGCCTTACGATGAACTCACATTGGATGACCCGACGTTAAGCGATGATCAGCTTATCGACGCCATGATGGCACATCCAATTCTCATCAATCGCCCTATCGTCATCACACCCAAAGGCGCAAAACTCTGCCGACCTTCCGAACAGGTGTTGACGCTGCTGGACCGGCCGGTGGCACACTTTGTGAAAGAGGATGGTGAGCATGTTGCCTATCCACCGACGTAAGGGGCACTCAAGAAGCGATGGACCCGATCATTGAAATAGAAGAAAAAGCTGCCGCTTTTATCAAGCAACAAGGGGGTGTGGTCACGGTACGGTTTTCACCCCGTCACGGCTGCTGCGGCGGCACGTCGCGCATCGCCATCGCTGAGACATCTACCCCCAAAGAGACCTCAACATTTGAATGCCACCAGATGGAAGAAACAACGCTCTGGATAGCGCCAGAGCTTACCTATCAGGGCTTACGACTCCGGGTGGAAGGGTGGTGGAAGCTGCAGCGGCTATTCGTCGATGGTGCCCCGCTACGCGCTGGGCACTAGGACACGCCCGCGCCGTGAATCGGCATGGTGCACATCGCTCACGCTGCCTGCTTAGGCAATGCAAGGGCCATCATAGAGCTTGCCGCCACCAAGGCAGCCGCCACCCAAAGGCAGGCACTCAGGCCGTATTCCATGTAGAGCCACCCGGAGAGCAGCGTGCCGACCAAGCGCCCCATGGCATTGGCCATATAGTAAAACCCTACGTCCATCGAGACGCCGTCAGCCCGGGCATAGTGAACGATCAGATAACTGTGCCAACTGGAGTTCACGGCAAACAGCACGCCAAACGCCAACAGGCCCACCACCAGCCAGCCCACCTGCGCCAAGGGAAGTAGCGCAAGCAGAATGGCCAGAACGGCCAGGGCGGCGGCCCAGCCAGCGGTGATGGTTCGCGCATCGCCTTTTAGCAGGGCTGTGAGTTTTGGTGCTTGGGTTTGTACGCCACCATAGCCGATGATCCAGGCCGCCAATAGGCCACCTACGGTCCAGTGGCTCCAGCCGTGTTGATCATAAAGAAAGACCGGCAGCGCCACGACAAACCACACATCACGAGAAGCAAACAGACAAAACCGCGCGGCCGAGAGCACGTTGATGGCGCGGGATTTTGAAAAGATCTCATAGAACTTGGGTTTGACTTTTTGCTTGCCTAAATCTGCTTTGAGGCGCCAGAGCGATAGTAGCAGCACAGCACCCAGCATGATGGCCATGGCAATGACCGCCCCACGAAAGCCAATCAGCGTGAGCAGCACACCGCCAACGAAAAAGCCTAGGCCTTTCAGGGCATTTTTAGAGCCGGTCAACATAGCGACCCAGCGGTATAAGGCGCTGTTGGCATTGGCACTCGTGGCCGGCACCAGCACCTTCACGGCGCTTTTAGCGCTCATTTTATTGAGGTCTTTGGCAATGCCCGACAGCGCCTGGGCGGCCATTACCCACACAACGGTCAGCATACCAGCAGGGACCATTAGCATGGCGAGCGCCACAATTTGCAGCCCTAGCCCCACATTCATAGTGCGGTTCAAGCCCAGTCTCGCCCCTAGCCAGCCGCCCACCAAGTTCGTTACCACGCCAAACGCTTCATAGAACAGAAACAGCATGGCGATTTGCAGCGGCGAGTAGCCGAGCTGGTGGAAATACATTACCACCAGCATCCGCAGCGCGCCGTCGGTAATGGTGAACGCCCAGTAGTTGCCGGTAATCAGCATGTACTGGCGCACCTCGAACGGTAGCGCCTTGACGTTATCCAGCAGCGATTCAGCCACGACCAACCGGCTCCCCACCCACCATAAGTGCCAGCTCGGCGGTACGATTGGCGTAACCCCACTCATTGTCGTACCACGCGTAGAGCTTTAACTGAGTGCCGTTCACCACCATGGTAGAGAGGGCATCAATAATCGAGCTACGCGGGTCCGTACGGTAGTCAATCGATACCAGCGGGCGCTCTTCATAGCCCAGAATGCCTTTGAGGGGGCCATCGGCGGCAGCCTTGAGCGCTTGATTCACCTCATCAACGGTCACTTCTCGTTCAAGCTCGAACACCATATCGGTGAGCGATGCATTAGCCAGCGGTACGCGGATCGCGTGGCCGTTAAGTTTGCCTTCCAGTTCAGGGAAAATTGCCGTAATGGCTTTCGCCGAGCCCGTGGTAGTAGGGATGAGACTCATGCCGCAGGCGCGGGCACGACGCAGGTCTTTATGAGGTGCATCCAAAATGGTTTGGGTATTGGTAATGTCATGCACGGTGGTCATGGAACCGTGACGAATACCAAAATGCTCAAGAATCACTTTGACGACCGGCGCTAGGCAGTTAGTGGTGCAGCTAGCGGCCGTGACAATACGGTGCTTGGCTGGCTCAAACAGGTGGTCATTCACACCCACCACCACATTGAGCACGCCCTCCTCTTTCACCGGCGCACTCACCACCACGCGCCCAACGCCTTGATCCAGGTAAGCATTCAGCTTGTCGGTACTTTTCATTTTGCCGGAGCACTCGATGACCACATCGCAGCTGGACCAATCGCTTTCCGCAATGGTTTTATGAGTGCTAAAGGCCACCTCATGTCCATCAATGACAATGGCATCCTGACGCGCTGCCATGCCCTGCCCCGGCGCCCATTGGCCGTGGACGGAATCAAACTCCAATAAATGGGCAAAGGTGGCCGCATCACCACCGGGGTCGTTAATACGCACCAACGTCACCTCGCCTGCCGCTACCTGCGACCAAAGGCTGCGCAGCGCTAGGCGTCCAATACGGCCAAATCCGTTAATACCGATGCGAAGTGACATAGGGTTGTCTCCAAGTATGCAATAAAGGCCAAGCCTACCGCTTATATACGAAAAAACATATATCAACAGTCAAAAAAACGCTGCTTGAAAGCCCGCCATGACAGCGGGCCAACAAACAGCGGTCTATTTAGCCGTAACGGCCAGAAATATAGTCTTCGGTTTTCTTCTGTGCCGGGGTCGAGAACATTACTTTCGTATCGTTGTACTCGATGATTTCCCCCAGATGGAAGAAAGCCGTGTAGTCCGCCACGCGCGCCGCCTGCTGCATGTTGTGCGTCACGGTCACGATGGTGAACTGCTCTTTCAGCTTATCCATCAAATCTTCGATGGTGGCCGTGGAGATCGGGTCCAAAGCTGAGGTCGGTTCATCCATCAAAATGACGTCAGGCTGAACAGCAATCGCCCGTGCGATGCACAGACGCTGCTGCTGACCACCAGAGAGCGAGGTGCCCGGCTCTTGCAGCTTGTCTTTCACTTCGTTCCACAAACCGGCATCGCGCAGGGCCTTCTCGACCAGCTCATCTTGATCGGCTTTACGGCTCACCAAATCGTGCATACGCGGTGCGTAGGCGATGTTCTCGTAGATAGATTTCGGGAACGGGTTAGGCTTTTGGAACACCATCCCCACCCGGCGGCGCAGCGCCACTTCATCCATCTTGCCAGCATTCACATCCTGGCCGTCCATCTCCACCAGACCTTCAATATGCACGCTGGGAATCAAGTCGTTCATACGGTTCAAGCAGCGCAAAAAGGTCGACTTACCGCACCCCGAAGGGCCAATCAGCGCGGTCACGTTCTTCTGGAACAGGTCGATATTCAGCCCTTTCAACGCTTGGCTCTTGCCGTACCACAAATTGAGATCGCGAACACGAATACTGAGGTCGTGGCATGCTTGCTCATTACGTGTGTAAGGCTGGCCAACGTCTGGTGCATGCTGCTGATTCATAACGGGTGCTTGGCTATTCATAAGGTGTCCTCTTGGGCGCCGGCTTACCAGCGACGCTCGAATTTCTTGCGTAGCACAACGGCAAAGGCGTTGAGCGAAATCAGCACAGACAGTAGCACTAGGATGCCACCAGCGGTTTTTTCAACGAAGGCCTGCTCCGGCTCGCCTGACCAGGTAAAGATCTGAGCGGGCATGACCGTGGCTGCCTGGGTAAAGGAAGCGCTGACATCCGGAATGAAGGCCACCATCCCCACAATGATCAGCGGTGCAGTTTCACCCATCGCCTGCGCTAGGCCAATGATCGAACCGGTCATGATACCGGGCATCGCCAGCGGCAGAACGTGGTCGCGCACCACTTGCCAGCGCGAGCAACCTACACCAAATGCCGCATGGCGAATGGAGTCCGGCACGCTACGCAGTGCCGTACGGGTGGCAATGATGATGACGGGAAGGGTCATCAGCGCCAGCGTCATACCGCCTGCCAGCGGAGATGAGCGTGGTACACCAAAGAAGTTGATAAAGATCGCCAGACCTAACAAACCAAATAGAATCGATGGGATCGCTGCTAGGTTGTTGATGTTGATCTCGATCAGCTGTGTAAAGCGGTTATCCGGGGCAAACTCTTCCAGATAAATAGCCGTCATTACGCCGATGGGGAAAGAAATCAGCAGCGTCACGATCATGGTCATGATGGTACCGACCACCGCCGACAAGATACCGGCGTTCTCGGCGATTTTCGAATCCCCAGAACCGAAGAACGTCTTATTAAAGCGCAAGTCGACCTGACCGGTGGCAACACGCTCATCAATCTCAGCTTTTTCTTCGTCGCTTAGACGGTTCCGATGCCCTTTAAGGTACTGATCCACCTCACTGGTGGCCAGCATCCAGCGCTGCTCAGAGGTGCCGATCATTTCTGGGTTGTTGCGCAGCTGTAGCGGAATAACGCGTACCACCGTGCGGCTAATCAGCGGCAGCAGCTCCTCCTCAAACGCTAGGCGACCATCGCGGCTCGCTTCTTCGGTGTAGCGAACTTCGGTATTGATATAGGCCTGCTGGAAAGCAGGTAGGCCTTTGCTCAGCATGTCAGCAAAGAACAGCACTAAGAACAGGCCTGCTAAGCCCAGCGCGCCCATGGAGATCCACTTCAGGCGTGCCGACTTACGGTGACGCCGCTTAAGCTGCTGGCTGATCTCGTCAAAAGAGTGGCTCATCGAATCAGTTCCTCGGCGTTACAGGTTGTTCACGCGGTATTTTTCGCGGAAGCGGCGGATCATTAGTACAGATACCAGGTTGAGCGTTAGAGTCACAACGAACAGCACCAGGCCCAGGGCGAACGCTGACAGTGTCTCAGCACTCTCGAACTCTTGGTCGCCCGTGAGTGATGCCACGATGCGTACGGTCACGGTGGTCATGTCCTCTAGCGGGTTGGCCGTTAGGTTCGGGCGCATACCCGCCGCCATCACCACAATCATGGTTTCACCCAGCGCTCGGGACATGCCTAGCAATGCGGCGGAAATGATACCGGGCAGCGCCGCAGGTACGACCACATCGCGGATGGTTTCACCTTTTGTCATCCCTAGTGCCAGCGAGCCTTGACGCATGCTGTCAGGCACAGAGTTGATCACATCATCAGAGAGCGACGAGATAAACGGGATGATCATGATACCCATCACGATGCCAGGGGCAACGGCGTTGTTGTAAGAAGCATCCAGACCAAAGAAGCCGGCAATGTTGACGATAATCGGCGCCACGGTAATGGCGGCGAAGAAGCCGTAAACCACTGTGGGAATACCTGCCAACACTTCGAGCACCGGCTTAGCAATCGTGCGCACCCGCTGAGGGGCATACTCCGACATGTAAATAGCCGACAGTAAGCCGATGGGCACTGCCACCAGCAGGGCAATCGCGGTGATCATGAAGGTACCGGCGAACAGCGGTACCGAGCCAAATTCAGCGCTGCTACCGTCACCACGTCCGGCGGCGGCTAGGAAGCTAGCCCCGGGGTTCCAAGTAGTGCCAGTAATGAAGTCCCAGAAGCTGTGCATTTGGAAAAAGCGCAGAGCTTCCGAGATGATCGAAAACAGAATACCGAAGGTAGTGAAGATCGAGATCATCGCCGCGCCGGTTAGCACCCAGCGGATCACCCGTTCAATGGCTTGGCGAGCGTGAAAATGGGGCTTCACTTGAGCCACACCAACTGCCAAACCAGCCGCAGCGACCACTAAACTCGCGGCCAGCAAATACATGGGCGGAATATTCGCACCTAGCAACAGTAACAACAGCGAACCTACCGCTCCCACCAACACCGCAGGACCCGCTGTTGAGAGAACAGCAAACCACGCGTACTGACCAGGCTGTGCATACATCGCCGTGCCAGAAGCACGCACACGCGCAGCCTTGGCTCGACCTACAAAAAAGGCCACTAGCCCAAGCAGCAAGAGTACTGTGCAAAAGAGTAAAAGTAGCTGGTTTGTTTGCATCGAATTTCTCTCGCATCACCTAATAAAATCGTGTTGGCTGCTACTTTGGATTAAAAACATGACAGCAATATGACAAAGACAGCGTGACCAAAAAACAAATGGCCGGTAGCAAAGGCTACCGGCCATGTTGTCACTATGTGCTAGCGATTATATGTGCTAGCGATTATTCCAGATCAGCAGCAACCAGCTTAACGCGGTCAGCCACTTTCTGACGAGCTTGTTCACGCTCGGCTTCTGGCAGCGGAATCAGGCCAAGATCAACCAGATAGCCGTCTTCACCAATCATCTGGTCTTCCATGAACATGTTGGCATATTCATACATCGGAGTGACTTCATCAGCGTGCTGGTTCTTCAGGTAGAACCACAGTGAACGAGCAACCGGGTACTCACCGGAGCTGATGGCTTCTACTTCAGGCTCAACACCGCCAATGGTTACACCCATGATGGTGTCTGGGTTCTCAACCAGGAAGGAGTAGCCGAAGATACCAAAGGCACCGGTGTCTTCTGCCAGACGCTGAACGATCAGGTTGTCGTTCTCACCCGCGTCGATGTAAACACCGTCAGTACGGATGTCGGTGTAACCTTCTTCACCGTAGATGTCCATCTCGGCAGAAGCGGCTTCCATGACCAGCTCTTCGAACGCGTCACGGGTACCAGAAGTGCTGGGCGGGCCATAGATAGAGATGGCGCGGTCCGGCAGAGAAGCGTCGATGTCGCTCCAGTTGGTGTAGGGGTTTTCTACCAGCTCGCCGTCTACCGGCACCTGGGCGGCCACCGCCAGGAAGATTTGCTCAAGGGTCAGATCGATCGGCTCGTTGCTAGCAGCCAAGCCCAGAACGATACCGTCAGAACCGATTTTCGCTTCGGTGATGTCGGTTACACCGTTCTCTTCGCAACGCTCGAGTTCAGAAGGCTTCATGCGACGAGATGCGTTGGTGATGTCCGGCGTACCTTCGCCAACACCGTTACAGAACAGACGAATACCACCGCCAGAACCTGTGGACTCGATAACCGGCGTCGGGTAGTTGGTCAGCGCGCCAAACTCTTCGGTAACGTAGCTGGCAAACGGGTAAACAGTACTGGAGCCGACGATACGAATCTGGTCACGTGCTTGCGCCACACCGGCAACGCTCATTACAGCCGCCGCGATAACGGTGGTTTTTAGAATACGGTTCATGCGAAATACTCCTGTCGATGTAGGGTTCTGGCCTTCGCATGACGTACTTTGCACCGATTCGATGACATCTTTATGACATCACCAAAAACGTGCCTATTTTTTTAAAAAGTTTCTCTCTATAACAGCAGACCGAGCGCGGCAAAGGTACAAAGCCCCAATGAAAGCCGCTGTAGTAGCTGTTTATCCAACCGATCGGCAATGGCATCGGCCAGCGCATTGCCTAACAACACGGCAGGCAGAAAAGTAAGCGCCAGCTTGAAGTGCCAAACACTGATCTGTCCTGCCAGTGCCAGCGTTAGCAGGGTTAACAAAGAGGTGAGGACAAAAAAGGCCGCTAAGTTGCCGCGCATACGGTCGGGCGAGAAGCCGTGCATGAGCAACACGATAGGCGGCCCGCCAATGGCTGCCACCGTTCCAAAAATGCCGGAGAGAATACCCGCCACAAATAGCGTGAAGCGGTTCACCGGCAGCTCGAAGCGGCATACCGTGACCAGCACGGCAAATAGCACGATGGCGGCAATTAGCTGTTCCAGCACGACCATCGGCGCTGCCAGCAATAGCCAAATGCCCAGGCCGTTACCCGGTAAGCGGCCAATCAGGGCAACGCCAATTTCCTTTAGCCTCACCTCATGCCAATAACGGCGGACCATCATCAACGAAACGGTAAAACCAAACAGCACCAAAATCACCGGCACCAGTCGTGGCTCTATCATCAACAGCAGTGGCGCACCCACCACCGCCAAGCCAAAGCCCGTGGCCCGCTGCACGAAAGCGCCCAGTAGCAGCACGGCCGCGCAGGCTAACCAGCTATCCAAAGGCATCTCTAACCACTGCAGCAGGCTATCCATTACTACGCTTCATCCGCCTTTGGGGTTTCGGTCAGCACTCTTACGCCGATATTACCCAGCAGGGCAGCGCCTAGCATGGTTAAAACCATGGGCCACAAGTGCTCCACTTGAAATAGCCCCACCAGCACGCCTGCCAACGCGCCACAGCTAAACTGTATGCCGCCCAGCAGTGCGGTAGCCGTGGCACTGATATGGCCAAAATGATCCAGAAGTGAAGAGATGGCATTGGGCGTAATCAGGCCAATCATTCCGGTAAACATCATCACCAGCGGCACCACGACATAGAGCGACGCCATGTTAAGTGCCGTGGCCAGCACAAGCCCCAGGGCGGCCACTAGTTGAACAGCTAGACCTAGGCGCAGGTTCTGCTGTGGCGTGCGCTTACGCAGCAGATGAATATTGAGGCGGTTGGAGAGCGCAATCACTACGACGTTCACCCCAAACACCAGAGGGTAAACGCTGGGCGAGAGGGAGAAGTAATCCAAATATAGAAAGGGTGATGCGGTGACGAACGCAAACAGCCCCGCAAACGATGCGGCGACCGCACAGATGTATCCCATACCCCCGCCTTATTCATGAGGGCGCTGGCTGAGTGGATTGTCAGCCCTCGCTGCCAACACCAGCCCACCGGCACCGCGTTGGCAGCATGAGACCCCGCTGTTATATGCAAAAAAGCGCAAATTTTAGTTCTTCTTATAGCCTACAGGAATGAATTGCCCTCATCCGTGCAGCCGTCACCGTCAGCCGAAGTGGGGCTGCTTGGCGCAGGGATCGGTGGTGGTATCGCCGACGAGTCAGCCTAGCGCGGTCAGTTTCGGTAGCCCCTTCAGCAAGGCAGGCCACCATTTGTCAGCCGCATCGCCGAGGTGAACGGTGATGCG
>NZ_FODB01000017.1 GCF_900110265.1 Vreelandella aquamarina | reverse complement strand
CTCTAACTTCCTGACAAACCAGAGGTTTTTCAACCTCATTCACCGCTGGTAACGCTGGGCGTCCCCGGCAGCGGATGCGTACTTTACGGATTCGCGGCCGGGTTGGCAAGAGCTAATTATCAAATAGTCGAAAAAAGTCTCTGCCGCCTTACTTGCCCTCTTCTATAGAGCAATGGAAACCGCTTCGGCACGTCTAGTTTGGCGGTTACACTTAGCACTTTATATAACTGCCACCTTCACCCACGCCCACTAAAGATGAGGTCCATGATGAGCCAGCACCTATTAACTGTCGATTCATTAAGCCGCGAGAGCGTTGATCACTTATTACGCGTGGCGGCACGCATGGAGCCGATTGCTAGCCGTCGCCAAGTCACGCGGGTGTTGGAAGGTGCAGTGTTGGGCAACCTGTTTTTTGAAGCGAGCACTCGCACACGGGTGAGCTTTAATGCCGCGTTCTGCCGGCTGGGGGGAAGCGTGTGCGACACCACAGGCTTTACCTTCTCGTCCATGGCCAAGGGCGAGTCGCTTTACGACACCAGCCGTGTAATGAGCGGCTACTGCGATGCGATTGTGATGCGTCACCCAGACCAAGGTTCGGTAGCCGAATTCGCCGCCGCCACCCATGTGCCCGTCATTAATGGTGGCGATGGCCCAGGCGAGCACCCAAGCCAAGCCCTGCTGGACCTTTATACGATTGATAAAGAGTTTCAGCGATTAGGCAAACGCTTAAGCGGTGCGCATATTCTGCTGACCGGTGATTTGAAATACGGCCGCACGGTGCATTCGCTGATTAAGCTGCTGTCACTCTATGACCCGCTGCGTATTACGCTGGTGTCACCACCAGGGCTGGAGATGCCTTCTTACTTAATTGATCTAGTGGCTTCTCGCGGGCATCGTATTGAGCAACGCGACTCATTGGCCAGTGACTTTGCCGATTTAGATGTGGTGTACACCACCCGCATTCAGAAAGAGCGCTTTACGGATGAAATGAACGAGAGTTTCCAGGGGCTTTCCGACGTCTTTATGGTCAACCGTGATTTTCTTGACCAGCGCTGTAGCCAAAGCACGATCGTGATGCACCCGCTTCCCCGCGATAGCCGCCCAGGCGCTAATGATTTGAACGTCGATTTGAACGGCGATCCGCGGCTGGCGATTTTCCGCCAAACCGATAATGGCATTCCCATGCGGATGGCGATTTTTGCCACGCTGCTAAAAGTGGATGACCTGATTGAGAAAGACCTGCGCCCGGTCCGCTGGTTCGTGCCTTCCCAAACTGGCACCCTGGACCGTTAATACGGCGGTGGATTAGTAAGCGCTCCGTCCGCCAGGAAGGCCTTCCTGGTGGGCGAACCAACCTTCCAAAATTAACACCGCGGCAATACCGTCTACGCTCTCTTCTCGGTAGTTACCTCGGTGGCCCGCCGTGTGGGCAATCCGCTTGGCTTCTTGAGTCGAGCCACGCTCATCGACCATCTCACAGGGTTTGCCGTAGCGGCCATGCAGGCGATTGCCGAACTTACGCGCCCGGGTACTCATAAGCGACTCAGTTCCATCCATATTGAGCGGCAAGCCGACGACGAACAGATCTGGCTGCCACTCTTCAATAAGGCGTGTGACCACGTTCCAGTCAGGAATGCCGTCACGCGCGGGCAGCGGCGTCAGCTCCCGCGCACTGTGCAGCAGCTCGTTACCCACGGCGACGCCAATGCGCCGCGTTCCAAAATCAAACGCCAAGATCAGGCGCTGCCCGTTATCTGCCATACCACTTACGCCTCATCCAGCCCCACGCTTATGCATGCCCTGCGTTGCGCGTCATTAGGTTTAAATCAATCCCGAGAATACCGGCAGCGGCCGTAAGGCGCTCGGCTGGAGGCGTATCAAACAGCACGCTGCTTTGGCCCTCTACCGTTAGCCAGGCGTTCTCTTTCAGCTCATCCTCTAGCTGACCCACTTCCCAACCTGCACAGCCTAAGCACACCAGAAAGTGTTCGGGGCCAGTGCCATCCGCCAGCGCTTGGAGAATATCCATGGAGGTAGTGAGCGCAATGCCATCTTCCACCTGGATGCTGGAGTCCCACGCTTGGCTGTCGCCAACGTGAAGAATAAAGCCGCGATCTTTATGCATGGGGCCGCCGTAGTAGACCGGCGCATTGCGGTGGGGGCTGTCGTCACCGCCGAGTGAAAGCTGCTCAAACAGCGCATCCAGGGTAATTTCCAGCGGGCGGTTGGCAATCACGCCCATACAGCCATTGTGGTCATGGTCACATAAATAAATCAGGCTGCCCGTGAAATTAGGGTCTTCCATGTGGGGCAGCGCCATCAAAAAGTGGTGTTTTAAGCTTTGCATGCGTCTCCTACGGCTTGCCGATGGCTCGGCAAGCCTTACGTCATTTGGCGAATAGAACGTTCACCGATTAGGCCAAGCGACGTTCGATAGCGTCTAACAGCATTCCGGAAATATCGGTGCCGCGCTGATCGTCGATCTCACGAACACAGGTGGGGCTTGTGACGTTGATCTCGGTAATGTAATCACCGATGACATCCAGGCCGACAAACATCAGGCCTTTCTCGCGAATCATTGGCTGCACCTGCTGGATCAACCAGTGGTCGCGCTCGGTCAGTTCGCGGCTCACACCGCGACCACCTGCGGCCAGATTGCCGCGGGTTTCACCCGCCGAAGGGATTCGCGCTAGGCCAAACGGCACCGGTTCGCCATCGACCAAGAGAATCCGCGTATCGCCATCCTTGATTTCCGGCAGGTAGCGCTGAGCCATGATTTGGCGCTGGCCACGCAGCGTCAGTTGCTCAATCACCGCGCCAATATTGCGGCCATCGGGGCCGATATGAAAAATGCCCGTGCCGCCCATGCCGTCGAGCGGCTTGAAGATCACATCGCCGTGCTCGGCATGAAAGGCGCGTAGCACATCATCGCGGCTCGCGACGACCGTCGGCGCGCAGCACTGGGGAAACTGCTGGGCAAAGAGCTTCTCATTACACTGCAACAGCGCAGCAGTGGGGTTTACCACCAGCACGCCCTCGCGCTCGGCAAAGCCCAGCAGATGCACCGCGTTAATAAACTCCGCATCCACCGGCGGGTCTTTCCGCATCAGCACCACATCCAGCTCGGCCAACGGACGCTGAATCGCCTCGCCCAGGTCGTACCAGTGCTCTGGGTTACGGTGCACGGTGAGTGGACGCATCCGCGCGTAGGCTTTGCCCGCCTGTAAGAACAGGTCGTCCTGCTCCATGTAGTGCAGCGTATAGCCGCGCTCTTGAGCGGCCCACAGCATGGCTAAGGTGGTGTCTTTCTTGTACGCGATGTCGCTGATGGGATCCATCACCACACCGAGATGCAACGTTGATTGGCTCATCGAAATACAGTCCATGCAGGATCAATAAGTCATCAGTATGCCGCACTGCAGGCACGGCTCCAACCGCGGCTATTGATCCGCCGGGTCGGAGAGCGCACCGGGCACTAGGCGGATCGCATCTGGCGCCAGAGTGATTAGCTGCTGCTTATAGAGACGGCCAATCGCCTGCTTAAAAGCGCTCTTGCTAACCCCCAAGCGGGTTTTGATATCGTGCGCCGAGCTTTTATCACCTAGAGGCAGATAGCCGCCGCTCTCACGCAGCGCTTTCAGCACTTTATCACCCACCACATCCAGGCGGGCCGCGCCGGGCGGTAGCAGTGAGATATCCACGCGGCCATCCTCGCGGCGCTGTTTCACAAAGCCTTTCAGCGACTGCCCACGGCGCAGAGGTTGGGTAATATCGTCCTGATAGATCAGCCCCCAGTAGCGGTGATTGACCACTACTTTCATGCCTAAGTCCGTGCGGTCGGCCACCACCACATCGACTTCGTCGCCCTTCTCTAGCGCCCAGGCATCGTCCGTCAAAAAACGGTCAAGACGCATGGTAGCGACCGGCCGCCCCTGGTCGTCGCTATACAGCATCACCAGCACCCGCTTGCCGGGGTCGGGGCGAAAGCGCTGCTCGCTATAGGGCAGCAGCACGTCTTTGGGCTGCCCCCAACGCAGAAAGGCTCCGGTACTGTTCACCGCCGTCACGGTTAAATAGGCCACATCGCCCAGTTGGGCAGATGCATCGCTGGCGGATCGGGGGGTGGAGTGTGACTCACGGACCATGGGTGCCGTCCTTACAAGAAGTAGATCTTCATTATGGTACCTTGCCTAGGCAAGGCAAAGCGGCGTCGAATGACGCCAGCGCTGGGTACAAAAAAACCGCCGCCGCAACAAACACGGCAGCGGTTTGATAGTAAGCGCTTACAAATCGCCGAAGTGGTGCTGCAGCAGCGTGAGCGCGACCACAGGAGCCGTTTCGGTGCGTAGCACCCGTGGCCCCAGCGTCAGTGGCGTAAAGTGGCTGGCGATAGCGGCCTGAATATCCGTATCGCTTAAGCCACCCTCTGGGCCAATCAACAGCGCGGCGGACGCGGGCCGCTCTGGCTGAGCAAAGCCGTTACCTGTCGCTAAGTGCAGCATCAAGCGCAGCGGCTCTTGGCGCTCGGCCAGCCACTCACCTAACGCCTGCGGAGGGTGAACAGGCGGCACCACTGCCCGGCCGCTCTGCTCACAGGCACTGGCCGCCACGGCCTGCCAGTGCGCCAGCTTTTTCTCTTCGCGGTCGCCTTTCAAACGCACATCGCCCCGCTCGGTATACAGCGGGGTAATCGCCGCCACACCAAGCTCAACGGCTTTTTGAATGGCGTAATCCATGCGGTCGCCCTTGGAAATCGCTTGCCCAAGATGCACCGCCAGCGGCGACTCGCCACTGCCTGACCACACCGCCTCAACAGTAACAGTGGTGTGCTTACGCCCCACCTCCGCCAGCCGAACACCCGCCTCTTGGCCTGCGCCATCAAACAAGATCAGCGGCGCGCCTTCGCCCATGCGCAGCACGCGGGTAACGTGCTTAGCAGGGCCCTCAGGTAGCGTTAAGGTAGCGCCCGCTGACAGCTCAGTAGGCACATAGAGGCGCGGCATTTTGCCGTGTAGCGCGATCCAACCAGCGGCGTTTAACGAACCCGACATAGCTTAGTGCGTGTTCTCAGCCGCTTGGCTTGCCTGCTGCGCTTCGCGCTGCTTGCGCTGGGCGTACATGGCTTCGAAGTTGACCGGCGCCAGCATCAGCGGCGGGAAACCTCCACGGTTGACCAGGTTGTCAACACACTCACGGGCGTACGGGAACAGCAGGTTAGGGCAGAACGCACCCAGCGTTTGCTCAAGCTGTGCGCCTTCGATGCCGGAAATACGGAACAGGCCCGCCTGCTCGACTTCTGCCAAAAACGAGGTGGTGCCAGTTTCGCTGTCGTTGACCTGCGCGGTCACTTTGACGACCACTTCATACTGGTCGTCGGCCACTTTCTGGCTGGTGGTGTTCAGGTCCAGATTCACCTTCGGCTTGAACGCCTGCTTGAACACAGAAGGAGAGTTCGGCGCTTCAAAGGAAATGTCTTTCACGTAAATACGCTGTAAAGAGAATTTCAGCTGGGGCTTTTCGCCTTCTGCGGCGCCTGCCTGCGGGGTGTTGTTATCTTCCGCCATGGGATACTCCTAATTGTTCATCCAATAAAAATATGCGCAGCTGCGCAGCTACTTATGCTCTCGTTTACTTCTTAACCACCGGAAGGCCATCCGACTGCCACTGCATCATGCCGCCGCGCAGCTTCATTGCCCGCTCAAACCCGGCTTTGGCAAGCTTTGCCTGGGCAGCGCCCGAACTTTGACCATGCTTGCACACCACGATGATCGGCTGGCTCTTCACTTTCTCCAGCTCGTTCATGCGGCTATCCAGGCTGCTTTGGGGAATGTTGCGAGCGCCAGCGATATGTCCGGCTTTGAAGTCTTTGCTCTCACGAATGTCCAGCACCACCGCGTCTTCGCGGTTGATGAGCTGAGTGGCCTGGGTAGAGGACACCGCATTCGAGGAGGCGCTACGCGTTTCATAAACAATCCACGCTATGAGCACCAGCAAAAATGCCCCCACGAGGAGGGGGTGGTTCATTACGAATTCGAACAGCTGATCGATCATCGCGAACACAATCTCTTGGTCTATGCAGAAAAAAGCGGCCTAACCGCCCTCAGAAACGCGACAAGTATACACGTCACAGGGCATACCGCGCAGGCCATGACGCCCGACGGCTGCCTGCGTTATGATGCCCCAAGCGCGCGCCTGTCGCGACCCCGATTATCAGGTGTTGTCTGAAAACTGGCTGAGCCGCCCTCACCAGCGTTTCAAACTGCACCTCATGTCGCTTGGCTGACTCAAATACGAGGGAATTTTCAATGACAACACCTGCACCGCGCCCCGTTGCGCTGATTATCCTAGACGGCTACGGCCACAACCCCGACAACGCCCACAACGCTGTCGCTGCGGCCAATACCCCAGTGATGGACGCACTGTGGGCTAACCGCCCTCACGCCTTCGTGCATACCGATGGCCGTCATGTGGGGCTACCCGACGGCCAGATGGGCAACTCCGAAGTCGGCCATATGAACCTGGGTGCCGGGCGTATCGTTTACCAAGACTTCACGCGCATCACCAAAGCCATTGAAGATGGCGACCTGGATACCAACGAGGTGCTCACCAAGCCCATCGACGCAGCAGTCGCCAATGGCCGTGCCGTGCATCTGCTGGGCCTGCTCTCTCCAGGCGGTGTCCACAGCCACGAAGACCACTTTATCGCCATGGCCGAGCTGGCAGCGCGGCGCGGTGCCCAGCGCATCTACGTGCACGCCTTTCTAGATGGCCGGGATATGCCGCCGCAAAGCGCACTGGCGTCTATCGAGCGCGCCAACGCCCGCCTTTCAGAACTGGTCGGGGCCGATAACGGTTTTGTGGCTTCCATCATTGGTCGATTCTTCGCCATGGACCGCGACAACCGCTGGGAGCGCATTGAGCAAGCCTACCGCCTGCTCACCGACGGCCACGCCGATTACACCGCCACCAGCGCGGAAAGCGGACTACGCGACGCCTACCAGCGCGGCGAAACTGACGAATTTGTGGCGGCGACCAGCGTGCCGGTTAACGGTAACGCCATCACATTACAAGATGGCGACGCAGCGATATTCCTAAACTTCCGCTCCGACCGCGCTCGTGAGCTGACCCGCGCCTTCACCGATGCAGAGTTCACCGGCTTTGAGCGCCGTGCGCGCCCAACGCTTGCCGGTGATGGCTTGGTCATGATGACGCGTTACGCAGCGGACATCGCCGCGCCAGCCGCGTTTCCGCCCACCGACTTAACCGACACCCTAGGCGAAGTGGTCGCTAAGCGCGGCCTCACCCAACTGCGGATTGCCGAAACAGAGAAGTACCCCCACGTGACGTTCTTCTTCTCCGGCGGTAACGAAGCTGAGTACGAAGGTGAAGAGCGCATCCTGGTGCCGTCGCCTCGTGATGTGAAAACCTACGACGAAAAGCCGGAAATGAGCGCCTATGAGATTACCGACAAGCTGGTAGAAGCCATTGATAGCGGCCGTTTCGATCTCATGGTGTGCAACTACGCCAATGGCGACATGGTAGGCCACACTGGGGATTTCGACGCCGCCGTGAAAGCGATTGAGACCGTCGATATTTGCGTTGGCCGCGTGGTGGAAGCGATTGAGCGCGCGGGCGGTGCCTGCCTGATCACTGCCGACCACGGCAATGCCGAGCAGATGGTTCACCCGGAAACCGGTGCACCGCAAACTGCCCACACCACCTTTGTGGTGCCGCTAGTATACGTTGGTGAGCGCGCCGCCCAGCTCGAAGATGGCCGCCTGTGCGATCTTGCCCCCACGCTGCTGACCATGATGAATCAGCCACAGCCTGAGGCGATGACCGGAACTCCGCTGCTGCGCTTCGAGTAATGCCCATGTGGCAACAGCTAGCTCGAACGGCCTTATTAACGACGGCCTTGCTAATGCTGGGCTATTCGTCGACGGCGATGGCACAACAGGACGAGCAGGCCGCCAGAGAGCAGCTCGATGCCCTCGGTCAACAGATTGACGCCATGGCCGAGCGGCTGAGTGCCACCGGCCAAGCGCGGAACAGCGCCCAGCAAGAGCTAAGGGAAGTGGAAACAGAGCTGGCCCAGACCCACCAGCGGCTGGACCAGCTACAGGCCGAGCGACGCCAGCTCGCCGATGAAACCACCCAGCTACGCCAGCACCGCGAACGCTTAGAGGGTGAACGCGATGCCCAGTACGCCGCGCTAGGTCAGCAGCTTGCCGCGCTTTACCGGCTGGGGCCAACGCCCCAGCTGAAGCTGCTGCTCAACCAAAGCGATCCCGCTGAACTTGACCGCATGCAGGCCTACTTAAACCGGCTAACACAGGCGCGCCAGCAGCGCTTGACCGATATCGCCCGTCTGGATACCGCGCTTGTGGATACCGAGCAGGCGCTGGCCGAGCGCCAGACCCGGCTGGATGCCCTGGCGGACGAACTGGAAGCGCAAAGCGCGCTGCTGGCCCGCCGTACCGAGGAGCGGCGCAGCGTCGTGACCACGCTGGATGATCGTTACGAGAGCGAAGCCGACCGCCTGGCCGATCTCAGCCAGAGCCGCGAACAGGCCGAGCAGCAGCTCCGCGCGATTCAAGCCGAACTGGCGCGGCTGGCAGAGCCCACGCCTACCACCAACATCACCCGCACCCAAGGCGATTTGCCTTGGCCCGTGCAAGGCAGCATCACCGCCAGCTTTCAGCGGCGGAACGGGGTTCACTACAACGGCATCGTGATTCAGGCCAGCGAAGGCACGGCAGTCACGGCGGTTCATTCAGGCCGTGTGGTGTTTGCCGACTGGATGCGAGGGTTCGGTAACTTATTGATCATCGACCACGGTGACCAGATCATGACGCTCTACGCCCACTTGCAGCAGTTCAGCGCCCGCCCGGGGCAGCAAGTGAGCCGTGGCGATGAAATTGGCCGTGTAGGCAGTAGCGGCGGCCAAGCCAGCCCCTCGCTTTACTTTGAGGTGCGCCACAGCGGCGAACCAATTAATCCGCAACGTTGGATTGCGCGCCGTTGACGGGATAAGCTGGTGATAGTGGCTTTATGATGAACGTCTCAACCTGAGCAGCGCGGCTGGCGCTGCCTTTCGCCTAGCGGAGTCCGCATGACGCTATCTGTTACCGAGGTATCGGCCCCTGCCAAGCGCTTCTTGGCTACCCTGCTTCCGCTCGCGCTGCTGGCTGCTCCGCTACCCTTGGCAGCCCAACCGGCGAACAGCGTTGCCGACGACCTGCCACTAGAAGAGATACAAACCTTCGCGGAAGTATTCGAGCGCATCAAACGCGGCTATGTAGAAGAAGTGGATGACCGCACCTTACTGCGCAATGCCATGCGCGGCATGCTCAACGAGCTAGACCCTCACTCGGCCTATTTAGACGAGGAGGAGTATCAGAGCCTGCGAGAGTCTACCCAAGGTGAGTTTGGCGGTATCGGCATTGAAGTGGGCACCCAGAATGGCCAACTGATGGTCGTCACGCCCATTGATGACACGCCCGCTTCACGGGCCGGCCTGCTGTCTCAGGATATTATCGTCGCCATCGATGGCACCCCCACCGATAGCCTATCGCTGCAGGAAGCCGTCAACTTAATGCGCGGCGAACCCGGCACGCCACTGCGTTTAACTATTTTGCGCTCAGGTGAAGAGTCGCCCCGAGAGTTCACGCTCACCCGCGAAGTGATCCGCAGTGAGAGTGTCAAACATGAAACGCTGGAGCCAGGCTACGGCTACCTGCGTATCAGCCAGTTTCAGTCACGTACCCCCGAACAGGCGCGCCAAGCCATTGAGCGCATGATGCGCGATCAGCCGCTGGAAGGTTTAATTCTGGATCTGCGTAATAACCCCGGTGGCGTTCTTCAGGCGGCGGTCGGAGTGACGGATCTCTTTCTAGATGAAGGGCTGATTGTGTATACCGAAGGGCGACTCTCGGATACCGAAATGTCGTTTTCTGCCTCTCCGGATACGCCCGCTGGCGACATACCGCTCGTGGTGCTAATCAACAGCGGCAGCGCATCAGCGGCTGAAATTGTCGCAGGCGCTCTGCAAGACCAGCGCCGGGGCGTCATCATGGGCACTGAAAGCTTTGGTAAGGGCTCGGTACAGCAGATCATGCCGTTGGGCAATGGCGAAGGTTTGAAGCTCACTACCGCCCTTTACTACACCCCGAATGGCCGCTCGATTCAGGCGCAAGGCATCGAGCCGGATGTCGAGGTGGTACGTGGCCGCCTGGAAGTGGCGGAGGCACGACGCGCCATTCGTGAGGCGGACCTGGACGGACACCTCGGTAGCCAAAGCGACATGCCTCCCGAGCGCGCCGCCATGTCTCAGCGGCTGCGCGACGACTACCAGCTCAGCGAAGCCCTTAACCTGCTGAAAGCGCTGAACGTGGTGGATCGCCGCCGCGGCTAGCTAGCGGCACGACGCCGGCAGGCGGCCCCGCTCTCCGGTCGCCTGCCGCATCACCACACGCTTAAGCGGCACGAGCTGGTTCATGCCACTCATCCCCAGGTTGCGCGCCAGCGTAAACACTGGCTGATGGCTGCCAAACAGTACCTTAAAGCCTTTCATTAAGCCCAGCATGGCCGTGTTATCCAAGCGCCGACGGCGCTCATAGCGACTCAGCGTGGCCAAGCTACCCCAAGGGGCACCCCGGTGCCATGCCGCCACCACCTCTTCGGCTAATACCGCCGCGTCCATTAATCCCAAATTAACGCCCTGCCCGGCCAGCGGATGAATGCTATGGGCGGCATCGCCTACTAGAGCAAAGTTGGGCTGCACATAATGCTGGGCGTGGCGCTGCACCAGCGGAAACCGATAGGCGCTATCCACGGGCATGACATCGCCCAGGCGATGGTCGAAAGCCTCGCCAAGCGCCTTCCCCAGTGCCTCAGCAGAGTAAGCGGTGAGTTCACTGGCATGCTCAGGCGTTGTGGACCATACAATGGAACAGAAGCGATCATCTCCATTGACAGTGAGCGGTAAGAAAGCCATCGGACGACCACCGATAAAGGCTTGGCGAGCGGTAGCGCCGTGGGACTGTGCGCAGCGCACCGTGGTGACAACCGCCTCTTGCTCCATGGACTCCTCCGCCACCGAGATGCCTGCTAGCTCTCGCAAGGCAGAGCGTGCGCCGTCGGCAGCGATCACCAGCGGCGTTTGTAGCTGGCTACCGTCCTCCAGTACCAGCCAGCGGCCGCTGGCCGTGGTTTGCAGTGCCGACACGCTGATGCCATCGAAGCGTGTCAGGGTCGGCTGCTTAGCAGTTTGCTCATTCAGCGCGGCCTGCGTGACATCGTTTTCCACAATATGGCCAAGCACGGCGGTGCCCGCTTCGTCCGCCGAGAAGTGAATATGGCCACTACCCTCAGCATCCCACACCTGCATATAGCGGTAAGGCGTTACCCTTGCCGCCGCCATGGCGGGCCATACGCCCAAATGCGTGAGCAGCCGTTGGGACACCGGGGTCAGCGCGCTAACGCGGGGGGCAGGAATCTCGCCAGCGACGTCATCCAGGCGCAGCGGCGATGCCTTGGCTTCCACCAGCGCCACCTGCATTCCCGCTTCTGCCAGTAGCCCGGCCAGCGCAGCGCCCACCATACCCGCGCCAACAATTACCGCATCGAAACGCGTGACGGGCGGCTTAGCTGCTTGTGATTGCGTTGTCATAACACTCCTTGGCTTGGGTCATTGAGGGCACTGGATAAGAGCGTCAGCGCTCCAGGCCCATCGCGCGGCGTGCCAAGCCACGGCGCAGCGGGCCAATCAAATTAAGGCCGATCAACCCAGCGCCACGGGCGTGGGGCAGCAGCGGCAATGAGTAACCAAACAGCCGCACTAAGCCGTCACTAAAGCGGATCACATTGGCGCGGTCTTGGGCGCGGCGGCGCTCAAACGCCTGCAACGTGCTCATATCTCCCAAGGAGCGCTGCTGCTGAGCACCTTGGGAGAGCGCTTCAACCAAATCCATCACCGAACGCAGCGCTAAATTGAAGCCCTGGCCAGCTACCGGGTGCAACGCATGGGCCGCATTGCCCAGCACGGCTAAGCCGGGGCGCACAGGCTCTTCTGCAGTCACCAGCGAAAGCGGATAGCTAAACCGCTGGCCAATGCGGGTAAAGCGCCCGACTCGGTCGCCAAACGCCTGCTGAAGCTGGCTCAAGAAGGCATGATCCGGTAGCGATAATCGTGCCTGCTCGCTACCGCTGGCATGGGTCCAGACCAGCTCCATAGCCTGCCCCGGCAGTGGCAGCAGCGCGATGGGTCCCTCGGAGGTAAAGCGTTCGTAAGCAATCCCTTGATGGGGCTGGCTAATGCCCACATGGGCAATGACCGCCGTCTGCTCATAGGAGTGGCGGCGGCTAGCAATCCCTAGCTGTTCCTTCAGCCCCGAGCGGCCGCCATCGGCCAAAATGGTCAGCGCGGCCGTTAGCTCGCTGCCATCGGAAAGCCGCAAATGGTGGCCGCTGGCCGTGGGAGTCATCTGTGCCACCGTGGCTGGGCAGTGCCACTCAATCGGTAATTGCTGCAGCTTCTGATGCAACACGCGTCCCATCCAAGCGTTGGGTATCACGTGACCCAAGGCAGCGACGCCTAGCTCTTGTGCATTAAGACGCGTCGCGCCCAAACGGCCCCGCTCGCTGATATGAATACGATTAATCGGTGTGGCCTCGACCTGCATCGCTTCCCACACGCCTAGCTGTCGAAAGCGCTGTGCCGAGCCTTCAGCAATGGCGCTGGCGCGGGCATCAAAGCTTGGCTGCCACGTCGTTTCCTCGGCGCTCTGCGGTAGCGCATTGGCCTCAATGATGGCGACGCGCCAGCCATAGCGCTCAATCAGCGGTGCCAATGCACAGCCCAAGCTGGCACCCACCAGCCCACCGCCCACAATCACGATGTCATGGGTGGGCGACTGCTGCTGTGCAGGCGTTACCTGTTCTGCCCCATGCATTGGCTTCTCCTCTTCACAATACGCGCTTATATAACGCACTTACATTATAAGCACCTTGGCTAAACGTAATTTCGTAACGTAGTTTACATAAACAAAAAAACAGACCGTTTTTGCTGGTTATTTTTTAACCATCAACTGCTCTATTTCGTCTACCTGTTTCGGCACGCCATCAGTGAGAATGTCATGCCCCTGTTCGGTAACCACAACGTTATCTTCAATACGAATGCCAATACCGCGATAGGCAGCGGGAATATCGTCTTCATCAGGGATATAGAGCCCAGGTTCCACGGTAAGCACCATGCCTGGGGCAAGCAGGCGCGGCGTCGCTTCGTCCAAGCGGTAGGTGCCCACATCGTGTACATCCAACCCTAACCAGTGAGAAGTGGAATGGAGGTAAAAGCGCCGATAGCTTTCGTCATCAATGCGCGCCTGAACGTCTCCCTCTAAAAGCCCCAGCTCAATCAGGCCAACCGTAAGGTCATGCACCACGCCCTGATGGATGTCCGCTAGCGTAGCGCCAGGCGCAATGGCATCCACCGCACGCACCTGGGCATCTAACACCACTTGGTAAAGCGCCCGTTGAGCATCATCAAAGCGCCCACTCACCGGGAAGGTGCGCGTGATGTCGCCCGCATAGAGATCAAACTCTGCACCAGCGTCAATCAGTACCAGCGTGTCCTCCTCCAGCACATCACTGTTCTCAATATAGTGCAGTACACAGGCATTGGCGCCGCCGCCCACAATCGTGCCGTAGGCAGGCCCGCTAGCGCCGTGCCACACAAAAGTGTGCTCCAGCTCGGCCTGAAGCTGGTACTCACTTAGCCCGGCTTGGCAGGTGCGCATAGCGCGTACGTGGGCCTGGGCTGAAATGGCTGCTGCGTGACGCAGCAAAGCAATTTCAGCGGGGCTTTTGATGAGGCGCATCTCGTGAATCAGTGGACGGCTATCCAGCCAGCCTTTTAGTGCGGGCTTGCCTCGGCGCATGCCCGCTTGGGCATGGGCAAGCGCCTCTTCAGCGATGCTAACCGCGTCGGGGTTATCCAGCGGCGCATAGAGCAGCTCACGGCCATCCAACAGCTCTGGCAGCAGGTCGTCGCGCTCAGCGTTCTCGAACGCTTGGTCGATACCATGCAGGCTGACAACGCCCTGCGCTCCTAGTCGTCGGCCGGTCCAGGCTTCCATAGTGGGGTCGCGGTCTTGGCAGAACACTACACTTTGCCCTTCAGCGCGGCTTGGTAGCAGTACCAGCAGCGCGTCAGGCTCTTGAATGCCCGTTAGATAGTAGAAGTCGCTCTGCTGGCGAAAAGGGTATTCGCTGTCGTGGGAGCGGGTGACGAGCGACGCCCCAGGCACCACCAGCGCGGCGCTGGTTGGCAGCTGTGCCATCAGCGCTTCTCGGCGCCGACGATACTCGTCTGGTTGAATAGCAGCAGGGCGAGGCAGTGGCGTGAGCATAACGGCTCCTATGCAAGCGTGAAGTGGGTTCAATGAACGGGGGCGTCGGTTTGCTCTACCTGTGGCTTACCCGGGTGCTGTTCGGTGTACAGCAACATGGCCGCCATTCGGGCATGCTCGGTTAAAGCAAACAGGTCGTTCTCGTTTTCCGTGCTATCGTCGATATCGGTCTCCATCTGGCCAAGGCCCTCCAGATCATCAATCGCTTCTTTCAGCGTTTGCGACCAGCGCTCCCGAAGGGTGTCATCGGCCACCTCATCCACTACTTCCATAAAGCCAAGCGTCCACTCTTTCAGCCCTTGGGCCTGCTCTGCCAAAGAGAACAGCTCATCGGGAAGTAATGGCGCGTAGTTCAGGTCGCTGGCGCTCAGCGCTTCTAGGGTTTGACGACGCCAGCCTAGCAGCCGCTCGGCGCTGGCCGGGTCACGGGGTTGCTCTACCCCCAAACTGAGACACACTTCTTCCAGCCACGCCTCGGCCGTCACGTCGCGCAGAGCCAATAAGCCGCACAGCCGTCCATCCAAAAACGCAGGAGACTGCATACTACCGTGAAGTAAAAATACATCCGCTATGTCAGAAAATTCCTGGCGCTCGTCAATCAATGACATGATTCATGCTCGCTTTATACAGTGTAAAGATAAGACCACGAGGATAGGCGGGCGAGCCTGCGCGTTGACCCCGCACAAGCGGCTCTCTTATAGTGAACCCCGTCTATCCTTCCTATGTAGTGATGTTAACGCATCGGGCCCCTTGCTGGCCCGTGCTGGAGCCATTGATGAGTAACGCAAAGCGGCCAACGAAAGAGATCACCCTACTGGGTCGCAGCTATATGATTGCCTGCGACACGGGCGAAGAAGTCCAGCTTGAACGCGCTGCTCGCTATTTGGACCGCGCCATGCACGGCATTCATGCCCAAAGCAGCGTGCTGGGCAGCGAGCGTATCGCGATTATGGCGGCGCTAAATATTACCCACGAGCTGCTGGAAGCGCTGGATGAGCACCGCGCCGGAGAAGCCAACCTCAACCGCTTAAATGATCGGCTTGAGCGAGCACTTGCGGGCACTCGGCCGCGCAAAGAGCCTTAAGCCCTTCAACATCTTCAACCGATACTTTGGCATTAGCGGCGGCTCTGTTAGGATAGCGGTGTTCTCTGGGATGTACGCCAGTCGTTATAGTCCCTCGAGCCTATGCGCAGTACCCAGGGGGCCAAATGCTAGCCAGACCCGTGTGCATGTCCGTGCGTCGGAAAGCCTGACGGTTTGGCTGCGGCCACCCACCTGAACCAGTAGGTTCAGGGCCAGAACGACAGCGGCATTCTGGGGAACACTTTGTAATGACCTTCCGCGTTATGACTCACACCTTACCCAACGACAAATCTGCGCTACGTCGCGAACTCAAACGCCGACGCCGCACTCTCACCGCCGAACAGCAAAAGCAGGCGGCTCTGGCACTTTGCCAGCGTTTAAAACAGCTTCCTGAAATCCGCCGCACCAAGCGTATTAGTCTTTATCTGCCGGTCAACGGTGAGATCGACCCCACGCCGTTAATTCCTTGGCTGCGCCAGCGCCGGGTGGCGATCTACTTGCCTGTACTACGCCCTTTTAGCGCCAACAGCCTTTGGTTTGTGGCCTACGGCGATACCACGCCTATGGTCAAAAACCGCTTTGGCATTGCCGAGCCCTGCCCGCGCTTTGCTGCCCAGCGCCGCAACCGGCTGCCCGCGTGGGCGCTGGACACACTGATCGTGCCGTTGGTGGGTTTTGATCAGCAGGCTAACCGTATGGGCATGGGGGGCGGATTTTATGACCGCAGCTTGGCGTTTATGCGTCGACCTGGGCCAGCCCCCGCACTGATTGGTGTGGCCCATGCCTGCCAGCAGGTGGATACGCTGCCTGTTGAGCCTTGGGATATCCCTCTCAATGCGGTGGTGAGCGATATTGGCGTCGTTCGACCAACAAAAACGGGCTGATCAAAATGATCAGCCCGTTTTATGTGTTCACCTAGCAGGTATAGCGTTAGCACTTAGTACGCTGCTGTTAACCGTTGGTTAACTCCCCGACAGCGCCTGTGCATATCCAGTGGCTAATACACCCAGTAAAAACACCACTGTTAACGCCATCACCATATCAGGCTTTCTACGCCGCATGCCTCTTCTCCAACGTGTTTAACAGTTGCCAAATGCCCTTAGTGCGTCACCAAGTTTTTCATTTTGAGAAGATGACCCACTTCACTAATTTCGCTCACGACTATAGGGCCATAAGGGGCTCAATGACAACTGCTAATAGCACTATTTTGACCCCTTAATTAAACGTTTCAACAAACACCTCTCTGCCTAGCAGCTCTGGCATGCACCGTTAGTAAGCACTTACATAGTGTTACGCCATAAAGAGCCGGTAAGCGGGGTTATCACTCTCTTGCCAGTAGCGGTAGCCAATCGCGTCTAAATACTCCGCAACATGGGTACGATCTTCACTGGGCACCTGCATGCCCACCAGAACGCGGCCATAGGCAGCCCCGTGGTTACGGTAGTGAAACAGCGAAATGTTCCAGTCGTGTGGCAGCTGAGTTAAGAAGTTCATCAATGCGCCAGGACGTTCAGGAAACTCGAAGCGGTAAAGCTCCTCTTCAAAACGTTCGCTGGGGCGGCCACCGCTTAAGTGACGAATATGCAGTTTCGCCAACTCGTTATCGGTTAAGTCTTCTACCTGATAACCACCCTCACGCAGTTTATCAATTACTGCTTGGCGATCTTCCCCACCAGGCTTGACCTGCACACCCACAAAGATATGCGCTTCGCTATCATCGGCGTAGCGGTAGCTAAACTCGGTGACCATACGCTTGCCCAGCGTGCGACAGAATTTCTTAAAGCTGCCGGGTTTTTCTGCAATGGTGACGGCCAGAATGGCTTCGCGCTGCTCACCCAACTCGGTGCGCTCGGCAATATGCTGCAAGCGGTCGAAGTTGGTGTTGGCGCCAGAGTTAATACACAGCAGCGTCTCGCCTTCTGCACCAGTTTGCTGCACATACTTTTTAAGGCCCGCTAACGAGAGTGCGCCCGAAGTTTCAGCGACGGCGCGGGTATCTTCAAAAATATCTTTCACCGCGGCACACATCTCATCGGTGTTAACAGTGATCACATCGTCAACAAGGTCACGCACCAGCGAGAACGGGACCTCGCCAATTTGCGCCACCGCCACACCCTCGGCAAAGACGCCCACCTGGTCCAGCACCACGCGCTCACCGGCTTCCAGCGCAGCTTTCAAGCAGGCGCTATCCTCCGCTTCCACACCGATGATTTTGATATCCGGGCGAAGGTACTTCACATAGGCAGCCACCCCGGCAATCAGCCCGCCGCCGCCTACAGGGATAAAAATCGCATCTAACCGGCCACTATGCTGGCGCAGAATCTCAACGCCAATGGTGCCTTGGCCTGCCACTACGTCGATATCGTCAAACGGCGGAATATAGGTGTAGCCGTGCTCTTTGATCAGCTCCTGGGCATGCTCGGCGGCGGCGGCAAAGGCATCGCCTTTTAGCACCACTTTCGCCCCACGGGCACGCACCGCCTGAACCTTGATATCTGGGGTGATGCGCGGCATAACGATGACCGCTTTCACGCCCATCAGCTTAGCCGCCATGGCCAGGCCCTGGGCGTGGTTGCCCGCCGAGGCAGCGATAACGCCTTTGGCTTTCTGCTCTTCTGTTAGCTGAGCCATTTTGTTGTAGGCCCCGCGAATTTTGAACGAAAAGACCGGCTGCAAATCTTCGCGTTTAATCAAAATCTGGTTGTTGAAACGACGCGACAAAAAGGGAGCAGGAGAAATAGGTGTCTCACAAGCGGCTTCATAAACGCGGGCTTGGAGGATCTTTTTGACGGTTGCTTCGAGCATGCTGACATCCCAGAAAAATGACGTGACCCTGACGGGTGCGAACAAAACCTTTATTGGTAGCAGATTACGACTGGCAACGTCTAGCGGCGTTTCCATCGGCAGCCAGCGATTAGGTCGTTATACTAAGGGCGACTGCCTCTCCTGATACTGGAACCATCATGACACAAGATGAACTAAAAGCCGCCGTGGCGGATGCCGCCATTCGCGAAATAGAGCCTCACCTGGATAAAGACACGGTGCTGGGCATTGGCACTGGCTCGACAGCCAATCTGTTTATTGACCGCTTAGGCCCTCTGCGCGACCGGTTTAAAGGTGCTGTTGCCAGCTCGGAAGCCAGTGCCGAACGGCTGAAAGGCCTGGGTATCGAGGTGTTTGAACTGAACCATGTGGGCGACGTGCCTTTCTACATCGATGGTGCAGACGAAGTAAATGCTCACTTACACATGATCAAAGGCGGCGGCGCAGCGCTGACCCGTGAAAAGATTGTGGCCGCTTGCGCCAAACGCTTCATCTGTATCGCCGATGGTTCCAAATACGTGGCACAGCTAGGCCACTTTCCGCTGCCGGTGGAGGTGATTCCCATGGCGCGCTCCTACGTAGCGCGGGAGCTGGTCAAGCTGGGGGCAGAGCCCGTGTATCGCCAAGGGGTACTGACTGATAACGGTAACCATATTATCGACTGCTTCAACTTTATGATTGAGGACCCGGTGGCGATGGAAGCGCGCATTAATGCCATTGTCGGCGTGGTTACCAACGGCCTGTTTGCCGCACGCGGCGCCGACATACTGCTGCTGGGCAAGACTGATGGCGTAGAGCGGACGGCGCTATAAGTAGCGGCCAAGCCCATCCAGGGTGCGCGACAGCGCCCCCCGATGGGCTTCGATCACCGCCTGCCCTGCCTCACCCGCCTGCCGAGCACGCTGAGGGCAAGCGATATACTCTGCCAAGGCGCTTGCAAGCGCTGCTACGGAATCAACCACGGTCAGCGCCTTGGCCGCCAACAGCGGCTCGGCAACATCGCTGAAGTTCTCCAGCGACGGACCACACAGCACGGGCTTACCCAATGCGGCAGGCTCCAACACATTATGCCCGCCCAGCGGCACCAAGCTGCCACCCACATAGGCCACGCTCCCCGCGCCGTACAGCGCCGCCAGCTCGCCCAGCGTATCGCCCAGGTAAATCTGGGTGGCGGGTGTAACGGGTTGCTGCTGGCTACGGCGACTGACCTTCCAGCCCTCGCGCTCGCACAGTGCCGCCACCTCGTCAAAGCGCTGAGGGTGGCGAGGCACCAGCACCAGCAGTGCGTCTGGAAAGCGTTTGAGCAACTGCCGGTGGGCCGTAAGCAGCAGCGCTTCTTCCCCATCGCGGGTCGAGCCCGCGACCCAGACGGGTCGCTCTCCCCAAGCTTGAAGTAAGTGCTCACTTTCCGCCAACGCCTCTTCAGGCAGTACCTGTTCAAACTTCAGCGACCCCACCACGGTGGTGGATTCAGCCGCACACCCCAGTGCTTGAAAGCGCTCAGCGTCCTCTGACGATTTGGCGGCAAGCCACGTCACGTTGGCTAACGCGCTCTGCATCAGCGGGCGAAGACGCTGGTAGCGGGCAAACGCGCGGGGCGATAGTCGGCCGTTGACCACTGCAACAGGCACCGCCTGCCGGTGGCAGGCGTGAAGCAGATTGGGCCACAGCTCGGTTTCAAACAGGATGGCAAGCTCAGGCTGTACGCGGGCCACAAAGCGCTTGGCCGCGCCGGGGAAATCCAGCGGAAGCAAACGGTGGGCAAGACGAGGCTGATCGGTAGCGCCCTGTTCTGCTATCAGCGCCAACGCCTGCTGGGCACCGGTGGCGGTCATGGTGGTCAACAGCAGGCTATAGTGGGGAAAGCGCGCCAGCAGCCCTTCGATCAGCGGGCGGGCAGCGCGTACCTCGCCTACCGAGGCACAGTGCAACCAAATGCGCGGTGGGGGCGGCAGCGGTTCGAGGCACAACCCCAGCCGCTGGAGCCGTGAGTAAGTGGGCACTTGCTCACGCCAGATGCGCCAGCCAATCAGCGGCGCTAAGCCATACAGCGCCGCTGAGTAGGCCAGCCGTGGCCAGCGGGGGGCTGCCATTAACTTTCGCGGTCCAGAATGGAGCTGATCATCGCCGTGGTGGAAACGCCATCTTCAAAGCCCAGCACTTTCACCTCGCCACCGTTGGCAATCACGGCGCTGCCGCCAGCGATATCCTCGGGGCGGTAGTCGCCGCCTTTAACCAGGATATCCGGCAGTACTTGCTCAATCAGGGCGGCGGGCGTGTCGTCACTGAACGGCACCACCCAATCCACCGCACCGAGCCCGGCCAGCACTTGCATCCGTCGGTTCAACGGGTTGATGGGGCGCTTCGGCCCTTTCAACCGGCCAATGGACGCATCATCGTTCACCGCCACGACCAGCCGGTCACCCAGGCGCTTGGCCTGCTCCAGGTAGGCCACATGGCCTGCGTGGAGAATATCGAAGCAGCCATTGGTCATCACCACCCGCTCACCGCGCAGCTGCGCAGCGCGAACGGCATCGACCAGAGACGCTGGCTCGATCACGCCGAACTCGGCCAGCTTGTCGCCATGCAGCGCGGTGTAAAGCTCGGCAATGGAGAGCGTGGCGGTACCCGGCTTGGCCACCACCAGGCCCGCGCCCAAGTTGGCCAGCATCATGGCTTCCGGCAGCGCATGGTTAGCGGCCAGGGCCAGGCCCATCAGGCCAATCACGGTATCGCCGGCCCCCGTGACATCAAACACTTCCTGGGCACGGGTGGGCAGGTGCAGCGGTGCTTGGCCTTCACGAATCAGCGTCATGCCCTTCTCACTGCGGGTAATCAGCAGCGCTTCTAACTCAAGTTCAGCACGCAGCGCTTCGCCTCGCTCGGCCAGTATGGCGTCGGTGGCGCAAGGGCCTGCCACGGCTTCAAACTCGGTTAAGTTGGGGGTAATCAAGCTGGCCCCCCGGTACTTGGTGAAGTCTTGGCCCTTGGGGTCGATCAGCACTCGCTTGCCGTGGTGGCGAGCCATCTCGATCAGCCGCTCCACTTGGTTGAGCGTGCCCTTGCCGTAGTCCGATAAAATCACCACGTCACACTCAGGCAGGGCTTGCTCAACCTGTGTCAGCAGGCCGCTGGTATCCACACTGTCGAGGCGCTGCTCAAAGTCCAAGCGTAGCAACTGTTGGTTACGGCTCATCACTCGCAGCTTGGTGATCGTGGGAATCTCGGCACTGCGCTGAAAGTGAGTGCTTACATCAGATGCAGCCAGGCGTTTGGTGAGCAGCTCGGCATTCTCATCCTCGCCCACCACGCCCGCCAGTGCCGCATGGCCGCCTAATGACGCCACGTTGAGCGCTACGTTGGCTGCGCCACCGGGGCGGTCGTCGGCATCTTCCACGCGTACCACGGGCACCGGCGCTTCTGGGGAGATCCGCGAGGTGCCGCCGTGCCAGTAGCGGTCGAGCATGACGTCGCCTACCACCAGTACGCGGGCATGTTCCAGGGCGGTTAAATCAACTTTCATCCGAGGGTCCTGTTGTGGTCTGCGCTGCGGTATGCGCCAGCAGCGCGTCTAGCTTGGCAATCACATCGTCAGCCTTGATCAAGTCCATGGCATCGGCATGGCGTACTCGCTGCCCCCAGCTCACCTCGTCCACCGATTTATGCAGGTAGGTGCGTACCGCATCGGGGTAGGCATTGACGGCAAAATCGCGCCACAAGTAGGGGGCGGCCCGCTGAGGGTTGGTGGTGGCGTAAAGGCCAAGCGTCGGCGTGCCCATGGCGTTGCCCATATGCGCAGGACCCGTATCCGGGGCGATCACCGCGCGGGCGTTATCGATCAGCGCCAATACGCCTTTCAACGAGGTGCTGCCAATGGCGTTGATCACGCTACCTGACTGGCAGAGCGCTTCGATATGGTCACCCATTTCCCGCTCAAGCGGGCTGCCGCCACCGGTGAGTACGCTCTTCAGACCGTGCTGCACCCACGCGTGTTCAATCACGCTGGCGTAGCCTTCCACCGACCAGTTGCGGAAGTTGCGCAACCGCGCGTTGCTACAAGGGTTAATCACCAAATAAGGCGCATCGCCACTAATAGCGCGGGCTTCCTCATAGGCCACTGCGGGCACCGCGAGATTCCACTCTAGGCGGTCGTCTTCGACGCCCAGCAGACGCGCAAAATCCATGAACGACTCCAGCACATGGGCGTTCTCGTGGGGGGCTAGCTGGTGTTGGGTAAACCAGTGCTGGGCGTCCTTGGCACGGGCTTTGTCATAGCCGACGCGCACATTGGCTTTAAGCCCGAGCGAGAGCACGCTGGCGCGAATGGCCTGCTGCATATGCAGCAGCACATCGAAGCGGGTATCGGCCAGTTCGCGCCAGATAGCGCGCATGCCGGAGAGCCCCGTCGATTTGTCGTACACGACGAACTCGACCCCGGAAAGCCCGGCCAGTAAACTGTGCTCCCCCTTGCCGATAATCCAGGTAATGCGCGCGTTCGGCCACTGGCGCTGCAACGCTCGCACCGTGGGCACGAGATTGCATACGTCTCCCAATGCGGAGAGGCGCAAAATGGCAATATGGTTTGGTTGAGCAGGCAGAGAGGGCTTCATGCGCTTAGCGGCACTCCAGCAGAAAAATGGGCTGATTTTACATGATGCAGACAGTTTAAGTGACGCCTGCGCATCACACCAACTGTCCTCCCCGACTCACCCACTGAGCACGGCGCTGTTCGAGTCAGATTACTGGCAAGCGCAAGGCCTGGTAGTCGGCGAAGCACCTGGCCGGGGCAGCAGCCTGTTCCTGCAAGCACGCGACCACGAGCAGTGGGTGCTGCGCCCTTACCAGCGCGGCGGGCTCATCGCCAAGGTCAGCAAGCAACGCTATGTCTGGCTGGGGGCAGAGCGCACACGAGCGTTTCGTGAAGTGCGCTTGACCGCCGCGCTGTATGAGCAAGGGCTTCCCGTGCCTCGCCCAGTGGCCTGCTGTGTCACACGCTTTGGGCTGACCTATGAGGCGGCACTGCTGACCGTGCGCATTTCCGGCTCTCGGGCACTGGCCTCACTGCTCACCAATGGCGAGGCTGATGAGGCGCTATTAAAGCGCGTTGGCGCAATGATCAAGCGTTTTCACCAAGCAGGCCTGGACCACGTGGACCTCAACGCCCGCAACATTCTGGTGGATGAAGCAGGCAAGCCCTGGCTGATCGATCTCGACCGCTGCCGCCTGCGCCCGCCAGGCAAATGGCAAGCGGGCAACTTGCAGCGGCTGGAACGGTCTGTGGTGAAGTTTGCCAGTGCACGCCCGCACACTCACATCGTGGCGGGCTATCACTCGGGCAGTTGATATTCACGCAGCAGTTTTTTCGCGTGCACATCGAGCGCCATATGCGCGACCACCCATCGACGCGCCTCTTCACCCAGCACCCGCCTGGTCTCCGGCGCATCGATCAGTTCTTTCAGGGCAACGGACCACTCTTCAGCCGATAGCGGGTCGGCCAGGCGACCTCTTTGCTGGTCTATCAATTCAGGGATAGCACCGCTATTGGCCCCCACGACAGCACATTGGGCAGCCATGGCCTCGATGACGGTCAGCCCAAAGGCTTCATTACGCGAAGGGATACACGCGATATCGATGGCCTGGAGCAGCGCGGGTAAGTCCTGGCGAAATCCGAGAAAGTGGACGCGCTCTTGCAAACCAAGTGCTGCGACCTTTTGCTTGATCGCCGCCACAAATGATTCGTCAGCCCCTTCATCGGCAGTGACACCGCCAATGATCAAGCCATACCACAACGCTTGGCGATCCAACGATGCCAATGCTTCCAGCCACACCTCATGCCCTTTGCCGGGCGTCAGACGTCCTGGCAGTGCAATCAAACATCCGTCCTCAGGAAGGCCGAGCGCTGATTTGGCGTGCACCGCCCCTTGGTAGGCATCCACGTTCACGCCCAGCCCAAGGCAGTGAAGGCGCGCCTCCGAGACGGGCAATGCCTGCTTGTTACGTTGATAGGTCGCCCGACTGATCGAAAAGACTCTGGTTACCCGCGAATAGGCCAAACGGTGATACACACCTTTCTTGGGCCGTGTCACTCCCATATGCTCGGTAAAAAACAGCTTTAAGCGAGGACGAAAGAGGCTGAGCAGTGCCGCAACACGCAGGTCACTTGACTTATGGCAGTGCACGATATCGATACAGTGTCGGTCTATGTAACCCAGCAACGCGGGTAGTGAAAGGAGTGCTCGGGCGTTACTCGGCACCGTGAACACACTTGCCCCAGTTCCCTCTATACTGCTGGCGACACGCGACCCGGCGATGGCAAGGCCATGGTTCACCACTCCCAGGCGCTGCAATTCAGGCATAATACGCGACGGGTACATCTCCAGTCCGCCCCACCCTTTGGACATACAGACCTGCATAATATGGTGAGCCACTAATACCTCTCTGCCATGACGTTGACACGGTTGACCATTATCACCCAAGGAGCCTTCATGAATCATCCCCAGACTGCGCAACCTCGTATTTTAGTGGTCCGCAATGACAAGATTGGAGATTTCATGCTGGCTTGGCCAGCCCTAGCATGTTTGAAGCAGGCAACACCTGAACCCCACGTCACTGTGCTGGTTCCTGCCTATACAGCTCCCTTGGCCAAGGCGTGCCCATGGGTAGATGAGGTCATTATCGACCCTGGCAGCCAGGCCGATAAAGCAGCGCAGCAGGCGCTATTGTTTCACGTGAAACAATCGAAATTCGATGCACTGCTAACGCTGTTCTCGACACCGCGCATTGGTTGGCTAGGCATGAAAGCAGGCATTCCGCTGCGCGTTGCCCCGGCGACCAAGTGGGCGCAGGTGTTCTATAACGTACGGGTACGCCAGCGCCGCTCGCAATCAGCAAAGCCGGAGTACCAGTACAACGTCGATTTGGCCTGTGAACTGCTGGCTCGCCTTTCGCTAACGCTTTCCACCCTGCCCTCGCCCCCCTTCTGGCCGATGGATTTCGCGCAGCGTTATGAACAGCGACAAACGTTGGTCAACGACGCTTCAGAGCACGTGGTGGTGGTTCATCCTGGCAGCGGCGGCTCGGCTGTGAATTTATCGGTGGCGCAGTACGCCGCGCTGATCACTCAAGTTCACCAGCAGTGCCAGCACCTACCACTACGCTGGCTGATCAGCGCTGGCCCCAGTGAGCAGCCCCAGGCACAAGAGTTGAGGGAGCAGCTTGCCACAAATGGTGTTGTAGCAGACCACTTCCCCGACACCGCAGGTGTCGACGCCTTTGCCCTACAGCTTGGCGGAGCGGATATGCTGATTGCCGGCTCAACCGGGCCGCTGCATATCGCAGGCTGCCTGGACATTGCCACGGCGGGGTTTTATCCGGCCAAGCGCTCAGCCACGCCGCTGCGCTGGCAAACCTGCAACCGGGCGGAAAAGCGCCTGGCGTTTAGCCCGCCTTCAGGCGCTGACACACAGGACATGACCGCCATCGATCTCGACGCGGCAGCCCACCAGATCTCAGCGCTGCTTCTCGGAGGTCTGCGTACGAACCCAGAGATCCGCGTACTTAGCGAAGGTTGAGTGAGCGGACAGCAGGGCTAACAACAGCCCCTGCTTGCCATCTTTAAACCCCGCCTTAAGCACATACATTTTGAGAAAGCAGGCCAGCCCGTGGCTAATGCCCTGCCACAGCGTGGCCGTTTTCCCCTGTGCGGCGCGCTGCTCTGCCCAGGCCTGGGCGTAATGCGCAGATTTTTCAAGATAGTGGCGCAGGTCGCGGTAGGTGTAGTGAAGCAGGTCACCGGATAACGGCTTTTCAGCCAGCCCGGCTTCTACCACCAGCTTTTCATGCACCAGCGCAGCGTTATAGCCCGCCTGGTGTTTCGGGTAGAGGCGCAGCACGCGGTCTGGGTACCAGCCAGAGTGGCGAATAAAGCGGCCAAAGCACCACGACAGGCGGCTCACGCTATAGGCAGCAGGCGGCTGCTGAACAGCATCTTTAATGCTGTCGCGCAGTTCAGGCGTTACGCGCTCATCAGCATCAACCATCAAAATCCACTCACTGCTTGCCAGGGCTTCCGCCCTCTGGCGCTGAATACCAAAGCCTTGCCAATCGGCATTAACGCTCACATGGTCGGTAAATTCACGCGCAATCGCGCAGGTGTCATCCTGGCTACCCGCATCCAGCACCACGATTTCGTCGGCCCAGGTCAGCGTTTCCAGGCACTCACGTAAATGGTGCGCTTCGTTTTTGACAATTAACACAGCGGAAATAGACATAAAAAGTCCCATCAAAAACAAATAAAATTAAGCCGTCTATAAAATCACGCCTCTCTCTCATGCCAGCACTTAAAATCAATCTTTTTTTATTACCTGCTTGTACCTCAAGCTATCCTTTTTAGCAAACCCACCCAACATAGACGCAAAAACCCTTAATCCATTTCTACGTTTAAACACTCTAAAGAACAGCTTGAAAAAGAGAGCTAACTTTAGCAGCCCTCTTCCCAGCCTATTATAATGCTTATCTAGCAAGTGAAAATACGATATGTAGTACTCTTTTTCTAAAGAAGCTTCTTGACTAGAGCTCCCGCCTGAAGCGTGAAAAACCCGTGCAGAAGGAACAAAATAAACCTCACTACCTTGATCCCACACTCTCTTAGAAATATCCTCTTCCTCACAGTAAAGAAAGAAAACTGTATCAAAACCACCAATTTTGCAAAAAACTTTAGCATCAAAAAACATGCAGGCTCCACTAACAACTTCAACTTTTGCAGGGTGCTCAAGCTTCACTTTGTTGCTAGGAAATTTTCTCTTTGAAAAAATCCTCTGTATGCTATTTCCAAACAACTGCTTTGCTATATGCGGAAACTGCTTGTAAGAAGACGAGAACCGATTCTCTTTATCTAGTACACTCCCTGTTACCAACGCTGTTGTTGGATGGGTAATCAAAAATTTTTTAAAAATGCTCGCCGCATCATTAAGAACTTCACAATCATTATTTATAAAAAAATAGTAACGCCCCTTCGCAGCAGACACACCAAGCATATTTCCACCGGCAAAACCAAGATTTATAGGGCTTCTGATTATTTTAATATTTTCACCACTAAAAAAGTCGACATTCAAATTTTCAAAATCCTTCTCCTCTGAGGCATTATCTATAATTATAACTTCATAAGAAACATCCTTCGTATTTAATAAAATACTGCTCACCAAAGATTTTGTATAATTTGATGAATTATAATTAATTGTTATAAAAGAAACTTCAATATTTTCCATAGGAAATACCTAGTAATTAATAAGTGTCTATGTGGGTAGCTGGACGCAAAATATCTTATCATCCATAATCACACCATGAGTTAAAAGATATTTTTTTCGCAAACTGTATTCATACTTAATTTCTTAATGAACCAAGGATACGGCATGCCCCCCTTAAGGTCACTCAAACTTACCCCCTGGCTGCCTCTGGTTGTGATTGGCCTCAGTCTCGGCTATGCCGTTACTGTGCTAACTCGCCTGCCCTGGTGGACACTCTTTTTGACCGCAGCCGTATGGATTGGGGTCGGCCTAAAACTGCGTTGGGGTGCACCGCTCAATGCTCGCTACCGGGCTATGTGGCCGTGGTCGCTTGCGCCACTTAGCCTATTTAGCATCTATGTTTATTTGGCCGACAGCTTCGGAAACGTCGACCTCGGGGCGGTGTTTTTTCATTTACAGGCGGGCATGGCGGAGCATGGCGGGGCAGGTAAAATGCTGCTGGCACTGTCCTACACGCTCACCGTACTGGCGGTGCTGGCATCCGTAACGTGGTTGTCGCGCCACGATCAGCGCTGGCGATTAACCGAGCGCTTCTTTGCCATTGCGCTGCTGGCGGCTAACCCGCTGCTCTATGGCATTGGCCAGCGCAGTGCTGCCATTGTGACTGACGACGGCGCGTGGTTAGACCGCCGCTATGTGCCACCGCCTACCGGCGACCAGCCCGATGCCCCCAACCTACTGCTGATGTATTTAGAGAGCATAGAGCGCACCTACAGCAATGAGCTGTTTGGTGATGCGTATGCGGACTTAACCGCGCTGGGCGAACGCGGGCTGGTGTTTGAGGGCATTCACCAGATGGAGAATACCGGCTGGACAATGGCTGGGATGATCGCCAGCCAGTGCGGCGTGCCGCTCATGCCCGCAGGCCTGCTACACGATAGCCAGTTCGAGCCGCTTTCTAAGGTAGTACCCGGTGTTGACTGCTTGGGAGATGTGCTGGCTGAACAAGGCTATCGGCTTAGCTTTTTGGGCGGTGCCAGCACGCAGTTTGCCGGGAAGGGGCTTTTCTATCGCGGCCACCAGTTCAATACCGTGAAAGGCAAAGAGGAGCTGCTGCCTGAACTCGATGACCCAGAGTATGTGAATAGCTGGGGGCTGTATGACGATACGCTATACGACTTTACTGCTGACGAAATACGCCGCCTGAACGAAGAAGATAACGGCCCCTGGGCGGTGGTGAACTTGAGCATCGCGGGGCACGCGCCTAGTGGGTTCCCCTCACAGACCTGCCAGGACCGCCAGGGCGAATTCGATGGTCAGGATATTCTCTACTCGGTGGAGTGCTCTGCGCGCCAAGCGCGTGATTTTATCGAACAGTTAGAGCAAGAGGGGCTGCTGGAGAATACGCTGGTCGTAGTGTTAAGTGATCATCTCACCATGCGCGTATCGGTATGGGATCAACTCACCGCGCTGGATCGCGACAATACGCTCATCATGCTAGGTGATGGCATTAGGCCACAGCGGGTGCGTCGAAGCGCTACCATGCTGGATGTGTTTCCCACTATTTTGGATGCCATGGGCCTGCCGCTGAACGATAACCGTGCCGGGTTAGGTGCGTCACTGCTGAGCAGTCAGCCCACGCTGGTCGAAATTCATGGGCTTGAGACGCTGAATGAGCGGCTACGGGAGGAGACAGCCCTCCAGCATCGACTCTGGGAAGGGCTCGCCCCACAGCGGCGTGAAAGCGAAGAGAGCATCGCTGAACAGGTCACAGAGACACCCGCCGATCTCGCCGACGAAGTAGAGATTATGCGCTAACGATCACCCCGTTAGCGTTCTGCCGGTCAGCACGCATGGCTTGGTAAACGCGCTCTACGTCTAGCTCATTTAAGCAGTTGGTGTGGCCCAGGGGGCAAGTTCGCTGAAAGCACGGAGAGCAGGAGAGCCCCAGGTAGTGAATTACCGCATTGTTCGTGAGCGGTGGCGTGTAGGCAGGTGAGGAGGAGCCATAAAGCGCATGGATTCTTACGCCCACGGCGGCTGCCACATGCATCAGGCCCGAATCGTTGGTCACAACCTGACGGCAGTCGGCCAGCAAATCCACCGCATCCGCTAGCTGCGTTTTTCCACATAGGTTATGCGCGTGAGGTAAGCCCTGCACAATGGCTTGCCCCGCCGCCTGATCTTTGGCCCCGCCCAGTACGCGCACCTCAAAGCCATCTTTGATCAGCCTTGCTGCCAGTTGGTGGAAGTACTCAAGCGGCCACTGTTTGGCCGGGCCATACTCTGCGCCCGGCATCATGCCTATGGCGGGGCGTGATGACAGTGCGTGGGTAAGACGCAGGTTCACCAAATTATCCCGATCAATGGTGAGCCGTGGTTTGGGGATCGCAAACTGACCGGTTTGCGCCTCCTCCAAAGGCAGCCCTAGTGACACAAAGCGTTTAACGGTTTGGTCCAGCACCTGCTTGTCTAGCTTGCGGCGCTCTTTTAACAGCCCGTAGCGGTGCTCACCTAAAAAACCCACCCGCTCGGGAATGCGCGCCATAAAGGGCACCAGCGCTGCTTTCCAGGAGCGCGGCAGCACGATGGCGCGGTCAAAGCGGCCGCGTAATCTGGCCGCCAGCTCGCGGCGGCTTGCCAGCCCAAACTCACCGTGGCCCACCGCCAATGGCAACACCTCATCTACTTCTGGCATACGCTCAAGAATCGGCTGAGACCAAGCGGGGGCGACCACCCCAAGGGTGGCACCCGGGTAGCGCGCTTTTAAGGTCATAAACAGGCTCTGTGCCATGACCATATCGCCTACCCAGGAGGGGCCTACTACCAGCAGTCGCTTGGCAGAGTTAGCCATTTAGCCACTCCAAGTACGCCTTAACGCCCTGGGCGACGGTTTTGAATTCCACATCACAACCTGCCGCACGCAGTTGGCTAATATCGGCACGCGTGTAGCTTTGGTAGCGCCCTTTCAACTCTTGGGGGAAGGGAATGTAGTCGATTTCGCCCTGGCCATAGAAGTCGATGACCGCTTCGCCAATCGCCTTGAACGGCTCCGCACGGCCAGTGCCCAAATTGAAGATGCCCGAGGCGCTGGGGTTGTCCAGGAACCAGAGATTTACATCGACCACATCGCCTACGTAGACAAAATCGCGGCTCTGCATGCCCGCCTCATAGCCGCCGTAAGCACCGAACAGCTTCAGCGTTTCGCCGTTACGGATCTGCAGGTGGTTGTGGTACGCCACGCTGGCCATCTTGCCTTTATGCTGCTCTCGCGGCCCGTAAACGTTGAAGTAGCGGAAACCTACCACCTGCGTGGTCAGCTCGTTCCAGCGCGAGCGAACGTGCTGATCGAACAGCAGTTTGGAGTAGCCGTAGACGTTGAGCGGCTTTTCATACTCTGGCGCTTCCTTGAACACCTCGCTGCCGCCGTAGGTCGCCGCTGACGACGCGTACAGAAAAGGAATACCCAGTTTTTCACAGTAGTTGAGCAACACTTTGGAGTACTCGAAGTTATTCTCCATCATATAGTGCCCATCCCACTCGGTTGTATCCGAACAGGCCCCTTCATGGAAAATCGCATCGATGGTGGGCAAGTCCACCGTTTCACCACGTAGCGCGGCTTTCACGCGGGCGATGAAATCGTCTTTATCCAAGTAGTCAGCCAGCGTGCAGTCCGCCAAATTGACGAATTTGGTGCCATCGCGCAGGTCGTCGACCACCATCACATCGTCACGGCCGCGAGCATTTAGCGCTTTGACAATATTGGCGCCGATAAACCCGGCACCGCCTGTTACCACGATCATCTCGTTCTCCTTACCAAAAGCGGCTCTTTGGCTAACGTGCCTATAACCCATCTGCCTGTGATTGTATACTTGACGGCTTATGAATTCATGGCCAACGGTGCTTTCCGCGATGAGTGTTTCGACAAACCAATCGACACCCGATGTGTCGACCTTTCAAGGCTTGATCCTTGCTCTGCAACAGTACTGGGCAGAACAGGGCTGCGTCATCCTCCAGCCCCTCGATATGGAAGTCGGCGCGGGCACCTTCCACCCCGCCACCTTCCTGCGGGCGATTGGCCCAGAAACTTGGAACGCTGCCTACGTTCAGCCTTCCCGCCGTCCAACCGACGGCCGCTACGGCGAAAACCCCAACCGCCTGCAGCACTACTACCAGTTTCAGGTGGTGATGAAGCCCTCCCCCAGCAACCTACAGGATCTTTACCTAGGCTCGTTGAAGCGTTTGGGGCTCGACCCGCTGATCCACGACGTGCGCTTCGTGGAAGACAACTGGGAGTCCCCCACGTTAGGTGCCTGGGGCCTTGGTTGGGAAGTATGGCTCAACGGCATGGAAGTGACTCAGTTCACCTACTTCCAGCAGGCGGGCGGCATCGAGTGCTACCCCGTCACCGGCGAGCTGACCTATGGGCTTGAGCGTATCGCCATGTACCTGCAGAACGTCGATAGCGTTTACGACCTGGTATGGGCCATCGCGCCGGACGGCAGCAAAGTGAGTTATGGCGATGTCTACCTGCAAAACGAGCGCGAGCAGTCTGCGTATAACTTTGAGCACGCAGATGTGGATCAGCTCTTCGCGGCGTTTGATCACCAGGAAAAAGAGTGCAGCAAACTCTTGGCCGCAAGCCTGCCGCTGCCCGCTTACGAGCAGGTGCTGAAAGCGTCCCATACGTTTAACCTGCTGGACGCACGCCACGCGATCTCCGTCACGGAACGTCAGCGCTTCATCCTGCGCGTACGCACCATGGCGCGTGACGTCGCTACCGCCTACTTCGAGTCTCGTAAAGCAGCAGGCTTCCCCATGGCACCGGAAGCATTACGCCGTGAACTGTTACAAGAAGAGCTCGCCGAGCAGGGAGACGCATAATGGCCGTTGATACGCTTTTATTAGAACTGGGCGCAGAAGAACTTCCGCCAACCGCGCTGGACGCGCTCTCAGACGCGTTTGCTGCCGGCATTGAAAAAGGCCTACAGGAAGCCGAAATTCCCTTCCAAGCGGTGACCGCCTACGCCACGCCGCGCCGCTTAGCCGTACAAGTCACCGGGCTTGCCGACAAGCAGCCAGACCGTGAAGTAGAGCGCCGAGGCCCTGCCCTGGCCGCCGCGTTTAAAGACGGTGCCCCCACCAAAGCGGCAGAAGGTTTTGCCCGCTCCTGCGGTGTCAGCGTGGATGATCTGATCCACCTGGAAACCGATAAGGGCACCTGGCTTGGCTACCGCGAACAGCAGCAGGGCGACAGCGTTCAAGCGCTACTGCCTGAGATGGTGCGTAAAACACTACAGTCGCTGCCGGTGCCCAAGAACATGCGCTGGGGTGCGTCCCGCGTTGAGTTCTCCCGCCCGGTTCACTGGCTGGTGGCGCTGTATGGCAACGAGGTGATTACCGCCGAAGCCCTTGGCCTTCAAGCCAGCCGTACCACCTACGGCCATCGCTTCCACGCGCCGGATGCAATTCAACTTGAGCATGCCGACGACTACCTTGCGGCACTGGAAAATGCCTACGTATTGGCAGACCGCCAGCGTCGCCGGGAGCGTATTCGTGAGCAGGTGCTCGCCGAGGCCGAAGTCCAGGAAGCCAACGCCGTCATCGACGAGGACCTGCTGGTAGAGGTCAGCGGTTTGGTGGAGTGGCCCGTCGCACTGACCGGCAGCTTCGACGAGCGCTTTTTGGAAGTGCCCGCGGAGTGTCTGATCTCCTCCATGAAGGCCAACCAGAAGTACTTCCACCTGCTGGATGATCGGGGCAAGCTGAAACCGTTGTTCATCACTATCTCGAACATCGAGAGCCAAGACCCTGATCAGGTGATCTCCGGCAATGAAAAGGTCATTCGCCCACGCTTGGCGGATGCGGCCTTCTTCTACGACACCGACCGCAAGCACACGCTAGCCTCGCGCATTCCGCAATTAGAAAGCGTGGTCTTCCAGCAGCAGCTGGGCACGCTGGCGGATAAAGCCCGCCGCAGCACGGCCATCGCCACTTTCATCGCTGAGCGCATCCAGGGTGACGTGGCTCATGCGCAACGCACCGTGGCCCTGGCCAAATGTGATCTCGTTACCGAAATGGTACTCGAATTCCCCGAGCTGCAGGGCATTATGGGCCGCTACTACGCCGAGCAGGATGGCGAACCGGCGGAAGTCGCCCAGGCGTTAGAAGAGCAATACCTGCCCCGCTTTGCCAGCGACGCGATTCCGCAAAGTTTGACCGGCCAAGCGCTGGCACTAGCTGATCGTTTAGATACCCTGGTGGGCATCTTCGGTATCGGCCAGCGCCCCACGGGCGCAAAAGACCCCTTCGCCCTGCGCCGCGCCTCCATTGGCGTGCTGAACATTCTGGTGAAAGGCGAGCTGAATCTCGACTTGCGTGAACTGCTGCAAGTGGCGGCTGATCAGCACCAGAATCTGCCAAAAGCCGACGGCCTAGTAGAAGACGTACTGACGTATATGCTCGACCGCTTCCGCGCCTGGGGCCAGGAGGAGGGTATCTCTGCTGAGATGTACCTCGCCGTCCGCGCTCGTCCGGTCACCAAACCGCTGGATTTTGCGCGTCGCTTACGTGCCGTCAAAGCCTTTGCTCAACGTGAAGAAGCCGCAGCCCTGGCCGCTGCCAACAAGCGTGTTTCCAACATCCTGAGCAAGCAGGAGCATGATGGCAGCACTCAGGTAGAGGCCTCGCTTCTTCAAGAAGCGGCGGAAAAAGCGCTGTTTGAAGCGGTCACGGCTAGCCAGCAACAGGTGGCTCCGCTGTTCGCAGCAGGTGATTATCAGCAAGCGCTAGACGCGCTCGCCACGCTGCGTGAGCCGGTCGATGCCTTCTTTGATCAAGTGATGGTCATGGCGGATGACGATGCCATTCGCCGTAACCGCCTTGCCCTGCTTGCCAGCCTGCAGGCGCTGTTCCTGGAAGTGGCCGACATCTCTCAGCTACCCCAGTGATACGATGAGTGTTTAGAGCGTCGACTGCTCTGAAGGCGTAACCGATAGCCCGGCTTTTGATAAGTCGGGCTTTTTATTGAGCACATGAATGTTTCACGTGAAACACTCGCTCATTCGCACTTCAGGGCTTACGCTAATGTTGACGTTTTTGCCCACCGCATTAAGAGGAGCCCCATGATTACTGCTCAGCAGCTTGTGATACTGGATCGCGATGGCGTGATTAATCACGACTCGGATGCTTATATCAAATCCCTTGCCGAATGGATCCCCTACCCTTCTGCCATTAGCGCGATTGCCCGCCTTACCCAGGCAGGCTTTACCGTGGCGGTGGCTACTAATCAATCCGGCATCGCCCGTGGCTTCTACGATGAAGCTACGCTGAACACTATGAATGAGCGCTTACATGGGCTGGTGGAAGCGGAAGGCGGCCAAATTGCCCATATCGCTTACTGCCCTCACGGCCCCGATGATCAGTGCGGCTGCCGTAAACCGCTTCCTGGGTTATTTACCGAGATACAGGACAAACTAACGCTTTCCAGTCTGAAAGGCAGTTGGATGGTGGGCGATAGCCTACGCGATCTGCAAGCGGGTGAATCGGTGGGATGCCGTAGCGTTCTCGTGAAAACGGGTAAAGGGGAAAAGACCCTCGCAAAAGGGGACGGGCTAGAGCATGCCTTGGTCTACGCTGATTTAGCTGCCTTTGTTGACGATTTAATTGCAGGTGTCTTGGACTAACCTTTCCACAATTTTCATACTAGCCTTGAACACCACCACCCATAAAAAAACCGCAGGCGCTTCGCCTACGGTTTTTTGCTTTTCAATGTTTCACGTGAAACACATTGAAGAGGCTTTTTAGATATCGAGGTTAGCAACGAGCGCGTTGGTCTCGATAAAGTCGCGACGCGGCTCAACTTCATCACCCATCAAGGTGTTGAACATCATATCCGCCGCTACCGCATCTTCAATAGTAACCCGCAGCATACGACGGCTATCCGGATCCATGGTGGTTTCCCACAGCTGGTCTGGATTCATCTCACCTAGCCCTTTATAGCGCTGCACAGAGAGGCCACGCTGGCCTTCCTGCATTAGCCAAGTCAGCACTTCAGAGAAGTGTGCAACGGGCTTCTGGCGCTCACCACGGGCGATGTAGGCACCTTCATCCAACAAGCCGTTGAGGGTTTCCCCTAAGCCTGCCATGGCGCGGTAATCAGCACTTTCAAAGAAGTCCAGGCCCCACACGTATTCTGTGGTGACGCCGTGGGCAATCAGCGATACCGCCGGTAAATGCAGGCCACGCTCTGTGTCTTCTTGCAAGTAGAACTGATAGCGCGGGCCGCCTTCATAGGCCACCATGTCATCCATGGCTTTCTGCAGCTCGGCAATCCAGTTTTCCATGGTGACGCGGTCTTTCAAGCTAGGCTCACCCTGTAGCGCGGTAGCATGTACTACCTGCTTCAATACTTCGATGGGGTAAACCCGCGCCAAACGGTCAATTCGCTTCATCACGTTGCGATACTGATTCACCAGCGCTTCTAGCTGTGAGCCAGCAATGCCCGGCGCATCCGCATTAACGTGCAGCCCTGCTCCATCCAGTGCGGTGGTGGTCAGGTAATCAATCATGGCCTGCTCATCTTTCAGATAGAGCTCTTGCTTACCACGTTTGATTTTATAAAGCGGCGGCTGGGCAATAAAGATATGCCCACGCTCAATCAGCTCGGGCATTTGACGGAAGAAGAACGTCAGTAGCAGCGTACGAATATGCGAACCGTCTACGTCGGCGTCAGTCATGATAATGACCGAGTGGTAGCGCAGCTTATCGGGATTAAACTCTTCCCGACCAATGCCGCAGCCCAGCGCCGTGATTAGCGTGCCCACTTCAGCGGAGGAAAGCATTTTATCGAAGCGCGCTTTTTCGACGTTCAGGATTTTACCTTTCAACGGCAGAATGGCCTGGGTACGACGATCACGCCCCTGCTTGGCACTCCCCCCCGCCGAGTCACCCTCCACCAGGTAAAGCTCCGACTGGCTTGGGTCTTTCTCCTGGCAATCGGCTAGTTTGCCCGGCAAACCCGCGATATCCAGAGCGCCTTTGCGGCGGGTCATGTCTCTAGCTTTTCGCGCCGCCTCACGGGCACGGGCCGCGTCCAGCATCTTGTTGACGATGGCTTTGGCTTCGTTGGGTTTTTCGATCAGGTAGTCGGCAAACAAGCGACCCATCTCCTGCTCCACCGCCGTCTTCACCTCGGACGAGACGAGCTTGTCCTTGGTTTGCGATGAAAACTTCGGATCGGGCACTTTGACGGAGATGATCGCCGTCAGGCCTTCACGGGCGTCGTCGCCCGACGTGTTCACTTTGGCTTTTTTCAGCAGACCTTCCGCTTCGATATAGTGGTTTAGCGTACGCGTTAGCGCAGCGCGGAACCCTGCCAAGTGGGTACCGCCATCCCGCTGAGGAATGTTGTTGGTGTAACAGAAGATGTTCTCTGTGAAGGCATCGCTCCACTGCATTGCCACTTCGACTTCCACACCATCATCACGCCCAGCGTTGAAGTGAAATACCGGGTTCAGAACGGTTTTGTTTTTGTTCAAGTGGTCAACGAAGGCTTTCAAACCACCTTCGTAATGGAACAGCTCCTCTTTGCCGCTACGCTCATCCATCAGGCGAATGGCTACACCCGAGTTGAGGAAGGAGAGCTCACGCAGGCGTTTCGCCAGAATATCGTAGTGGAATTCGATGTTGGCAAACGTCGCCGGAGACGGGCGAAAATGCACGCGGGTACCGCTTTTTTCCGTTTTTCCTACGACGCTTAGCGGCGCTTGCGGCACGCCGTGATGATAAATTTGCTCAAACACCTCCCCTTGGCGCCAAATCGTCAGGCGCAGCTCTTCTGAGAGCGCGTTCACCACCGACACACCCACGCCGTGCAAGCCGCCCGATACTTTATAAGAGTTATCGTCGAACTTACCGCCCGCGTGGAGCACCGTCATGATGACTTCCGCCGCAGAGACGCCCTCGCCCTCGTGTAGCTCGGTCGGAATACCCCGGCCATTATCGCTCACGGTTACCGATTCATCCGCGTGGATGACCACTCGAATTTCGCTACAGTGGCCTGCCAAGGCTTCATCGATGGAGTTATCCACCAACTCGAAAACCATGTGGTGCAGCCCGGTGCCGTCGTCGGTATCACCGATGTACATGCCTGGACGCTTACGTACTGCGTCTAGCCCTTTGAGCACCTTGATGCTTGATGAATCGTAAGCCTGCTCGCTCATTGACCACTCCGTCGTGAAGTCTGTCTCGTTCCGTGTCGTCTACCCATCTGGCTGGCACTGGCTAAACCCTTGCTCGGAGTGTTTCACGTGAAACATCTCAACGGCAGTAGTGGGCTGCCAGACATCGCTTAGCGCGGTGGGCTCGACGCTGGTAATAAATGCTTGGCACTGCATCTCTTCAAGCAAAGCGCAGAACTGGCGGCGGTGATGCTCGTCCAGCTCTGCCGGTAAATCATCTATCAAATAAATGCAGTGCCGCTGTGCGGTACTTTCCAGAAGCCTTCCTTGAGCGAGCTTTAATGCACTCACTACCAGCTTCTGCTGGCCTCTGGAAAGCACCTCAATTGCGGGCTGCTTGTTCAACCGAATACGCAAATCGGCGCGCTGTGGGCCCTGCTGCGTAAACCCCATCTGCTGGTCGGTTTCTCGGCTATCGTGCAGTACATCTGCCAGCGAGCGTTGTTTATCCCAGCCTCTGGCATAGCGGAGTGTTAACCCGGGCAGCGGCAGCAATTTTTTCAGTGTTTCATCAAATACGGGCAAGAACTCACTAAACCATGCTTGGCGTAGCCTATCCATCTGCTCTCCCCAATGGGCGAGCTCCTGCTCCCACACCGCTATTTCACTGGCCGCTATTCTACCACGCCTAAGGAGTGCATTCCGATGTTTCACCGCCCGGCGAGTCCGCTGCCACGCGTCTAGGAAGTGATGTTTCACGTGAAACACTCCCCAGTCTAAGAACTCACGGCGACCAGCGGGTGACCCTTCCAGCAAACGAAAAGCATCAGGATTAATAAGCTGGAGCGGCATAGCTTCTACCAGCTCAGCCAATCGGACACCCTTTTCGCCACGCAAACGCAGCTCCAGCTCACGCTGAGCCCGCATTCGCCTTACCCCCAGCGTCACCTCAGGATCTCCTGCCAAGCGGCCGTACAGCGTCATATACGGCGCCTCTGACTGAATGGCATTCTTCAGCTGACGAGTACGAAAAGAGCGTCCCATGCCTAGAATATGAATACCTTCCAGAAGACTGGTCTTACCGCTACCGTTCACGCCATAGATAACATTGATACGTGGTGACGGATGAATCGTAACCGGAGCCAAGTTACGCAGTCCGTGAAAAGTGAGTTGTGTCACGCTCATCCGCTAATGCCACCTAGTAAGACCATGAAACGCGCTATCCGTTGCCAAATGCGAAAACGGCGCTTCTGACAATGTAGAAGCGCCGTTTTCATTCAGTCCCAATGCGGTTATAAGCGCATCGGCATAACAACATACAGCGCATCACCACCGCCAGGCTCTTCCAGCAGGGCACTGCTGTTCGGGTCGGCTAGGGTAATTTGTACGCGCTCTTCATCAAGCACAGAGAGCACATCCACCAGATAGCCAACGTTAAAGCCCACTTCCATGGCGCTACCGCTGTACTCCACGGCAATGTTCTCTTCCGCTTCTTCCTGCTCAGGGTTGTTGGCCATTACTTTGAGGTTATTTTCCTCAAGATACAGCCGAACACCACGGTACTTTTCGTTGGAGAGAATGGCGGTACGTGACAGCACTTGACGAAGCTCGGCACGCTCGGCAATCAGCACCTTATCGCCATTGCGCGGCACTACGCGCTCATAATCGGGGAATTTGCCGTCAATAAGCTTAGAGGTAAACGTGAAGTCACCTGTATGCGCACGAACATGCGTTGATCCCAAGGTAAGGCTGACAGGTTCATCGCTGTCATCCAACAGGCGAGAGAGCTCTAGGATACCTTTACGGGGCACAATCAGCTTTTGAGACTGGCTTACTGCCACGTCAATGGGACGCGAGCACATCGCCAAACGGTGTCCATCGGTCGCGACCGTACGCAGCAAATTGCTCTGAATTTCCAGCAGCATACCGTTTAGGTAATAACGCACATCCTGCTGCGCCATGGCAAAGGAGGTGGACTCAATCAAATGCTTAAGCGTGCCACGGGGAACGCTGAGTTCCTGACTGCCATCGGCATCTTCAATATTAGGAAATTCTGCTACAGGAAGTGTAGAAAGTGTAAAGCGCGAACGACCACTACGTAATATCGCGCGCCCCTCTTCGACCGCTAACTGAATGTCGGACTGATCGGGCAGCGATTTACAAATATCCATCAGCTTTCTAGCCGGCACCGTAGCAGCGCCCGCTTGGTCAACTTGGCTGGCGACCGTGCGGCCTACTAGCTCAACTTCTAGATCCGTACCGGTCAGAGCGACCTGATCGCCTTCAACTTGAATCAGTACGTTAGAGAGCACAGGCAGCGTTTGGCGCCGTTCTACTACGCCCGCCACCAGAGTCAGCGGGCGAAGCAGCGCCTCTCGGGAAATGGTAAATTTCATCGAAACTCCGGTTTTCTATCCTGAAAGGCCTGCCCATGGCAGGCGTAAACAAAAAAGGTTAACTGGTTAGCAGACGAAGAAGGTTTTTGTAATCCTCACGGATATCCGCATTCTCTTCCTGCAGTGCTTTTACTTTTCGGCAGGCGTGCAGCACGGTGGTGTGGTCGCGGCCCCCAAATGCATCGCCAATTTCTGGAAGGCTATGGTTGGTTAGTTCTTTCGCCAGCGCCATAGCGACCTGTCGCGGGCGCGCTACCGAACGGGAGCGCCGCTTAGAGAGCAGATCCGCCACCTTGATTTTGTAATATTCAGCCACCGTGCGCTGAATATTATCCACCCCCACCTGCTTATCCTGCAGCGCCAGTAGGTCTTTCAGCGACTCGCGGATAAAGTCTTGAGTAATGGTTTTACCCATAAAGTGGGAGTCGGCAATGACCTTTTTCAACGCGCCTTCAAGCTCACGCACGTTAGAGCGAATCTTCTGAGCGATAAAGAAAGCAGCATCGTGGGGTAGATCCACTTTGGCTTGATCGGCTTTCTTCATCAGAATCGCCACTCGGGTCTCAAGCTCCGGCGGCTCAATGGCGACGGTCAGCCCCCACCCAAAGCGCGACTTCAGCCGCTCTTCAACGCCACTGATCTCTTTGGGGTAGCGGTCAGAGGTAAGGATCATCTGCTGACCACCCTCTAACAGCGCGTTGAACGTGTGGAAAAACTCTTCCTGAGAACGCTCTTTACCGGCAAAAAATTGAATATCGTCAATCAGCAGGGCATCGACGCTGCGATAGAAACGCTTAAAGTCGTTAATCGCATTAAGCTGCAGCGCCTTCACCATATCAGCAACAAAACGCTCGGAGTGCAGGTAGACCACGCGGGCATTTTCACGTCGGCCCGCCAGCGCATTACCCACTGCATGCATTAGGTGCGTTTTACCTAAGCCAACACCACCGTATAAAAACAGCGGGTTATAAGCGCCACCAGGATTTTCGGAGACCTGACGAGAAGCCGCACGCGCCAGCTGGTTAGACTTACCTTCCACAAAGGTGTCGAAGGTAAAATTAGGGTTTAGGCCACTACTGTGCTTCAAGCTGCCTTCTACCTGCACCTGGCGCTCGTTACCACGACGGCTAGGGCCACTCTCTTCACGTAGCTGGTCGATTTCACGCTCATCGCCAATATCGCCCCGGGGGGGCGTATGGACCGCAGGTGAAGCCGGTTGAGCGGGAGCTGCCGAGACCGGATTGCCAAGCTCTCTAGGCTGTGGCGCAGGGGCTGCAGCTCGTCGGCTGCCCACGGTCAGGCTCACTTTGGGAGGCTTAGAAGGGGCAAGCTCGCGCATTAGCTCACTAATACGCTTGGCGTACTTATCACTCACCCAGTCGCGCACAAAACGATTCGGCGCCAACAAGCGTAGCTCATTGGACTCTCCTTCTTCTGCCTGCAGCGGACGTATCCAGGTATTGAACTGCTGTGAATTCAGTTCGTCCTGCAGGTAGTCCAGGCACTGTTGCCAAAGCGCGAGTGACACTCATCTCACCATCGGTTGAAAACGGCCGACCATTGTAGCGCCCAACGAAGTGGTTATCCACACGCACTAACGGCTCTTTTTCACCTGTGGACAACTTTAGGTAAGGGTTCAGGAAAACCCAGTGATGCCATGGGTACAACTCTATTTTGGGCTGTTTTGTCTTCGGTTGACCACATCAAACTCACAGTTTATTCGCTCGTTATTCGATGCTTATACACAGATTTTTTATTATTTTAAGCTGTTGATAAAATTGTGCTAAAACCACTTATCCACAAATAGTATCCCCACTATTAATAACAGTAGGTTTTAAATAACTTCATTAGTAATAGTAGTGTGCCCCAAGTTGAATCGACTCCACAGCGGAGACGCGCCGCCATTGCCTTTTTCGAGCTTTTTATGCAAGGAAAAATTGCACCCGGCGCGGGAAGTCTCTACAATTTCCGGTCTTGAATTGAAACTCCCCGGCTAGTTCCTCACTGGACCGGGTCTTTTGGAATTCACTTTCCGTCCTAAACCACGTGGGAATAACGAGTTATGAAACGCACTTTTCAACCCAGCGTTCTCAAGCGCAAGCGCGCGCATGGCTTCCGTGCTCGTATGGCAACCAAAAACGGCCGTGCCGTTATCGCACGCCGCCGCGCCAAAGGCCGCAAGCGTCTGAGCGCCTGATCTCGGATTGCGTGTGTCGCAACAAGGCTTTCCCCGGTGCTTACGTTTGCTAAATGCCGGGGATTTTAGTCACGTGTTTGAACAGGCAGACCTGAAAGTTCATGGCAAAGGTATGATGGCGCTCGCGCGCATGAGTACCCGGGGACATCCCCGCATTGGACTGGTGGTCAGCAAAAAAAATGTGAAGCTCGCTGTTGATCGTAACCGCTTCAAGCGACTCGTTCGGGAATCCGTTCGTCTGCGTCAAGATCACTTACCCTCTGTGGATATTGTGATATTGGCAAAGCGCGGCGCTCAGGATATCGATAACGCAACGCTCACTCGCCAGCTACACGGCATGTGGAAACGGCTTCAGCGCGACGCACAGGCGGTGTCTGCATCTCCCCCGCCTAATGGCGTAACACGTGACGCTTGACGACGCACCTCGCCGCTCGACCTTGGCCTGCCGCTTGGCAGGCTTTCGTGTGTCATGGGTCGAGTAAATGACACTGCGCCATTAGCATGTTCACCACCCATCGGGCAGAACCCTCATGGACGTAAAACGACTTTTATTACTGATTCCACTGGCCGTACTAGCCTACCTTCTAGTTATACAGTGGAATCAGGATTACGGGCAGACCACCTACGATTCGACGCCAGAGATTACCCAAAGCAGCAATGGGGCTCCTGCGAACGAAAGCGGTAGCGACGATCTCTCCGTCCCCAGTACTTCTGCGCCTAACAACGCTATTAGCGAAGGCGTTGGCGATGAGCAAAGCGACACCGCCAGCCGTGACTTCATTGCGGTCACCACGGATGTTCTAGACGTACGCATCGACCCCTTCGGTGGCGATATCGTCTACGCAGCCTTGCCGCAGCACAAACTAACGCTGGATTCCGACCGTAATTACGTGCTGTTGTCAGATAATGCCACGCGCAGCTATGTTGCTCGCTCCGGCCTTCAACTGGATGGTCAGGCAAGCCGCATTGCTTTTACTCCCGAGCGTAACGAGTACCGCTTGGGCGATGACGAAGAGCAGATCAGCGTCGATTTGACAGCTAACGTGAATGGTGTCGACGTCATCAAACGTTTGACATTCGAGCGCGGTAGCTATGCGGTCAATGTGAGTTACTACCTGGCCAACAATACCGAAGCACCGGTTTCCGCACGATTCATTGGCCAGCTAGCCCGTGACAATAGCCCTGACCCCTCTAGCGGGGTGGCCATGGGGATGAATTCTTACCTAGGGGCTGCTTATTCCACGCCTGAAGCGCGCTACGAGAAGATCGATTTCGATACGATCCAAAAACGTAACTTCGAGAATCGCGAGGCCCAAGGCGGATGGATAGCGATCATCCAGCACTACTTTGTGTCCGCCTGGGCACCGCCTCAAAACCAGCAGAATCTCTACTACGTAACGACCGATTCTCGAGATCGTAACGTAGTGGCCTTCGCTGGCCCCACCAGCAGCGTGGCTCCCGAGGGTGAAGCCACGCTGAGCGCAACGCTTTACATGGGCCCGAAGGTGCAAGACTACCTCGAGCAAGTCGCACCGAACCTCAAGCTCACCGTGGATTACGGTTGGTTGTGGTTCATTGCCAACCCGCTGTTCTGGCTGCTGGATAAGATCCACGACATCGTGGGCAACTGGGGCTGGTCCATCGTACTACTCACCGTATTGGTGAAGTTGGTGCTGTTCCCGCTCTCTGCGAAGGCCTACAAGTCGATGGCGCGTATGCGCAAACTGGGCCCAGAGATGCAGCGTCTTAAAGAGATGTATGGCGATGACCGCCAGAAAATGTCTCAAGAGATGATGAAGTTCTACCAGAAAGAGAAGATCAATCCGCTGGGTGGCTGTTTGCCGATTCTGGTACAGATGCCGGTATTCATTGCCCTTTACTGGATGCTGCTGGAATCCGTTGAGCTGCGCCACGCGCCGTTCATATTCTGGATCCAGGATCTCTCGGTGAAAGACCCCTACTTCATCTTGCCGATTCTGATGGGTATCTCGATGTTTGTTCAGCAGATGCTGAACCCGACACCGCCAGACCCCATGCAGGCGAAGATCATGAAGATGCTGCCGATTATCTTCACCTTCTTCTTCCTGTGGTTCCCGGCAGGCTTGGTCATCTACTGGGTGGTCAACAACATCATCTCGGTGGCGCAGCAGTACTTCATTACGCGCAGCATCGAGAAGGATCCAAGCGTCGGCAAAGGGATGCGAACCAAGTAATCGCCCCCTCTGCTACTCCCAGACCCCCGCCTTTGCGGGGGTCTGGCGTTTTAGGGCGAAGGTGCTCATCATGAGTGCCATCGCGAAACACTCTCTCCCTCTTTCGTCTTTAGGAAGCGTCATGGCCGACCGACTCTATACCCAAGACACCATTACCGCCTTGGCAACCCCCCCTGGCCGTGGCGGCGTGGGCATCATTCGCGTGTCAGGCCCCGCCTGCCGTACGATAGCCGCTGAGATACTGGGTGACTGCCCTGCTCCTCGTCACGCCCACTATGGCCCGTTTCATGGCGCTGAGGGCACTATTGACGAGGGCATCGCGCTGCTGTTCAACGGCCCTCACTCCTTCACCGGTGAAGACGTGCTGGAGCTGCAGGGCCACGGCGGCCCCATCATTATGGATATGCTGCTTGAGCGCTGCCTGCAGCTAGGCGCTCGCCTGGCACGGCCAGGGGAGTTCTCCGAACGGGCGTTTCTAAACGACAAGCTGGATTTAGCCCAAGCGGAAGCGATTGCCGACCTGATTGATGCTACCTCCCGCTCCGCCGCTGAAAACGCCGTGCGCTCGCTTCAGGGCGAGTTCTCACAGCGGGTCTCCGCCCTGGTCGAACGGCTGATCGAACTGCGCGTTTACGTGGAAGCCGCCATCGATTTCCCAGAGGAGGAGATCGACTTTCTCGCCGATGGCCATGTCGCCACGCACTTAGAGAGTGTTCAGCAGGCGCTGGTTGCTGTTCGTAAGGCCGCAGGGCAAGGCGCTCTGCTACGCGAGGGCATGAGCGTGGTGATTGCAGGACGCCCCAATGCAGGTAAATCGAGCCTACTGAACGCGCTGACCGAGCAGGATACGGCTATTGTGACGGACATCGCGGGCACCACTCGTGACGTACTCCGGGAGTACATTCACCTAGACGGCATGCCGCTGCATATTATTGATACCGCCGGGCTGCGTGATACGCCCGATGCAGTAGAGAAAATCGGTGTTGCCCGGGCATGGGAAGAGATCGAAAAGGCCGACCGCGTACTGCTTATGGTGGATGCATCCACCACAGCGGCTACCGACCCAATGAGCATCTGGCCTGAGTTCGTGGAGCGCCTCCCCGATCAAAGGAGGCTTACCCTGGTGCGTAATAAAATCGATGCCAGTGCTGAAGCGCCGGGCATTGAATTATCCACAGCCACTCCGATTATTCGGCTATCTGCGAAAACCGGAGAGGGTGTGGATAGTTTGAAAACGCATCTGAAAGAGGTGATGGGCTTCTCTGCAACCACAGAGGGCCGATTCTCCGCCCGCCGCCGCCATCTGGATGCCCTTGACCGCGCCATGGCTGCACTCGATACCGGGCGAGCACAGCTAGATGGCTACGGGGCAGGCGAGCTGCTTGCCGAAGACCTAAGGGATGCTCAGCAGGCGCTAGGAGAGATCACCGGTGAATTTAGCGCCGATGATCTGCTCGGCGAAATTTTTGGCAGCTTCTGCATCGGGAAGTGAAACGGCCAAAAAGATCGAAAAGCATCCAACAAAATAAAAACAAGTAATTGTTTTATAAAGAATTTTATTCTATTTCTTTGCAGGAAATTTGATCCGTTTTGCCCCCTCTTGCTCCGTATGTGCTCCGAGTATAAGTTTTCGGAGCACTCGGAGCACAAAAGGAGCAAAACATGAAAATCACTATCCAGAAACGCGAACCAGACAAGAACGGCCACCGTTCCTTGCGACTGGTCTACTATCATGGTTCCAAGACGGGTCAGAACGGTTCTCGGGCGCAGAAGCGCTCATATGAGCCCCTGAACCTGTTCCTCTACGACAAACCCCGCCTTACAAAAAATGGCTAAGAGATTGCCTCGGCACAACTGACCAACATACGTTTGCCAGTCACTCAGGCTGCCGGACTCCTGCAACGTCGGAGAACCAGACAGTTGGCCTACAAAATGGTGTGGTTCGTCAGCGGCTCCAATCGTCCAGTTACTCGTAGCGAACACAGAGCCGTGCCAACCCGTGCGATTCACCACTGTCGCCGGTTCGGCCAGCGCCATCTGTTCCAACAGATAGTGTTGAAGCCGGTTCCAGCTTGCTCCACCTGGTGCTAATGGGTAGCCACTATCAACCAACATATCCCTGATTTGTCGGGAGTGTTCGCTGTTGAGGTCACGGGCATAAACAACTTCACGAATAATTTCACCGTCATAGTTTTTCCACTCCAAAAGAGCCCCGTGTCCGTGCCGTTTGTCTGGTAGGCGTGTTCGCGATAGCACTCGAATCCAGTCGCCAACACGTTGCCAGCGTTCAGAATGCAGATAAAACAAACCATTTTCGTTCAATTTATATTGCATTGCCTCACCCCACTCACAAATTGTCCAACCAGGTCTTTACATCCTGATAGCGAAAGCGCACCGCTCGACCCCGGGGGTTCGGTTTTACTGGTGCGGGAAATCTGCCCTGCTTTACGTATCGCCTCAAGGTTGCCTGCGACATTTTCAGAACCGTGCAAACCTCTTCATAAGTCAGCAGACACTCTGTGGTGGTGTTTGATTGTTTAGTCATAAATACTCCTGTTTGCTTTTGAATCGTCAGAGCAATGATCAGAAATATTCGTCTTGAGGGAGAACCGTAGAATTACCCTTAAAGGGCACAAAGGCGGGGATGATTAATAAGTTATTGATATTCAAAGAGTAAAAAACCGAAAAAACAGTAAAAATAACGTTTTCCGGGCGAATTAAGGCTTTTTTGCGAACTAAGTCTGACTGTTGGAACAGTGTACAGGTGTAGAGAGGGGCCTTGATTAGAAAGGATAAGATTTACGACGGCCCACATGGCGAGTTCTCAAAAACCTCAACCAGATAGTCGATCATCGCTCTTACTTTGAGGGGTAACCGACGATCAAGCGCGAATAGCACGTGCAGGCCGCCGAGTTCCAGGGGAGGATGATCAAGTTGAAAAGCAACCAGAGTGCCACTGGCCAATGCCTCGGACACGATAAAGCTGGGCTGATATATGATGCCCTGGCCCTGAACGGCGGCAGCAAGAAGTGCGTCGCCATTGTTGGCCATGAGGTTACCTGTTACAGGCACCTGGATCTGACCATCCTGGCCGAATGCCCAGGTACCACTGCGTTGCGCTGAGGAAAGGCTGTAGCTTAGGCAATTGTGGTTTGAGAGTTCGGCAACCCGGTTAGGGGTTCCATGTTTTTGCAGATACTCAGGCGAGGCGCAAAGTCGCATCGGGCAATTACCGAGGCGGCGGGCCCTGAGGTCGCTATCAGCGAGGTGTCCGATGCGGACAATCAGATCCCAGCTGTCTTTAAGTAGATCCTGTTGGGTGTCGCTCAGGCCAAGATCCACTTCAACAAGGGGGTAACGGCGGGTGAATTCCGGTATCAACGGCGCGATGAAGCGTGTACCAAAGGATAACGGTGCATTCAGACGTAATCGGCCCATGGCCTGATGTCGCTGGGCAGACACTTCGGACTCCGCTTCTTCAAGATCCTGAAGAATGCGCTGACAGGCCACCAGGTATTCCCGACCGGTTTCTGTTAGTGTTAATTGACGAGTGGTTCGATGAAGCAATTTCGCGCCGAGCCTGGTTTCCAGTGAATCCAGATGTTTTGTGGCCATTGCCGGCGACATGTTCAGCTCCCGGCCGGCGGCAGACAGACTACCTCTGGAGACTGCCTGAACGAATACCTGCATGCTTGTGTATCGGTCCAGCATCTATTTCCTACCTTCAGTTAAAACAGATCCCTTTTTGAGTCTATTCTCCTTTTATTGGTGTCAATATAACCTGTTCATTGTGATATCTGAACTGTTTAAACCTTCGGAGGCCTGTCGATGCCCACGCAACCAAGAGTACCTGTCAGACAGCCGGTATTTTTTATTCCCCATGGTGCCGGCCCGTGTTTCTTCATGGACTGGAATCCCCGCAATACGTGGGACGGTATGGCCGACTTTCTTCAAAGCGTCATCGGGCGTTTGCCAGAAAAGCCGACGGCCATCCTGCTGGTATCCGCCCACTGGCGCACTCCAGAGTTTCGTGTGACCGCCGGCAACCAGCCCGATCTCATTTATGACTATTACGGTTTTCCCGACCACACCTATGAGTTGACTTATCCGGCTCCGGGTGCGCCGGCATTGGCGCATCGCATAAGTCGTCTTCTGGTCGGGGCACAGCAAAACACCCTTGAGGATTCCGCGCGAGGTTTCGATCACGGAATGTTTATTCCGCTCAAAGTGATGTTCCCAGATGCTGATATACCCGTGGTCCAGTTGTCGTTGCGCCAGGATCTGGACCCTGAGGCGCACCTGCAAGCGGGCAGGGCTCTGGCACCACTGCGTGACGAGGGTGTGTTGATTCTCGGCAGTGGCATGAGCTTCCACAACATGCGCGGCTACGGTGACAAGCGGTTTACGCCGCTTTCCGAGGCATTCGATGACTGGCTGACGGACGCGATCGAAGGTGACTCCGGAGTTCGTTATCAGCGCCTGAGGGAATGGTTTCAGGCACCGCATGCCCTCGATTGTCATCCGCATGGAGACGAGGAACACCTGATCCCATTGATGGTGGCAGCGGGGGCGGCGGACGCGGCGCCCGGTAAGAAGGTTTACTCAGAACAGGTGATGGAAACCCAATTGTCGGCGTTTCAATTTGGCTGAGTGGGCGATGGCCCCTCAAAAATCATTGGCAAGAGGAACAGAATAATGAAGATTGAACTTACCGGAAAACAAGCGTTGGTAACCGGATCCACTGCGGGCATCGGGTTGGCCATTGCCCAGGGACTGGCCGAGGCCGGTGCCTCGGTAACCGTCGTAGGGCGTGACCAGGCCAAAGTGGATAAGGCCCTGGCCGAGATAGCCAGAACCAGCGGTCGGGACGATGCAAAAGGCATTATCGCGGACCCGGGTACCGCTGAAGGCTGCCGAACCATCATCGAACAGCTGCCTGAGGTGGATGTTCTGGTCAACAATCTGGGTATTTATGGCGGCGTTCCGTTCTTTGACATTGACGATGCTGCCTGGGAAGAGATCTTCCAGGTAAACGTGATGAGTGGTGTTCGACTCGCCCGGCATTATGCCATCGGCATGAAGGCCCGCGGCTGGGGCCGTATCCAGTTCATCTCCAGTGAATCGGCGCTGAATATTCCCTCCGAGATGGTGCATTACGGCGTGAGCAAGGCGGCGCTGCAAGGGGTTTCCCGGGGACTGGCCAAGGTTCTTGCCGGTACCGGTGTGACCGTGAACAGCATCCTTCCCGGTCCGACCCGTACTGAAGGCACCAAGGCCATGATGGCCGACCTGGCGGCTGAGCGGGGAGTCTCTCCCGAAGAAATGGAAACTCTGTTCCTGGACGAAAACCGACCTTCCACGCTGCTCAGACGTTTTGCGGAACCGGAAGAAGTTGCCAGTCTCTGTGTCTATGCCGCGTCTCCACAGGCCAGTGCCACCACAGGTGCAGCCCTGCGTGTTGAAGGTGGCATTGTGGAAAGCATTGCCTGAAATCATCGGCCGGGGCCACCCGGCCGATTCACCCACTGACAGTTATTTTTTGAGGGAGGCATCATGAGTCTTCAGAAGAAACCCCTTGGGAAATCCGGTTTGGAGATAGCCCCACTGGTGTTTGGCGGAAACGTGTTTGGCTGGACAGCCGATGATAATCGCTCTTTTCAGCTACTCGACCGGTTCGTGGAGCAGGGCTTCAACGCCATTGACACGGCCGACGTTTATTCTGCCTGGGCACCGGGCCTTGAGGGTGGCGAGTCGGAAGCGGTTATCGGTCGATGGCTGAAAAAGCATGGACGTCGTGATGACGTTATTCTCATGAGCAAAGTCGGTATGCTGGAGCGTCGTAAAGGGCTCTCTGCAGCCAATATCGAAGCTGCAATTGAGGATTCGTTGTCACGTCTGGGTACTGACTACCTGGATGTATACTTCGCCCACATTGATGATCAGGAAGTCCCCTTGGAGGAAACACTGGCCGCATTTGACCGGCTGATCAAGGCCGGTAAGGTGCGGTCCATCGGCGCCTCCAATTATTCGTCCGATCGACTGGAGCAGGCGCTGGCCGTATCCCATGACCATGGGTTCACGCGCTATGAGCTGATCCAGCCACTGTACAACCTACATGGCCGGGCTGATTTCGAGTCGTCGCTGGCGAAAGTCGCAAGCAAGTGCAGTCTTGGCGTGGTGAGCTACTTTTCCCTGGCCAGTGGATTTCTGACCGGCAAATACGCTCAGCTGTCAGACCTCGACGGCAACCCCCGGGCTGACTTTCTCAAAGGTTATTTCAGCGACCGTGGGCTGCGCATTCTGGATACCCTGATGGCCGTTTCGCAGGAGCTCTCAGCAAAACCGTCCCAAGTGGCACTAGCCTGGCTGCTCCACCAGCCGGAACTGACCGCACCGATTGTCAGTTCCACATCGCTGTCTCAACTGGATGAGATATTGGCTTCGGTGAACCTGTCACTACCGGAAGAGGCGCTACTCAGGCTGGACGCCGCCAGTAGACAGTGACATTGAGATGAGGTCTGATTGAGTGTACATTCTGGCCTCAACTTCCCCGGCACCACCTACAATGGTAATGAAATCCAAAAAACGGAGAACCAAATCATGGTCCACGACTCACGTGAGCGGTACGGCGCTCTCACCAAACTGTTGCACTGGTCGATGGCCCTGCTGGTGTTCTGGCAGCTGCTCAAGTTTGGTGATCGAATCGCCGACGGCGAACACTGGGTAGGACAAACGCTGGTGCCCTGGCATATCTCCATAGGCTCGCTGATGCTGCTGCTGATTCTGGTACGCCTGGCCTGGGCCGCTGGCCAGCGCCATCAGCGCCCGCAGCAAGATCCAGCGCAGGCTATGTTGGTCAAGGCCGGTCATGGGGCGTTGTATCTTGGCCTGCTGCTGATGCCGATAACCGGGATGATGGTCATGCTGGGGGGTGGCTATGGCGTTACGGCGTTCGATATCGAGATTTTTGCTGAGGGTGAGGAAATTGCCTGGGCCCAAGCCGTGGGACAGCTCCATTCGCCAATCGCGTGGATTTTGACCGTTTTGATTGTTGGTCATATTGGTATGGCACTGATTCATCACTTTGTGAAAAGAGACGAAACACTTAAACGTATGGTGTGATGAGGGAATCTCCAAAACCAAAAAATCTCGTTAGGGCGCGCCTCGATTGCGGAAACTCCGAATAGATCAACGAAGCACAAGGTTAGTATGCTAATCACGTAGGTGGTTATCTAAATTTGTCGGAGGTCGGGTGCATCCACGCTTATCCAGATTAAAAAGTCGATTAGCCGCAACTCGGTTTCTGCTTTCACGGCCACAGTTAAAAGAAAGCCTTGCTATAGTTTAATCAGCCTGGTTTCAGGAATTCGGCCCTGGCCGGACTACAAGTCGCTATCGCGGCGCTGGTTGTGCTTCCGCTGATCCAGCTATCTGCCTTTTCTCACCTGATTGGTTTTGCTTCGCTAGGTACCTTAGTGGCTTTGTTCGGCCGCTTTGCGGCGCCGTCACGCCGGGGTATTACTGTTTTCCTTTGTTTACTGTGCCAGACGGCAACCGTCTTTTTGATGTCCCTCGTGGCTTGGCTGGAGGTGCCCATGGTTGGCCAACTAGCCATTCTGGCACTGGTGTGCGGTATCCTGTTTTACATCGTCAACGTTGCCAATTTCGGCCCGCCAGGTGCGTTGATCTTCATATTCGCCGCCAGCGTCTCAATGGGGCAGGTTGATGACTTTTCCTCTGTCATCGAACGCTCGGCTGCCACTGCATTGGCGGCAGGCCTTGCATGGCTGGTGGTGATGACCACCGAGGTGTTCCGCCACGATACACCGGTGGCACAGGATTGGTTCAAAGGCCGGCCCGCCAGGCCCGCATGACGTTGGGCTCCGCCGTGGCAGCTTATGTTGCTTATGGGTTTGGTGGGCAGCATGCTGGTTGGGCTGCCATGGGCGCTGTCGCCGTGTTACAGGGTAGCCATTTGCATATCAGCATGAGTCGAGCCCTACAGCGCACCGTAGGCAACGTATTTGGCGCTCTTCTTGTAGCTTTGGTGCTGCTAAGCCAGCCCTCTGTTTGGACCATTATTGTTCTGGTGGTGATACTGTCGTTCGCCACCGAGATCATCATCGGATCGAATTACGGGCTGGGCCAGATTCTGGTTACACCCATGGCGCTGCTGATGAGTTATCTGGCGGCGCCTGACCTTGCCGGCATGGCCATGGTGCAAGAGCGGGTAGTGGATACCCTCATAGGAACTACTGTCGGGATCTGTTTTGCAATCCTGTTTTCGACCCTGGACGACCGTGCTCATTTGCTCACTCATCACATAAATCGCAGAAGGTAAGTTGCAGCTATTTGGACAACTGGGTTGAAAATTACCGGAAAGCAGCGCCCGCAACCGGGAGATAATTCGGGATGTCGTACATAGTGTGAAAAATCATGCAAACTGCCTTTTGCTCACAGAGCGACGCGATCATGCTGAGACGTTGGCCAGGCTGTTGGAAGCTGAATCCATATCGTCGGTAGTATTGCGCGGAGGGATGCGCGTCAGAGAGCGTCAAACGGCGGAATCGCAGTTATATAAAGCTCAAGTTATTGTTGCAACCGGGAAGTACATAGGAGAAGGCTTTGACTTGCCTCGACTGGACGTCAGTCTGCCAATGCTTGAACGCATGTTCCGAAAGCGCGAGAAAGGCTACAAGGCAATGGGGTATCAGTTTGCTCACTCCTGGCCGAAAACCCGACTGCTCTAGAGGTTGAGGGACACAGTGAACAGATGGAAACCCGATATGTTCTTCAGGCCTGCTTTAGTGGCAGTACTTGCGGCTTTACCCGTTTCACATTTTTCGCTTCCTGCTCATAGGCACGATGACGAACATCCCATAACTCAACTGCGTGCTGAACATTCAGCCAGAACTCTGGCGTATTCCCCAAAGCCGCTGCGAGTTTGATGGCCATGGGTGCTGTCAGCGTGCCTTTGTCATGCGCAATCCGGCTGAGTGTATTTCTGTGCACACCCATTGCTTCGGCAAGCTCACTGATTTCGATGTTCATCGGCTCCAGAAACTCGCTGACCAGCATTTCGCCAACTGTCACTGGACGACGTTTTGTATTCCTCATTACCATAACCTCCTCTAGCCCTTGTAAACATGCGGGTCTAGATATGTATCTTGGGCGGTGCCATCTTCCCAGCGAAAAATCAGGCGATACTGTTTGTTAACCCGAATGGAACACCATCCAGAAAGGTTTCCCTGCAAATGTTCAAAACGGTTACCCGGCGGAATCCTCAAGTCTGACTCCTGCGTCGCGGCATCCAGAATCTGAATCTTTCTGAACAGAGCGCCTTCAATAGTGCTGGGTATTTTCTTGTGGCTTTGGTCTTCGTCGTAGAAAGCCTCCAGCCATATATCCCTGAATTCAACCGCCATAGTTACCTGATCGCTTTTTAGTCATTTTATGCACAACAACGTTGTGCGTCAAGTCCGTTCAAAATGAGAACGGATCCGTTTAGAAAACGATGTTACTATAATTTTGTTTGGCAGAAGGGGCTGAAATAGCGATCTCAAGGCACTGATTTCATAGAGATAAAAGCGTATACAAGGCTCCCAGTTTCCCACTTATCCCAGTTTAAAATGGGTCGTCAGGGGCCGACGCCGAGGAAATTTGCCAATATTTACACTTTTTTTCGCAAATTTCAGCACTCCAATAGTGCTCCACGATCCTCATAAACCTATGTTTTTAAAGTGTTTTATACATTCTGCATCGGTAAATAGTCCCCACCACTCGCCGCCGCCACTCGCCGCCACTACTCACCTACAAGCCATTTAGCGCGGTAGTGGCTGTCGCTCCCCAGCAGTGGTGTCACCTGCGACATCGCTGCAGCAAGCTGCTCATCCAGCCCCCAGGGCGGATTGATGACCACCATGCCGCTACCGTACATCCCGTGCGCACTCTCCCCCGCGGCCCGTAACAGCAGCTCGCTGTGCCAAATCTTGCGAATGCCACTCGCTTCAAGGCCGCTGAGCAACGTTTCGTGATGCCCAGCAGGCAGCAGCGGGTACCAAATCATCACCACGGCGTGGCGCGCTTTTTCCAGGGTATAAGCAACGGTTTCAACGACCCCTTGATACTCCGCTTTGCGCTCGTAGCTAGGGTCTACTAACACGCACATTCGTGGCGACGACACCGGCACCAACTGTTTCAGCCCCTGCAACCCATCGCCATATACGCGACGTGCCTGCTTTGGCAGCGTCTGACCACTCAAATGTTCATGCTCACCCGGGTGTAGTTCAAATAGACGCAGTTGGTCATGGTCACGTAGCGCCTTAGCAAGCCACCAGGGTGACCCCGGGTAGTGAGATAGCACATCAGCGTTGGGTTGCGCTGAATTCAAAGCGGTAAGCCAACGGCTAAGCAACGGGTCGCTCAGCTGCTGTCGTGCCTGCCAGAGCGGAGCGATGCCTTCCCGATACTCTTGAAGCCGCTGGGTCTCTTTGGAGGCTAGCGGATAGAGGCCTCTCCCCGCATGACTATCAACATATGTAATTGCTGATTTTTTACGTAATAAATAATCAGCCACCGCAAAAAGCGTTAAATGCTTCTGGACATCGGCAAAGTTTCCGGCGTGGTAGGCGTGTTGATACGACAGCATGGCAGCTCGCTAGCAATTGAACAAAAAAAAAGCCCGCTATGTGAGCATAGCGGGCGTTGGACGGCAATGCCGAGATTAACGCATATTACTGGCCGTTGCCGGTAGGCGTCAGGGTGATTTCTACACGACGGTTCTGCGCGCGGCCCTGCTCGGTAGCATTGCTTGCCACCGGCTGGTTAGCACCATAGCCCATGGTGTTCAACCGCATGGAGGACACGCCGTTCTGACTCAGGTAGCTACCAACCGACTGGGCACGGCGCTCTGAAAGGCGCTGGTTGTAGCTGGCATCACCGGTACTGTCCGTGTGGCCGGCAATGTTTACACGGGTATCGGTGTACTGAGTGAGAACATTCGCCACTTCGTTCAGGGCGCTGCGCGCATCAGCTGTGAGTTCAGCGGAATCAAACCCGAACGTGACGCTGCTAGGCATGTTAAGCACAATATCATCGCCACGGCGGTCAATTTCAATACGCGAGCCTTGCAGATTGTCACGCAACTGCTGCTCTTGACGGTCCATATAAGCACCCATACCCGCGCCGGCAGCCGCGCCTACTGCGGCGCCAATTAGCGCACGGTCACGACGGCTCGTACTGCCATCACCGGATAAAGCGCCCGCCGCTGCACCAATCGCTGCACCAATGCCGGTGCCCATGGCGGTGCTCGAGCGCTGCGTTTGACCGCCGTAAGGATCGGACGTCGCGCAGCCAGCCAGTAATATCGCCGCTGCCAGTGGGGTCAGTAGTCGAGAAATACGCATCACTCACTCCTTGCTTATGATTGGGTTATTGCCTTATTGATCGCTGGTCACTTGTACTGATCACTTCACTTGTACTGATCACTCTTCGCTGATTAAGGCCAGCAACTCATTTAAGAATAATAGACCTTGAGGCGATGCACGCAGCTTTTCAGGCATTTCCATTAAAAGTCCTTTTTCTTGAGCACTGTGTAAACGCGCAAGTAACAGTGCCTCTGGTTGGCCAGTGTGAGCCGCCCAATCCGCCAATGGTACCCCTTCGGTTAAACGCAGCGCGTTCATGGCAAACTCAAGGGGCAGCTCCAGGGGTTCGATGAGCTGCTGACCTGCCACAAAACCACGTGGGTCGTTAGCGCGACGCAGGTAGGCATCGGGTTGGCGTGTTTTCCAACGCCGCTCAATCTGCCACGCCCCCTGGGAGTCTATTTGGGTGAGTTTTCCATGAGCGCCTGCGCCAATCCCCAGGTAGTCGCCAAATCGCCAGTAGTTCAGGTTATGGCGGCTCTGTAGCCCTGGGCGGGCATAAGCGGAAATTTCGTAGCGCTTTAAGCCAGCCTGTTCAAGACGCTGGTGACCTGCTTCCTGAATGTCCCACAACGCCTCCTCCTCCGGCAAAGGAGGAGGGTGAGAAAAAAACGCCGTATTGGGCTCCAGGGTGAGTTGGTACCACGAAAGATGCTCAGGATCGAGGGCAAGCGCCTGATCAATATCTTCCATGGATTGCTCAGGTGTTTGTTGGGGCAAGCCGTGCATGAGATCGATATTGAGGTTATCGAATCCCGCCGCTCTGGCTTCACCGATGGCAGTCACCGCTTCGTTGCCGGTATGAATTCGCCCCAACGCACTCAGTTGAGTGGGGCGGAAACTCTGCACCCCCAAAGACAATCGATTGATACCGGCTTCCCGATAACCAATGAACCGCTGCTGCTCGGTCGTGCCTGGATTGGCTTCCAGGGTGATTTCAATGCTAGGCGAAAAGGCGAGCCGCTCACGAATGCCATCGAATAACTGTCGATAAAACGTCGGCGATAGCAAGCTAGGCGTGCCGCCACCAATAAAAATGGTTTGAAGAGTACGGCCAGACGCCAGCGCCAAATCGCCGTCCAAATCACTCAGCAAGGCGGCCAAATAGGCCACTTCGGGAAGTTCGCGGTTGTCGGGCTCATGGGAGTTGAAATCGCAGTAAGGACATTTGCGAACACACCACGGCGTATGAATATAAAGCGAGAGCGGCGGCAATCGATTAGCCATGCGCCACCTTTAGAATGTCCACCAACGTGTGTAACGCACGGCCTCGATGGCTCAAGCGGTTCTTCGTTTCACTGGGTAGTTCTGCCACGCTCATCCCCTGATCGGGTAGCCAGAACAGCGGATCGTAGCCAAAACCGCCCTCGCCACGCGGATGAGCCAATACTTCTCCTTCCCAACTACGCTGGACGATCACCGGTACCGGGTCTTCTGCATGGCGTAAATAGACCAACACACACCAGTAACGCGCCGTGCGCTGGCCTTCCGCGCACTCACTCAGCGCTGCCAGCAGTTTCTCGTTGTTACGCTCGTCACTTTTCGGCTCACCGGCATAGCGAGCAGAGTAAATGCCAGGCGCTCCATGCAACGCATCGACCTCCAGACCTGAGTCGTCGGCGAGCGCCGGTAACCCGCTTACGCGACTCGCTTCACGCGCCTTTAACAGCGCATTTTCAACGAACGTTAGTCCTGTCTCTTCGACATCGTGCACATCAAACTCCGCCTGGGGGCGAACATCCAGCCCAAGGGGTGATAGCAACTGATTGAATTCTTTTAATTTTCCAGAATTTCCACTGGCTAAAACGAGCGTATTGGCTGCATTCATAGGGGTGACTCCTTCACATGATGGGGTCAGTTTACGCCTATAGAGAACACAGCTAAAGGCGACTCAATGTTACTCAGTGTATCTTATCACTCAGCACAGTCATGACCATCATCCACTGTTAAATGCATCTAAAAACAATAGCTTGAACTATATGTTACAAAAAAGTAATAACAAAGTTCAAATTACTTTTATGATTATTTTGATAACAAATCTTTACGAAATGCATCTTATAGGCAACACTCATTTGGTCACCTACTCACGCTTTACGCTCATGAGGCCTCCCCAATGTCCCAAGAAAAAACGCACGGCTTGGTGTACATCGTCACCGAAAAAAGCCCCCAGTCGCAGCTTTTTGCCGACTATTTACACGAACACACGGGCTGTACGGTCAGCATTCATTCACCGCGCAGGCCGCTGCCTGCCACCCTTCCCAACAAACTGCTGATCCTTATCGATAGCGATCACATCGGCGTAGAGGAGCTACCCGAGTGGCAGGAAAACCTTCCCGATAGCCTGGCCAAAACCTCACTGGCCGCTTTCAACATCCGCGATATGGACCACGCGCTGGAGGCTTTGTCCTGTGCCCAACTCAAGGGGGTCTTTTATCGTAACGAAAGCCTGGAAGTGATTTGTAAAGGTATCCACGCGCTGTTGGAGGGGGAGCTGTGGATGTCGCGGGATTTGATGGCCCGTTTGATTCTTTTTTACCGAAAGTACCAAAGCAACGCGTTTCGCCCTGCCTGCGGCTTGACCAACCGAGAAATGGAGATCATTTCGTTACTCAGTGCAGGCTCTTCCAATCAACAAATTGCCGACAAACTCTTTGTGAGTGAGCACACGGTTAAATCACATCTTTACAACATCTTTAGAAAAATCAACGTGCACAATCGAATTCAAGCGCTCAATTGGATCCATCAAAACCTGGGACCCATTTTGCCTAATATCGAAACGGCGCGCAGCCTGCAGCGGCATCCGCAATGACTCAATGAGAGATAAGCATCATGGCTGCTAAGCATAAAATTTCTATTGCTCTCTTATGGTGTTTAACAAGCATTGCTAACGCTCAACCAAATGAGCCAGCCGATGCATCGTCACTTACCAGAAATGAGCAGGCCGAGGTAGATGCGATTAACCAATTATCGAGCCCGGACGGACCAGAGATACAAGGCCGGTCAACTGGCAGTAGTGAACTGACCGGAATCATGGTCGACCGTACCATCACCATGGCAGGAAAAACGTTCTACCGCGCCTTTAGCCAGCGAGCAATGGATAACGTCATCATTGGCAATGCCACTATCACCATTCAAGAGCGCCCTGATGCTCGATGGGGCAGTCAGGTATGGGTCATGGAAGGCAGCCGGATGTACTTTAGAACGCAGCTTTCTCCAAGAATCAGCGAGGCTGATCGCGTAGCGGGAGACGCTGTAAAAATCGTCGAAGACGCACTACTCCAACAGCAGCTCTCAGCCGCTTTGACCTCGGACAGAGACTTGGGGAAAGAGGAGATATTTTGATGAAAACGTTAAAGAAAGTCGCCAGCATAGGACTAATGACGATAGCGGTAACGCAAGCACAGGCAGGCAACTTGATCTATCAGCCCATCAACCCTTCGTTTGGTGGTGACCCTTTTGTGGGTAGCTACTTATTAGGTAAAGCACAGGCACAGGACACGACGACGGACCCGAACACACGCAGTGTACAGTCTCTATCATCAACGGAACGTCTACTACAAAACTTGGAGAGCCGGTTGATCTCCCAATTGATTTCTGATGTCAGTCGTGGAGAAGTCGACGAAGGTAGTTTCGATAGCGACGAGTTTGGCGTTGTCGTCAGTGATAGTAGCGGACAGTTAGTGGTTCGTGTCGTCGATAAAATAACCGGCGACGTGACTGAAATTAGCGTAGGCGGTTTATTCAACCCTTAATGATCAAAAGTACACGTTACAACAAAGTACGGCTTAAGGTATTCAGGGGAACACCATGAAAATAATTGCCTCGATCGTCATTGCTGGGCTACTCAGCGGGTGCGCTGGAATGGTAGCCACGTCAGAAAATTTAGAAGGAGCCCAGGCAACGCTAACGCCGAGGGGCGCCACTTATCAAGACTTGGTCTCTTTACCGCCTCCTGCGGGAAAAATATTCGTTTCTGTATATGACTTTAGAGATCAAACCGGACAATATCGACCCGCCCCAGCCAGCACTTTTTCAACCGCTGTCACACAAGGGGCCGCCGCCATGCTTACAGGTGCGCTGGCTGATTCAGGCTGGTTTATACCTTTAGAAAGGGTGGGATTACAGAACCTGTTGACCGAACGACGCATCATTCGCGCTGAATTCGAGCGTTTTGGCCAGCCCGATACCTTGCCTTCACTTCGCGCTGCATCCGTGATGCTCGAAGGAGGCATTATCGCTTATGAATCCAATGTCCGCACGGGCGGTGCGGGGGCGGAGTACTTTGGTATCGGGGCATCGGGTCAGTATCAAGTCGATCAAGTCACGGTGAATTTGCGCGCGGTAGAAATATCCACCGGTGAAATACTTGCCAACGTCACTACCACCAAAACCATTTACTCTAAAGAGCTCAGAGCTGGCGTGTATCGCTTCATCGACTTTAGGCGTTTGCTAGAAGCAGAGGCAGGTATCACCACGAATGAGCCCGTGCAGTTAGCGGTAATGTCCGCTATCGAATCTGCAGTGATTCACTTGATTGCCCGTGGGGTAGAAAACCGTCTTTGGAACCTATCACCAGGGACCAATCTACAGGATACGGTTCTAGGTGACTACCTCAACGAACCTATACCTATGCTTTAAGTAGCTATTCTATCTATTACCTGAATCCGTGAGACCGGCCCCCGGAAGCACTTCTAACCCACTGACCTGCATGGCAATATAGCCATTATCGCCATTCACCCAGACAGTGCCATGCCCAACATAAAGTTCCGCGCCAGTCGCCGCACCCTCACCAGCCACGCCGGGCTGTCCATCATCGGGCAATGCTTCGAGATCGCTGGCGTCGACAGCATCGACAGCCGCTTCCCCACCACGCTGGGCATGCGCACCAGTGACGTGATCAAGAGCTACCTGGGCCTGCTGTGTCTGGGCATGAGCGACTATGACGCTGTCGAGAACTTCCGCCGCGACAAGCCCTTCCAACAACTG